>PWNQ01000158.1 GCA_003557725.1 Bacteroidales bacterium | reverse complement strand
GGGCCAACCCGCGGCAGTTTGCGGTGAAGAAACGTTGGTGAGGCAACCATGCGCGATGGCCCTCCCCTTTAGGGGCCGGGGGCGCGCGCCGGGAAATGATGCCAGGAGGCGAAGAAATAATCATGTCACCCCTTCGGGGCCTGCTGTGATTGTGAGAACCGCTTTGCTAAACATATAAAAAACATATTATTCGTGCATTCATGGCAACGAACAACGAACAAGGAACAAAAAAATAAACATATGAAAGCATATTTCAGCATTTGGGTTGCCGCATTTTTAATGGCAGGCTTAACCCCGGTTAGTGGTGCCGAGCCATTAACTCCGGAATTGATGTGGAACATGGAACGGGTGGGCACTCCCTCCGTTTCTCCCGGTGGCGACCGGGTAGTATTCACGGTAACACAGTATGATATAGACGATAATCAGTCTGAATCCCATATATATTTGTTAGACCGTAATACGGGCGATACGCGTCAGATCACCTTTACCGGAAAGGACCACTCGCCGGTATTTTCTCCCGGTGGCAGCCGTATTGCTTTTCTCAGCGGTCGCCACGACGGGCCGCCACAAGTATATGTACTGGACCTGAAAAAAGGCGGCGAGGCCAGGCAGGTCACCCACCTGCCCGTAGGATTCTATGGCATCAAATGGTTTCCCGATGGGGAAAGCATGGCCTTTGGTGCCAATATCCTTCCCGAATATGGGGGCGATTTTGAAAAGCTGAAAGAGCTTATGGAGGAAAGGAAGGCCAGTAAGGTGAGCGGCCGGGCAACAGAGAATAATATGTACCGCTTTTGGGACCGTTGGCTCCTGGAGGGCTATTACTCCAGGTTGTTTAAAGTGAGCCTGGAAGATGGGTCGGTTACCGACTTAATGCCACAAGTGAACAACTACTTCAGCATGATGGGCGGTGTTTCCTATGACCTTTCCCCCGACGGGGAACAGATCGCCCTGTCCATGAACAGCACCCCTGCCCCCTACGAGCGGCTGGACTACGATATCTACCTGCTGAGCACCGATGGCAGCGGCACCATAAAAAATATCACCACCCACAACCCCGCCAACGACCTGAACCCGGTATACAGCCCCGACGGAAGGTATATTTTGTATGGACAGCAAAACATAGAGCACTTTTATGCCGACAACGTGCAGATGGTGATCTACGACCGGGAAAAAGAGACCTATAATAATATCACCGAAGATATTGACAAGTCTTTTGAGCAATGGATATGGTCGGATGACGGGAAGACCATATTCTTTCATGCCCAGGACCGGGCCATGAAGTCATTATTTTCCATTCCCGCTGCCGGGGGCCAGGTGGAAGAGCTGTTTCGGGGCGGCACCACCAACAATGTGGCCAAAGCAGGACGGCGCACCCTGGTATTTACACAGCACGAGCTGGACAAGCCCACAGAACTCTATGAGATCCATAGCCGAAAAAAAGAAAGCCGGCGCATCACTTCATTCAACGATGAACGCCTCTCCGGCATATCATTGGGAAAGGTGGAGAACATCACCTATAAAGGCGCCAACGATACAGACGTACAAATGTTTATGGTTTATCCCCCCGGTTTTGACCCGGATAAAAAGTATCCCGTGGTATTTATGATCCATGGCGGCCCACACGGCACCTTTGGCGACCAGTGGCACTACCGCTGGAATGCACACCTGTTTGCGGCTCCCGGATATATCGTGGCCATGCCCAACTTCCATGGCTCGACCAGCTTCGGACAGGAGTTTGCACAGTCTATTCACGGAGACCATGCCCACCTGCCATATGAAGATATTATGAGAGCCGCCGACCTGATTGGGGAAAAAGAATATGCCGATGAAGAAAAAATGGCCGCCACCGGAGGAAGCTATGGCGGATACATGGTCAGTTGGATCGCCGGACATACAGACCGGTTTGCCGCACTGGTAAACCATGCCGGCGTATTTGACCTGAACCTGCAGTTTGCCTCCGACTATAGCGCCAACCGCGAAAAACAATACGGCGGATCCCCATGGGAAAACCCCCAAGAAATGCAACGTATAAACCCGGCTACTTATGCCCATAACTTTAAAACACCCATGATGATTATCCATGGCGAAAAGGACTACAGGGTACCCGTTGCACACGCTTTCCTGGTGTATAATATATATAAATCCAGAGGGCTGGATGCCCGACTGGTCTATTTCCCCGATGAAAACCACTGGATACTTACCCCGCAAAACTCCATATTCTGGTACGAAGAGCTATATAACTGGCTGGAAAGATACCTGAAACCTTAAGCCCCCGGGCTTACCACAAATATTCTGGGTTTATCCGCCAGGTCATTGACCTGGCGGATTTTTTTATAGCCCAGATCTACACACAGAGCCTTCATCTCCTGAGCTTTATGCTCATGTATCTCCATTATTACGGCCCCTTCCGGCCGCAGCAAGTCACCCGCCAGGGTTAATATGGCCCGGTAATATAGCAGCGGGTCATGGTCCGGCACAAACAGTGCCCCACCTGGCTCATGTTCCAGCACATTTTTATGCATAAGGGCTTTTTCCCATTGAGGAATATAAGGAGGATTGCTGACGATCAGGTCATACCCATGCTTATGGTATTTATCCCTCCGGGGAGAAAGCATATCATCACACACAAATCCTATGGATGTCAGATGGTTACGTGCATTCTCTGCAGCAACCTTCAGCGCATTGGCACAAATATCAGAGGCATCCACTTCCGCTGCAGGCATTCGTCTTTTAATGGCTATGGCAATACATCCGCTTCCGGTACCCAGGTCCAGCACGGTTTTTCCTTTGTTTTGCCGGCTCAGCAGGGATACAGCTTCTTCCACCAGGCATTCCGTTTCGGGGCGAGGGATCAGGGTGTTTGGTGTCACCTTAATACGCAAGCCATCAAACCAGGCATAGCCGATAATATGCTGAATGGGAGTGCCACGCAGCAGCTCATCCAGCATGATGTCCAGGCGTTTGCGGTGATCACCGGATAGGTTATCATGCCAGCATGCCAGTAGTTTCGTTTGCTCAGGGTGTATTACCTCTTCCAGCATCCGCATGGCCAGGCTATCCGCCTCCCGCAAGGGGTATATCTCTTTGAGGCGGTGGGCGGCATGCCGCTTATAGGTCCATAATGTATAATGACGGGGCTCCATTTGCAGGGGTTGTTGTATTTTTGCGCAAAGATACGAACTATGAAAGACAGATTATATATGCAGCGATGCCTGGAGCTGGCCCGCTGCGGGGAAGGGTTGACCTCTCCCAACCCCATGGTGGGGGCAGTGATCGTATATAAGGATAAGATCATCGGTGAAGGGTATCACCATAAATGCGGAGAAGCTCATGCTGAAGTGCTGGCTATCCGGTCGGTAAAAGACAAGTGGTTGTTAAAGAGTGCCACGCTGTATGTAAACCTGGAGCCATGTTCTCATTATGGTCAGACCCCTCCCTGCAGTGATCGTATCATTGCTGAAGAAATCCCGCGGGTGGTGATTGGGGCAGCAGACCCCAATAAGCTGGTGGCCGGCAAAGGCATAGAAAAGCTGAAAAGTGCAGGAATACAAGTGACTCAGGGGGTTCTGGAGCCAGAATGTTACTATCTTAACCGTGCTTTTTTCACTTTTCATACCCTGGACCGCCCCTATATCATGCTTAAATGGGCCCAAACCATTGATGGATTCATAGATAAATCGAGGCATTCAGGCCAGTCTCCCCATATGAACTGGATTACTGGCAAGAGCCTAAAGGCACTGGTGCACCGCTGGCGGGCCGCTTTTGACGCCATCCTGGTGGGTACCCGCACCGTTATCCACGACGACCCGGAGCTTACCGTGCGGGAATGGACCGGAAAAAACCCGCTAAGACTGGTGGTGGATGAACACCAAATACTCCCCGAGAACATCAAACTAAAAGACCAGCAACAAGAGACCATTATTTTTTCCCGGAAACCCGGCAACAACAGCCATAACCTGCGCTTTGTCACCCTGGACTTTGACTCCCCGCTCATGTCTCAGATTCTGGACTACCTTCACAGTCAAAACATCCAATCCCTCATGGTGGAAGGTGGGCAGATGGTGCTCAACAGCTTTATTGAAACAGGCCTGTGGGATGAGGCCCGCCTGCTATCTGGTAACCTTCTGTTCCATAATGGACTGAGAGGACCTCAAGTACCTGGGATGGTGGTTTCCATCGACCAGGTAGAAAACGACCGACTGGTCCATGTGATCAATGACAAAAATCCATTTTCCTTACATTTGCCCGGAATATAGACCAACATCACCATGATATATCTAATTCTGGCCATAATCATGTCTACTGCGGTAATCATCGTATTCCGATTATTTAACGGATATCGCATTAGTAACATGCAGGCCATAGCCATCAATTATATCGTTGCTGCCGGAGCCTCCTATTCGGTACAAAGCAGTGGATTAAAGCCTTCCCAACTGGCCGCACTGCCCTGGTTTCCAATGGCTATAGTAATTGGAGTGTTCTTTGTGATCGGGTTTAACCTGTTTGCCCTGTCTTCACAAAAGGCCGGAGTAGCCATTACCGGAGTTTCCAGCCGCATATCCGTGCTCATACCCACCATCTTTGGCCTGATATTCCTTAATGAAGCAGCAGGAACACTGAAGCTTACCGGGATCTTTCTCATACTCATCTCCTTTTACCTGATATTTAAAAGGGATAAAACCATCCATGTGGATACCCGGTACCTGTTGTTTCCCATCCTTTTGTTTATAGTGAATGGCGCAAATGATACCATGATCTCTTTCAGTGAGAAGACCTGGATAAAGCAGGATAACGACCATACCCTGCTGTTTTTATCCGTTATTTTTGCCACTTCCCTGCTGTTTGCTTTTGGCATTGTTGCTTACAACCTGATTACAGGAAAGCGCAAGCCTGCCTGGAAGAATGTTTGGGCTGGGATAATCCTGGGCTTGCTAAACTTTGGATCTACCTATTACTTTTTACGAGCCATCAGTGTGTTTGAAGTCTCTGTGGTGGTGCCGGTACAAAATGTGAGCATTGTATCTTTGTCGGCCCTTACCGGTTACCTGGCCTTTAAGGAACGTCTAAGGAACATCAACTGGCTGGGGATCGCCATAGCCGTGGTAGCCATATTCTTAATTGCCATTGCCCGAACATCATAAAAATACCTTTATGTGTGATAAAAGCCGACATGTGTGATAAATACCCATATGTTTGACAAACACCTTTATGAGTGATAAAGACCGATATAGGACAATAGATAAGCGTTCGCAAGGCGTTTACAAGGACCGTGGCAGCAAGTTCATTGCCCTGGCCATACCGGTTGATACGGAGAGCCAGGTAAAAGCGGAGCTGGAAGCCTTAAAAAAGCAATATCATGATGCACGCCATCACTGCTATGCCTGGCGTTTGGGTTGGGACTATTCACGCCATCGGATCAATGACGACGGCGAGCCGTCGGGATCGGCCGGAAACCCCATTTTTGGCCAACTCCGATCCCATAATCTTACCAATATACTGGTGGTTGTAGTAAGGTATTTCGGAGGCACAAAACTGGGAATCAGAGGACTTATCAACGCCTACCGGGACGCATCAAAAGAAGCCCTCAATAACAATACCATCACCACAAAAACTATCCGCCAACGTATTTCCCTGCACTTCCAATACGCTCAAATGGGCGCGGTTATGCAAACAATAAAAGAAAATCAACTCCACCTGCTAAATACAATATTTGAAACAGATTGCCGCCTGGAACTGGCAGTGACCAAAAGTAAAACGGAAGAAATTATCAAAAAGTTCAAATCTATCGATGGGGTAATAGCCAGCACAGGAGGACCTCCCCTTTAAAGGACTGAGGGGCGCGGGCGGCGGGGCGGATTAGCGAAAATTCGCGGACCCCCGGAAATGGCAGAGGAATACTATTATAAAACAGCCTGCGTTATATATTATGAATCACCAACCACAAATAAAATATAGCTGCACATCTACTCCGTGATAACTCAAAAATCTCCGGGAAAGGCATTTTTTAACCCGCAAAAAGAAAGTATTATTTTGAAACGTTTGTTTTGGTTCATATGGTTGTTTTTGCTCTTTGGTATTTCCGTTTCCGCTTATGCTGCGGAGGCATCCAAAGTGATTCACCGGACGGATTATGCCGGGAAGCAGGATTCCCTGCGCCACCTTTACGGGGCTAACAAACAGTACCCTGCTGAATATGAGGAGGAAATACTGATTGCGCTGTCTCACTTCCCTGATCTTCAGAATGTTCAAATTCAGTTTCGTGCCAGAATTCTTCCCACAACCATGGCCGCACGGCCCCGTCCGGATGCCATCTTTATGCCCAAAAATGCACGCACATACCGGATCTTGCTGAACAACAAAACCGGCGATGGCAGTACCATCAACTATGACAGCCTTCCCTTCAATGCCCGTATTGGCATTATCGGCCACGAACTGGCACATATAGCCGACTACGAACAAAAGTCTATGGTCCGTATCCTGTCCAACGGATTGGCATACTTGTTCAGCAGTAACTTCAGAAGGAACCTGGAAACAGAAGTGGATAAGATCGTTATTAGCCGCGGACTGGGCTGGCAACTGTATGACTTTGCCCATTATGTACATAACAGGGCCGTCGTAAAAAAGAGCTATCTTAGCTTTAAGGAGGAATACTATCCTTCTCTGGAACAGTACAGAAGATGGCTGGCAGAACACCCGGGGATGTATCAGGTGGAAGAGGCCAAAAACATTCCCTTTTACTAAAACATCCGTGAATCCGGTCTAAAAACACTATTTTTTTACATCCGCTGAAAATCAGCTTTGCCCCATCCCTAAAGGGTGCCTGATTTTCAGCGGCTTCACCCTTTAGGGTCCGGGGCAAAAAGCCGCTGAAATCAAAAGTGACCTCATTAAACGATCCTCATCCGTAGCAGAATCACTATCTTTGCCGTGAATCTATTGGATATTATTTTTAAGATCAATAGCCATGAAACATCAAAGCATGTCTGTTCGGGATTTGGAAAAGCAATCCATGCGAATCCGTGAGTGGGTTTTGCGCAGCATTGCAGAGGCAGGCAGTGGCCATACAGGTGGTTCTCTGGGGCTGGCGGACGTGTTTGCTGTGCTGTACTTTCAAATATTGCGGCATCGTCCTGAGGATCCTTCCTGGGCCCATCGTGACCGGCTGGTGCTTTCCATTGGCCATGTAGCCCCGGTATTATACGCCTCTTTAGCCCTATCGGGATATTTTCCGGAGGAGGAACTATTGACCTTAAGGAAGCTGGGATCCCGTCTTCAGGGGCATCCTGGCCGTGACCATGGCCTTCCCGGAGTGGAGCTATCGGCCGGGTCTCTGGGGCAAGGCCTTTCCGTTAGCGTGGGAATGGCACTGTCGGCAAAGCACCTAAACACCGACTGGCGGGGATACAGCATCCATGGCGATGGCGAGCTGCAGGAAGGCGCCATATGGGAAGCTGCCATGAGCGCAGCTCACCATAAACTGGATAACCTGGTGGCCATTGTGGACCGTAACCACGTGCAAATCGACGGATACACAAAGGAAGTGATGGAGATCGAACCGCTGGAAGACAAGTTCCGGGCCTTTGGCTGGGAGGTGCTTCACTGCGACGGACACGATCACGCCCATATCCGGTCTACCCTCCAAAATGCCCCCATCACGCCCGGAGTGCCCACGGTGGTAATTGCCAAAACCAATATGGGTAAAGGGGTGCCCCATATAGAAAACGACTACCGCTGGCACGGAAAACCCTTGCCAAAAAAGGAGCTGGAATCGTTTATAAATGCCTTGTATCATGGATAGTAATAAGCAATACCACAACCTGGGAGATAAGCCCACCAGACTGGGGTTCGGCCAGGGATTAAAAGAAGCCGGACAACGCAACCCTCGGGTGGTTGCGCTGGGAGCAGATATCACCGGATCGGTCAACGTAAACCTGTTTAAAGAAGAATTCCCCGGGCGGTTCTTTAGCCTTGGTATCGCCGAACAAAATGCAGCCGCCGTGTGTGCCGGAATGGCTTTGTCAGGCCTTATTCCCGTATTTACTACCTATGCAGCCTTCTCCGTTATGCGTACCGCAGACCAAATGCGGGTATCCATCTGCTATAATAACGTGCATACCATTATCGGAGGTGCACATGCCGGAATCTCCGTGGGTCCCGACGGAGCAACCCACCAGGCACTGGAAGATATTGCCGTAACTCGGTCCCTGCCCAATATGACCGTCCTTTCACCATGTGACGCCAACCAAACCCATCAAGCCGTTATCGCCGCCATTGAAAAAATTAACGGACCCGTATATATCCGCTTCGGAAGAGAAGCAGCACCCAACTTCACCCCGGAAAATACACCCCTGGTGCCCGGAAAAGGACAATGCCTTAAAGAAGGGGAAGATATTACCATCATCGCTACCGGTCATATGGTTTGGCACGCCCTGCAAGCCGCTTACACCCTGGAAAAAGACAATATCAACGCCAGAGTGATTAACATACACACTATTAAACCCATAGATAAAGAGATCATTATCCGGGCCGCAAGGGAAACAAAAAAGATAGTAACCGCTGAAGAACACCAGGTAACCGGCGGACTGGGAGCTGCCGTAACAGAAGTTTCCGCACAGAACTACCCCGTGCCAGTGAAGATCACCGGCATGCCCGACTGCTTCGGAGAATCAGGCGAACCTAAGGAGCTGATGAATAAATACGGGCTGTCGTCCCAAAACCTGGAAAAACAATGCCGCATAATGATGGAACAAACACCATAAATGCCAATGTATATAAAGAATAACCGTTTTACCCAATGGATACGCACCGGTACCATCGTGCTTTTTGCCATTTTTTCCTCCGCCTGCAACACCCCGCCGGGGAGTAATAGCAATGGAGAGGAAAAGCCAGCGACAGATACAACGGATAATGCTTCACACACCCGGCTATCAGAAAATGCCATGAATAATAATGCCCCCAGGGCTTCCCATATGGATATTGACAAACCATACCTGCTGGGGAAGGTGAACGCCGGGCAAGATAGCATGCTCGTGGAAATCCCTGTTCCCATAGCCCATCGCAGCGGCTTGTTTTTGCACCGCGATGCACTGGAGGCTTTCCTGAAAATGCGCACCCACGCCAAAAGTGAAGGAGTCCATCTGCAGATTATTTCAGCCTTCAGAAGCTATAACCACCAAAGATGGATATGGAACAGCAAATTTAACGGAGAGCAACTATCAGGGGGTAAAAATATGCTCCATGAATACCCTGAACCCCAACATCGTGTGGAAGGCATCCTTAAATACTCAGCAATGCCGGGAACTTCACGACACCACTGGGGAACAGATATAGACCTTAACAAACTGAGCACACGTTATTTTCAAGAAGGAAAGGGAGTCCGGGAATACCAGTGGCTCAAAGAAAATGCCCGGGAATATGGCTTTTGTCAACCCTATACCCCGGGAAGAAAGGACGGCTATAATGAGGAACCCTGGCACTGGAGCTATATGCCCCTGGCAGAAAGCTATATGTATAACTTTATGAAGAAAATTGACTATAGCCACCTGGGTGAATTCCATGGAAGTGAGTATGCTGAAGATCTAAATGTGATACACCGATTTGTAATAAACAATATCAACCCCCGGTGCAATACCCCTTAAATTATTATGCTTGATCTGAAAAGGGCACTTTTGAAATTCAGCCGCTT
This sequence comes from Bacteroidales bacterium, assembly GCA_003557725.1. GTDB lineage: Bacteria > Bacteroidota > Bacteroidia > Bacteroidales > PWNQ01 > PWNQ01. Next base: position 11,264 of record PWNQ01000158.1, on the reverse strand, counting down.
TTCCCATTATCTCTTAACGGATGAGCAGGGAATAAAAACACAAAATTTATCCCATCCGCTGAAAATCAAATGCACCCATTTTAGACCGGACTCAGATATTATTCAGGTGAGACAAAGGGATCACCGGCGGTTGTAAAAAGGGCAGTAGCATTGAGGTCTTTTTTTTACTTTTGTCACTTTATTTCTGCAGGTGAATGCCGCCCACTATGTAAGCCCCGGGTAATAAAAAACCGCCAGGGTTTTCGCGGCAGGTTATTCACTAACAAACAAATAACAGAAAGCAAACCCATTGAGCAGTCTGGAAAAAAAAGCCATCAGTGGCATCAAATGGACCACCATTCAAACGGTGTTAAGTGCCCTTACCGGGCCCGGATTGCTATATATTAAGTCCTGGTTTTTGAATGCAGAAGAGTTTGGACGCATTTCCATTATCCTTGTTGTTATTGGCTTGATCAAGCTTATGGAGGTCTTTGGTATCAGCCAGGCCATCGTACAGCGGGATCATATTTCAAAAAAGGAAACGGGTGCACTGTTCCTTTTCAACGTGATCGCCAGTTTATTTTTCTGTTTAGCCCTATACTTCTCATCGCCTCATATTGCCACTTTTTATTCCATGCCTGACCTTTCGGAATATTTAAGGTTTTCCGTGCTCATTATTCTATTTTCCGGTCCGGCCCTGCTGTTTCGGGCATTTTTGCAAAAAGAACTGTACTTTAAGCACCTTGCCCTGGTTGACATGGGCGGGAACCTGTTTGTTTTTCTAGTCACCACCCTTCTGCTGGTTGCCGGTGAAGGCATTATGGGTGTGGTGTGGGGGCAGATTGCCGGCGCTTTATTCACCACCATAGTGGTGTGCACCCTGGTGGTTCGCCTTCGTATTGCCAGCCTTTCACTGAATATGCGCCTCAGATATATTGCCCCGTTCCTGCGCTTTGGCGCTTTTGTCTCAGGAAAACAAATTATCAACTACCTGTCTATAAGGCTCGACGAACTGGTGATCGGGTATGTACTGGGTTCTGAGATCCTGGGAGTATATCATTTTGGGAAAAATATGCTGGAAAAGATCAGAGGATTGATAACTAAATCCTTTACCAGAATTGTCTATCCTGTCTTTGCACGTATAAAAAATAATCGTGAACGCCTTTCCAGAATATACCTGCGCATAAATAAATATGTGTCCCTGGCCACCTTTCCCGTATTTGCCGGCATTGCACTGACAGCCCATCTTTTTATTCCCCTGTTTTTTCACGATGAGTGGATGGACAGCATTATTGTGCTGCAGGTATTTTCTGTTACCATGATGTTTATGATCTTGGCTGCCAACGTATCCACATCCCTTCTTTATGCCATTAACAAGCCGGAAGTGATCTTTTACGTGGATCTGACTACCGTGATCATTTATTTTCTGGCCCTTATTCAGTTTGCTTCCCTTGGTATTATAACCGTACTGGCCATTCACGTAGTATTTATTGTGATAAAAACCATTGCAATACAATACTATACCGATAAAAGCATGATCCACAGCTTTATTCAATATCTGAAACATGTGGTTCCGGCCCTTTTAGCCAGCGGGACCATGGCATTGGTGGTACTATTGCTCCAATGGTTGCTCACACCTCATATTAGCCCCATGCTTTTGCTGGTCCTTTCCATTATCTCCGGCGTAACCGTATATGCCCTGTACATTGTGGGAGCAGATAGAAAGACCCTGGACGAGCTGAAACGAGCCATTATTAAAGGAGAAGTGACCGAATAGCATATCCCCGGGCGCACAACTACCCATCACACCCAAAAAGGGAAGCCCCTAACCATCAAAGCCTGGGACAGGGCCTACCCCATAACCGGCAACCGGAAGCCCATAACTGTAAAATAATAAGTAATTTTGCTACTTGTTTTGAATAGGTCGATCTCAGTACCGCTTTGGTCGAAAGTGGGCATGTAACTGAGGTGGAAGAGTTGTGCAAAAATGCTCCCATAAATATATAAAACCAAAGAATTGAGCACGTTAAAAAGCCAGGCTGTAAAGAGCATAAAGTGGACTACGCTACAAACCATAACCGTCGGTTTGACCGGACCGGTTGCACTAATATTGAAATCGTGGTACCTGCTTCCCGAAGGGTTTGCGCATTTATCCATTATTTTAATTGTTATTGGCCTGTTTAAATTGCTGGAAAATTTCGGCATCAGTCAGGCCATTATTCAAAAAGACCACATTACCATCAGGGAAAGCTCTTCCATATTCTGGTTTAACATATTTTTATCTTCTTTTTTAGCCCTTATTATCCTACTGGCCGCTCCCTTCATTGCCGGCTTTTACAATATGCCTGCTCTGGAGCACTATTTAAAGGTGGCGTCAGTCATTGTGCTGATCAACGGCCCTTCCCTCCTTTTCCGGGCCTTTTTGGAAAAAGCTATCCTGTTTAAACAGCTATCAATCATCAATATTATCCAGAACACCATCAACCTGGCGGCCCTTTTGCTGTTGCTTTACCTTGGATTTGGGGTTTTGGGAGTGGTTTACGCATATATTATCAGTACTGTTTCCGCCACACTTATGGTCATTGCTGCTTCCCTTAAGCGTACCTCCATCGGGGTCAACTTATATTTTAAGCCATCTGCTTTATATCCTTTTATTCGCTTCGGGGCCTTTGTGTCGGGCAAACAACTGCTCACATTTATTACCCACCGGGTAGATGAACTGGTAATTGGCTACCTTATGTCACCGGAAATCCTTGGAATATACCACTTTGGAAAACATATGCTGGAGAAGATCAGAGGAATTATGACCAAGTCCTTTTCTAAAGTCCTTTTTCCGGTATTTTCTAAACTTAAAAACCATAAAAAAAGACTATCCAATGCCTATCAACAGGTGAGCAAGTTTATCGCACATGGTGCCTTCCCCCTGTTTATTGGTATTGCCGTTACGGCACACCTGTTTGTGCCTGTGGTCTTTGGGGAAAAATGGGTGGACAGTGTCATCGTCTTTCAGATCTTTTCCCTGTCCATGATATTTCTGTTGCTCACTGCCAATATCTCCTCTTCCCTGCTCTATTCTATCAACAAACCGGGTCTGGTATTTTATATTGATGTCTTTACCAATTCTATATATTTTATTTCCTTATTCCTTTTTGCATCCCGGGGCCTTATAGCCATATTAGTGGTTTATTCGGCCTATATAATTTATAAAACACTCACTTTGCAGTATTTTACCAACAAGCACCTTATGCAAAAGCTAAGCGTATACCTGCAGGGGTTAGTTCTACCTGCCTTGCTTTCGCTGGTGATGGCGCTGGCTGTTGTGTTATTCCAATACCTTACCGCTGCATATCTACCTGATGTGGCCTTACTGGTGGGCTCCATCCTGCTTGGAGGAGCCGTGTTTGCCGGATTATCACACATCTTTGCCAAAGATATCATAATGGAAATAAGGAAACTCGCCAAAGGGGAAACGGTGCATATCAAAACAAAATCAAACCCGGGGAATGAATTATGAAAGCCTTTATTAAAAAGTTATTAGCTGTTTTTCTGGTTATCTGGCATCCCATTGACCGGCTTCTCCTTTCCATAGCATCCCGGAGTTCATTTCTTTCCAGCTTATATTATACATTTTGCTCTCGATGTTTTTCTAAAGAACATCAATCGGTTATAGCTGGCCGATTAAAGTATTACTACAATCTCAAAAATAATGGTAGCGGGTCGTCGGTACTGCTACGCCGGAATATTCATCGTTTGGAAAAGGGCATTATTATGCGTCCCTGCCGGCGTGTATTTGCCACCGGCTACATCTTTGACACCGTAAAAGCTTATGAATCGGCCCTTTCTGCTCATGATTCACGGGAGTCTTTTTCCGGAACCTTAAAGTGGGCTCATGATGTGCTGAGCGCATATTTTTCCATTACGGATGATGGCCACGCTGTGATCAGGCGTTCCAGGGATTACTTTCACCGGTTACCTTCTATTGGTGGTGATCATTTGTTCAGGCCTTACCACCGGGATCTGTCGGGGAGTTTATCTATTGATTATGCGGGCTTGCTGGAGCTGTCCAAGCGTCGACGGTCGGTTCGGTGGTACCGACAGGTGGCTGTCTCCCGGGAGCAAATAGACCAGGCCATCACTGTGGCGGCCTTATCGCCCAGTGCCTGTAACCGCCAGCCCTTTGAGTTCCGCATCTATGATACGCCTGAAAAGGTTGTGGACATTGCAGATACCGCCATGGGAGCCAAAGGATTCTCTCAGAATTTCCCGGGAATTATGGTGGTGGTGGGTGACCTGAGTGCCTATTTCCATGAGCGCGACCGGCACCTGATATATATAGATGGTGCACTGGCTGCCATGTCGCTGGTCTATGCCCTGGAAGTGCAGGGAATTAGCAGTTGTATCATTAACTGGCCGGAGATTCCTTCAAAAGAAAGGGCAATAAAGAGAAAGCTGAACCTGAACCCTGAACAGCGGGTGATCATGCTAATCTCTTTTGGATACCCCGATGCCAAAGGGATGGTACCCTATTCACAGAAAAAAAGTCTGAATCATATAAGGAGTTATAACAAATGATCATAGAATTACGAAAAGTGGGCTTCATCAACAAAGGGGCAGAGCTTATGCTTTATGCCATGCTGGATAAGCTAAAGGGTGAATATCCGGAAGCGATATTGGCAATGGCACCCCATAAAAGCGCTCCCTATGAAAAGCGGGCAGCCCTGGGTTTACGACAAAAGGCATGGTACTGGAGATACCGGCTCCAGTGGGGCGACCTGGCGGCTTTGCTCACCGCCAAAGCCAGAGAAAGCTATGGCCTGGTCCTGGACCGGGAAGTGGAGGTGGTAATGGACGCCGCCGGATTTGCCTATAGCGACCAAATTTCTCAAAATAGCTGCACCGAACTGGCCAGATCATGTAAACGGTGGAAAAAAAGGGGAACAAAGGTGATCTTGATGCCCCAGGCATTTGGCCCCTTCCGGTCTAAAAATAATGTGGAAAAGATCAAAAGCATCGCTGATTGCGCCAGCTTAATATATGCCAGAGAACAAACCTCATATCAACACCTGGTCAATATAACCGGCCCGCGGCCAAACATCAAACTGGCTCCCGATTTTACCAACCTGGTGGAAGGAATTGTTCCGGAGTACTTCAGCTCCCGGGAGAATGACTTTTGCATTATTCCCAATCACCGGATGATCGATAAAACATCCGGAAAGGGAACACAGGCCTACCTGCCTTTTTTGATCAAGTGCACCCGGTATTTGCTTGCCAATAACCGAAAGCCTTGCATCCTGGTCCATGAAGGTCCTAAAGACCATTCCCTTGCCAAAGAAATTGCCAACGCTGTAAACGGTGCGGTACCGGTATATACAGAGCATGACCCCCTTCGGGTAAAAGGCCTTATCGGAGCCTGTAAAGGCGTACTGGGCAGCCGTTATCACGCCCTGGTCAGTGCCCTTTCACAAGGTGTTCCTGCCCTGGGAACCAGCTGGAGCCATAAATACCAACTGCTGTATGATGATTACAACTTCCCGGAAGGAATGGTGGATGTGACAGCCAGCGACCAGGAAGTTTTTCATAAGCTAGACCTGCTGCTTCAGCCGGAATCCTGCCGTAAAATACAATCCACTATTAGCCCCCCGTCACAGGAGCTGAAAAACCGCTCCAGGGATATGTGGAAAGAGATATTTAATGTAATAAAAACGCCCTGACCGAAATATTCCTTTTTCTTATGCCTGAAAACCATAGATCAGAACAAGCCAGCCCATTTTTCTCAGTGGTGATCCCCGTTCACAATAAGGGACCACACATCCGGCGCTGCCTCAGCTCTGTCCTTGATCAAACCTGCAAAGATTATGAGATCCTCATCATAGATGATGCCTCCACAGACCACAGTTTATCAGAGATAAAAGAGTTCACCCACAGGCGTATCCGGCTTTTTCGCCGTTATACGCCCGGGCCAGGAGGATACGCCGCCCGCAACCTGGGCATAAAAAATGCCCGCGGCCAATGGATCGCTTTCCTGGATGCCGACGACCAGTGGCATGCCGGCCATCTGGAACAAATGAAAAACCTGGCCCTACAATATCCGCAAACCTCTTTTATGAGCTGCGGCTGGGAAAAAGAAATAGAGGGCAAAAAGTCTCCCAACCCCTTTTATACACGGTTCCATAGCCAGGGAAATCAATGCATCAGCCTGAAAGACTATTTAATAGCCGCAGTGAATAATATGCTTCCAGTGTGCACCCTGGTGGCCTGCGTTAGAAAGGACTCGCCCCTGATGGATGACTTATTCCCCGCTGAGACAGAAGCTAAACGCGGAGGCGATATCCATACCTGGCTAAAAATCATGTGTTATCACAAAAAAATGGCCTGGAGCAACCACCTGGGTGCCGTGTATCATACCGATAGCTGTAATATGGTGACCAAGAGCGCAGAAACAGGAACCACATTACTCCAACCAAAAATTTATCACCAACTGGCCAAAAACCTACGGAAAGATGAAAAAACCCTTCTGACTAAATACATGAACGTGAGACTTAAAAAAAGCCTGGTAACCAGCATAAGAATCAATCAAAGAAAACATAAGTACCGGAATAGTATCTATTGGAAAGGGGACGTGATCAATGCTTTAAAACTTTTTCTATGGTCATTAATACCCCCTTCCCTGTTGCATTTTGTCTATTCCAAAACCCGATCTAAAAAGCATTTACCATGATAGCCATACATCACCGCCCGGGCAGTTATTCTGACCGATGGATAGAGTATTGTGAGGAGAACAATATAAAATACAAGCTGGTCAACTGTTTTGACAACCATATCATGGCTCAGCTGGATGGTTGCCGTGGATTAATGTGGCACTGGCATCACAATACACGATACGGGGCCTATTTGTTTGCAAAAGAACTGACTTATTCTTTGGAAACCCGGGGCATAAAAGTGTTTCCCGACAGTGCAACCGCTTGGCACTTCGACGACAAGCTGGGGCAAAAGTATTTAATGGAAGCCATGAAACTCCCTCTGGTTCCTTCCTATATTTTTTATGATAAAAAAAAGGCTTTGAAGTGGACGGAGCAGGTAACCTTTCCCAAAGTGTTCAAAACCCGCAACGGATCCGGGGCGGAAAATGTGCGACTGGTGAAGTCCGCCAATAAAGCAAAAAAGATTATCAGGCAATGCTTTGGAAAAGGCATCCCCACCTATGATAAAAAAAGCCATCTAAAGGAAAGCATTTGGAAGCTGAGGCACAACAAAGACCTCAAGTCGCTTGGCCGTGTAGGCAAATACCTTCTATTGCTTCCCTTGCCCCCCAGGTTTCAACCCAAGCACCTTGTAGAAAAAAACTATGCATATTTTCAAGACTTTATACCCAATGCGGACTGCGATTACAGGCTAAAAGTGGTGGGAAACCGGTGCTGGGGAAAAAAACGTTTTGTACGTACCAATGACTTCCGGGCTTCGGGCAGCGGAATGACAGACGCTAATCACAATGAAATCCCAATCGAACTGGTTGAACATTCTATTAAAGCCGCCCGAACGCTGAAGCTGCAAAGCGTCGCTTTTGACTACTTGTATGATAACCAGAAATTTTATCTTTTGGAGATGAGCTATGCATACGCATATTACGGCGAAACCACCGACGGCTACTGGGATGAAAACCTAAACTGGATATGCGGAAGTTTTATCCCCGAGTACTTTATGATCAGCGACTTCCTTAAAGAATCACTAAAATAAGAATGGTTAATGGACATTACCACCCCGGGAGCACCAAAAAAATTACACGCACATGAAAATTCTTTGTGTTATTGACAGTTTAACCTCCGGTGGGGCGCAGCGACAGCTGGTCAACCTGGCTATAGGGTTTAAAAACAATGGTCACCATGTGTCCTTTCTGGTCTATCACCGGATCAACTTCTTTAAAGAAACACTGGATGAACATGATATCCCCGTACATGAAATCATCCAATCCAATTATATTATCCGTTTCTTTAAAATGCGCGCTTTTATCCGCCGTGGTAACTTCCATGGGGTACTATCCTTTTTGGAGGCTTCCGGATTTATTTGTGAACTTTCCGGCCTGCCCAACCGTAAATGGACACTGGTAGTGGGAGAACGTAGCGCCAACCCCATGATGTTTAAATCTGTGAAAAAAAGAACTTACCGCTGGTTTCACGGCCTGGCCGATTATGTAGTGGCCAATTCTTATGAGAATATCAAGATGGTCAGAAAGATCAACCCCCTGATCCCCAAAGATAAATGCAGGGTAATATATAATATTATACAATTTGACCATCTTACACCCAATGACAAACAAAACAACCCACGGGAAGATCACTTCAAACTGTTGGTAGTGGCCGGACACCGCTATCTGAAAAACCTGAGCGGACTCATTGATGCCGTCCGTACCCTGCCCGCTGAACAACAAAAAATATTAAGTATCCACTGGTTTGGAAATAGTAAAATTGACTCTTCCAAAGATAAAGCAGAACAAAAAATCCATGAATACGGATTATCTCATGTGTTTCACTTCCACGACCCTGTCATACAAATACACCAGGAAATGAGAAAAGCTGATGCGGTGGGACTGTTCAGCTTTCATGAGGGGCTGCCCAATGTGGTCTGTGAAGCAATGGCCCTGGCCAAACCGGTGATCGCCTCCGCAGTGTCTGATATCCCCCTGCTCATCCCCAACCAAAACCTTACCTTTGACCCCAATAAAGCCGAGGATATGAGAAAAGCATTGTCATCCCTGCTATGCATGACCAGGGAAGAACGGAACAATGAAGGCCGGAAAAACCGGGAAAGAGCCCTTCAGCTATTTAATAATGAAGAAAATATAAACCGATACCTTTCTTTACTTAAAAACGATGACCAACCAGGATAATAATATGCACATCGCCTATATTACCATGCAGTTTCCCGCTCCCTCCGAGACCTTTGCTGCAACAGACGTTAAAGCAGTAAAACAACAGGGACAAAAGGTCTCGGTACTCACCATGCGACCCGGTCATCAAGACCATAACCAGATGATCCGGGACCGGGAACTTGACCATATCCCTATTTATTCCTGTAATACCATAGATTACATCAAACACGCCTTCCTTTCCCTTACCCAACCCCGGTTGCTGGCAAAACTGATGGGCTGGCTGGCCAACGCAAAATATGCTTCCCTCTCCCAGCGATTTAAATGCATTGCCCTGATCCCATCTGCCTTTTTTGTGGTCCACCAACTGGAAAAGATCAAACCCCATGTGATCCACCTATTCTGGGGGCACTTCCCCTCTGTAGCTGGCTACCTGGCTTATGAAAAAATATCCAGTTCGAAGATAACCATGTTTTTAGGAGCTTATGATATAGAAATGAAACTGGGAATAAGCAGTAAAATGGCACTTAAAACCCAAAGGGTATTTACTCATTGTACCCATAACATTGACGCCCTGGAAAATATGGGCATCCTTCCTGATAAAATCAGCGTAATTTATCGAGGAATTGATACAGCGTTATTTAAAACGATCCATCGGAATGAAAACCTGAAGGGACACCCTATAATTGTCACTGCATCAAGACTTATTAAGGAAAAAGGAATAGAGAATTCCCTGAAAGTGGTATGCGCTCTAAAGAAAAAATATACAAAAATTCAATACTATATTGCTGGCGAAGGGCCTGAAAAAGAAAGACTAATGGATCTATCCAGGCAGCTTGGGCTCACCGATAATATGGTCTTTACCGGCCATATTCCCCATCACCGAATAGTGGAGCTGCTAAAAGGTGCTCAGATTTTCCTTTTATTGTCGCAGTATAAAGGGGAAAGATTGCCCAATGTGATCAAAGAGGCCATGTACTGCAAATGTATCCCGGCCACCACCAACACCCCTGGTATTGATGAACTAATAGCTCATCAGAAAGAGGGGCTGATCGTTTCCCCGGATAATCCCCGTCGAATTGCTGAAGAAATAGCTGAAATTCTGGAAGATAAAAACACCCTTCAAACAATGCAGCAGAAAGGCCGGGAGAAAATTGAAAGATCATTTGACAGTCAAAAACAAATGGCTGCTTACATTGACCATTGGAGGCATTTAACGTAGGCTGTGGTGGTTAGAAAGAGCTCGATCACGTGTTATTCGGGCGTTTTGGTGGCGGAGTGGGTCCAAATAAAGTATTGCCTATAATTTTCAGGTCTTTGCTCATGGACCAGTTGTAATAATAATCCAGGTTAATTTTCACTTTATCCGGGTATATTACTTCATCGTTATATTTTTCCGGGTTATCCACTTTGGCCAGTATTTCTTCTTCCCGGGCATATTTCAGGCTGGCAGGTCCGGTGATTCCAGGTTTTAGTTCCAGGATTTTCCGTTGCTCCCCTGTGAGCGTATCCGCATATCCGGGCACATCCGGTCGTGGTCCCACAAAGCTCATATCTCCCTTCAGCACGTTCCACAACTCCGGCAGCTCATCCAGCTTGCTTCGACGCAAAAAGCTTCCCAACGGTGTAATACGCACATCGCTATCCGTGGTTACGGTGGTGGTCTCCGGGCCAACTTTCATGCTGCGAAACTTATACATAGTAAACAGCCTGCCATACTGCCCCACCCGTTTTTGCCTGTAAAACACCGGCCCGGGCATAAAAATACTGATCATTATGCCAATCACCAAAAATACCGGCATAAGAACCAAAAGGCCCGCTAGGGATAAAACCCGGTCAAACCCCTCTTTTACCACCATGTTTTTTGGTCTGGCCATCTTTCCTGTCCTGTTTATCTCATAATTATTTCACTGCCGCGCCCCTGCAGCTATTTGTGCGGCTGTCCCTTCCGGTTTTTTCTCTTCAAAGCGGCATTGGCAGCATAGTTGATAAAGTTAAACCCGGCATACAGCAGGTTTAGCTTTTCCATATTCCGGTACACTTTCCATACATCTTTTGCGGCTTTCCATTTGGATGCCGTATTGGAGTTTGCCGTATTCCGGTATTGTGCCAGCACTTCCTGCAGCGCAAAGGCCCGGTGCCCACGGCGCATTAACTGCAGCCACAAAGCCATATCATGACTGGAACGGATCAACGGCATTTCAAAATGGCCGGTAAGATCACGGTTGATAAGCACGGTAAGGGTGCCAATAATCGTATTACGCAAATAACCGGCATAATCAATATGCGAGGGAGCATTCACAGTATACAAAACTTTTGAAAGGTCACTGCTCACACATTCATAACTGGTAAAGGTAAAGGCATAGTTCCCCTTTTGAAGGAATGCCAGTTGCTTTTCCAGCTTTTGCGGCAACCACAGATC
>PWNQ01000147.1 GCA_003557725.1 Bacteroidales bacterium | reverse complement strand
TGAGAAGCGTTGGGTTTTGATCGATGCAGAGGGAGAGGTATTGGGTCGTTTAGCTTCGCGCATAGCCTATTTACTTCGGGGCAAGCACCGCCCGGATTTCACTCCTCATGTGGATTGTGGTGATTATGTGGTGGTGGTTAATGCGGAGAAGTTCAAGTTAACCGGTGCCAAGATGACGGATAAGCAGTATGTACGTCATACGGGTTATCCGGGTGGGCAGCGGTTTACTACACCTGAAGAGATGTTAAGGAAGCATCCGGAGCGTGTTCTTGAGAAGGCGGTAAAGGGCATGTTGCCCCGAAACCGTTTGGGCAGGGATATGTTCAGGAACCTTTTTGTTTATGCGGGGTCAGAGCATCCCCATGAGGCACAGAAACCAGAGAAAACGGATATAAATACAATTAAGTAAGATGGAAGTAATTAACAAGATCGGCCGACGGAAAAAGGCAGTGGCCCGAGTGTATCTCTCACCCGGAACGGGAAAGTTTCAGGTGAATGGTCGCGAGGCCAAAAACTATTTCCCCGATGGCACGTTGCAGTATTTGCTTGATCAGCCTTTTTATATTACCGGAGAGACCGGGAAGTATGATGTGAAGGCTAACCTGGCCGGGGGTGGCATTAAAGGGCAGGCGGAAGCTTTGCGCCTGGGGATATCCCGGGCATTGGTGGAAGTGAATGCCGAATTTCGCCCGCCCCTGAAAGCAGAAGGCCTTCTGGAGCGTGACTCCAGAATAGTGGAGCGGAAAAAGCCCGGACAGAAAAAAGCACGGAAGAAATTCCAGTTCTCTAAACGTTGATCCTTTGCCCTCTGTGCATAGATTCTCTATCACGTTTAGTATCCAAACCCTTAGGACTGCCCACAGGGCACTACCTGATGGTTGCTAAAGTAGAATGTAAACGTAAAAATTAAGTGAATGGAACGAGTAACTTTTGAACAACTGCTTGACGCAGGCGTCCATTTCGGACACCTTAAGCGCAAGTGGAACCCCAACATGGCTCCCTATATCTTTATGGAGCGTAAAGGTATTCATATTATTGACCTTTACAAAACCCAGGCAAAGATGGAAGAAGCAGCCAATGCGCTGAAACAGATCGCCATGTCAGGGAAACAAATCCTTTTTGTAGCCACCAAAAAACAGGCACAAGACCTGGTGGCCAATAAAGTGAGCCGGATTAACATGCCCTATGTTACCGAGCGATGGCCAGGAGGTATGCTTACCAACTTCGCCACCATCAGAAGAACCATCCGGAAAATGAAAAGCATGGAAAAGCTTATGTCCGGAAGTGCTTATGAAAAGCTCTCCAAAAGAGAACGCCTGCAAATGGCACGGGAAAAAGCCAAAATGGAAAAACAGTTTGGCAGCGTAGCGGATATGAACCGACTCCCTGCAGCGGTTTTTGTGGTGGATATTATTAAAGAATATATCGCCGTCAGAGAAGCAACAAAGCTGGACATAAATACTTTCGCTATTGTGGACACCAACTCCGACCCCCGACAGGTGGACTTCCCCGTGCCTGCCAACGACGACGCCTCCAAATCCATCGACCTGGTGCTGGAATATATGGTGAAAGCTGTGGAAGAAGGACTGAATGAGCGGAAAATGGAAAAAGAAAAAGCACGCCAGGAAAAGGAAAGTGAGAGAAAAGTAAAAGAAAAAAGAAAAACGGCGCCTAAAGAAAAAGTAGCGGAAGAAAAGACCAAAGAAAAACCGGCTGAAGAAAAACCGGCCCAGGAAAAGGAAGCCCCGGCGGAAATGAAGAAAACGGATGAAAGGAAACCTGAAGACGCAAAATCTGCCGCCCAAACCCAAATAACCGCTGAAGAAAAGGAAGCCCATAAGCCGGAAGAGAAAAAACCGGAACAGAACAAAGAACAATAGTATTTTTTATTAACGACATAAAAGAAAAAGATATGGCTAAGATAACTGCTGCAGAAGTTAACAAGCTTAGAAAAACAACGGGTGCCGGTATGATGGACTGTAAAAAGGCACTGCAGGAAAGTGAAGGGGACTTTGATGCTGCCCTGGACTACCTGAGAAAAAAGGGGCAGAAAGTGGCCAATAAAAGAGCCGACAGGGAAGCTAATGAAGGAGCCGTAATGGGCCTGGTGAACCAGGAGAATACCTTTGCTGCTATTGTGTCCATAAACTGTGAAACCGACTTTGTGGCTAAAAACGAAGACTTTATGAATTTTGTGCGCCAGGTGGCCGAAAAAGCCGTTGAAATTAAAGCCAAATCACTGGATGAGCTTAAGCAAGCTAACATTGACGAAAATACGGTCCAGGACCTGCTCACCGATATGATCGGAAAAATCGGGGAAAAACTGGATATATCAAAATATGACTATGTGGAGGCCCCAATGGTGTTTGCTTATAACCACCAGGGTAATAAAATCGCTTCGGTTATGGGATTCAACAAAGGTGACTTTGATGGAGCCGAACAGGCAGGAAAAGAAGTATGTATGCAAATTGCTGCCATGAGCCCCGTATCCCTGGATAAAGATAAGGTGCCACAAGAGGTGATCGACCACGAACTGGAACTGGGGAAAGAGCAAGCCAGACAGGAAGGAAAACCGGAAAACCTGCTGGAAAAAATTGCCTTGGGGAAACTGAATAAGTTCTATAAAGAAAGCACATTGCTAAACCAGGACTTTGTTCGGGATACCAAAAAATCTGTGCGGCAATATCTCCAGGATCTGGATAAGGAGCTTACCGTTACAGATTTTAAACGTTTCTCTCTGGTGTAATTACCTTCTCATCACCAAACAATAACCATAAAAAAAGCACTGTCCACGGACAGTGCTTTTTTTATATCTTTATCCCGCCTATTTCCCGGGGTAAATGCCCCATGGCGAGCTGGCGAAGGGGGGTGACTTAGCGTGCGGTGGCCTTCCCCTTTAGGGGTTAGGGGCGCGCGCAGGTGAAGGATGTAATAATGTCACCCCTTCAGGGCCTGTCCCGAGAATTCGGGACCTGTCCCGAGAATTCGGGACTCGCTGTGGTTTCGATAATACAACTATCATATATTAAGCAATATATAAAAATTTAAACAGATGAAATATCAGCGAATATTATTAAAATTAAGTGGTGAAGCGTTGATGGGCCAGCAGCAGTTTGGCATAGACCAGGACCGGCTGAGCCAGTATGTGAAGGAGGTCAGAGAAGCCGTTATGCAGGGGGTGGAGGTAGCCCTGGTTATTGGGGGAGGCAATATCTACCGTGGTATGGAGGGAGTGGCCGGGGGCATGGACAGGGTGCAGGGGGATTATATGGGGATGATGGCTACGGTTATCAATGCCATGGCTTTGCAGGCAACCCTGGAGAGTGTGGCGGTGAAGGTCACCCTTTTGTCCGGGCTAATGGTAGACCCGGTCACACGACCCATGAGCCGGAGAAATGCACTGGATGCCTTTGAAAAGGGGCATGTGGTCATTATTGCCGGAGGAACGGGAAATCCCTATTTTACTACAGATACTGCCAGTGCATTAAGAGCGGTAGAGATTAAAGCGGATGCCATCTTTAAGGGAACACGGGTTGACGGAATTTATAATGATGACCCGGAAAAAAACCCTGATGCAGTTAAGTACAGCACCATTACTTTCGAGGAAGCATATAAGCAGAACCTGAAAGTGATGGATCGTACCGCGTTTACCCTTTGCTGGGAAAACCGGCTGCCCATTGTGGTGTTTGACATGAACACGCCGGGAAACTTGCTGAAAGAAATCCAGGGCAAGCGAACCGGTACCGTGGTAACGGCTACTGATCAGTGATTCTGCCCAGCAACTGGCGTGATTGATCATGCATATTTCTCGCTTCCCGGTATATGTGTAGGATCAGCTCTTCTTTGTCCAGGTTTGTGGGGAGGGTTATCTGAACCGGATACCGGGGATTGCAATAACGGTAGGCATCGTTTCGGCCCTCATTCAGGTCCATATACGACTTGATCACCCCTATCAGGCAGTTATACTTTCCTGAAAGGGTGGCATAGTACTCCAGCTGATTCAGTTCGCTCTCATGCTCCTCAAGGAGCTGGTTTTTGTATGCATATTCATTGGCTTTCCGGTAGTACTCCAGTATCCTTCGGGCATCCTGTGATATGCTGCTCAGGTAGCGGGCCTGCTGTGCGCCCACTTTATAGCGGAAGTCCACCTTTTTAGCACCGGAAAACAAGGCAGCCGGATTGTTGCCGGGGTAGTCGCGGATAAGTTGATCCCCGGGGATCCTCCCAAAAAGGAAGAACCGGTAATCAAAAAGATGGCGGTTGATCATCCTGGGCAGGATGTGGGATTGGTCTTCCAGGACGTTACTTATTAAAGGCTCCAGGTTAAGGCCTGATGACTGCTTTTGGTCGGACCGGTACTGGCTCCAAACCCTTTGGTGAGCACTCAGGTCTTCTTCAAACTGGATGCCTCCGGTCTCTGCGTTGCGTTGAACTCGGCGGGTCACTACTCCGTGGTAGTAGGTTTCTGTTAAAATAGACTCCTCTTGCCGGGTGATCCATGTGCCATGGTAAAAGCCATTTTCATCAAAGGAGCCCCTGATATCAATCCCGGCTCCTTTATCCGACAGCCATATTGAATCGGTGAGTTGCCCCATGTTAAAGGTGAGCCCCAGGGTATAATTGTTTTCATAGTCATAATCCCCCCAGGTCTTCCGGGCATGGTGTTCTGCCTTTTTCCTCCGCTTCGTTGTCTTGTTCAGCTGCCATACTCCGTGGGGGATACCATCTTTGTAGGAAGCGTTAAGCTGGATATCATAGGAGTAAAAATTACCCTCCCGGTCCGGGAAGTAGTCCAGTACACCGATATTATATGACCAGCTGCCCGTTTTCATCCCATGCGCCATGGACCCGCTGATGTTTTGGTTGATCCGTTGGCGCTGGTCGTTTTGCCAGCGAAGGCGGTAGCGGTATATGCCATGCATTATCCGCTGGCGTTCATGAGTATAATAGTAATAGGTCACTTCTCCCGGCTCCGGGAAGTCGGTCCGGAGTGTTCCCGTATGCCGTTCAGTGCGTATTCTATCCTGTGCCATTAGCTGCATGGAGCAGGCGAGCAGCAGGATCAAAGCAGGCAGGTGCTTCATAGGTGTAATTTTTTTTGGCCGGGTGCATAATGAAAACCTTCCCGGGGGCATTTCCTCCGGGGGTTGACGGCTATTATGTATTGCTTTATTGTTTTTTGGATTCAATAAGGATATCCAGCATTTTTATGGATGCTTCGGGGATAACCGTACCTGGACCAAATACAGCAGCTGCTCCGGCATCGTAGAGGAACTGGTAGTCCTGGTGGGGGATCACCCCTCCCACGATCACCATTATATCCTCTCTGTCCAGTTTTTTCAGCTCTTGGATCACTTGTGGCACCAAGGTTTTATGGCCTGCTGCCAGGCTGGATACGCCCAGGATATGCACATCGTTTTCCACGGCCTGGCGAGCTGCTTCTGCCGGGGTTTGGAACAGGGGCCCGATATCCACATCAAAGCCAATATCGGCATATGCGGTAGATACCACTTTTGCTCCGCGGTCATGGCCGTCTTGTCCCATTTTAGCCACCATGATGCGTGGGCGGCGTCCTTCCAGTTCGGCAAACTGGTCCGCTTTTTTCCGTGCCCGCTCGTATAGGTCATTGTCTTTTGATTCGGAGGAGTATACTCCGGAGATGGATCGTATCACAGCTTTATATCTTCCATAAACTTTTTCCAATGCCTGGGAGATTTCTCCCAGTGATGCTCTTTTTCTGGCGGCATCCACCGATAGCTCCAGCAGGTTTCCTTCACCGCTTTCTGCTGAGCGGGTAAGGGCGTCCAAAGCTTTTTCCACCGCCTGGTTGTCCCTTTCTTTGCGCAGCTTTTCCAGTCGATTGAGCTGGGCCTGGCGTACGCTGGTGTTATCTACCTCCAGCGTTTCAATGGGGTCTTCTTTATCCAGACGGTATTTGTTGATGCCCACAATAGTATCCTTTTTTGCATCGATCCGTGCCTGTTTACGGGCAGCGGCTTCTTCGATGCGCATTTTGGGGATACCTGTTTCTATGGCTTTGGTCATTCCGCCCAGCTTTTCAACTTCCTGCAAGTGCTCCCAGGCGCGATGCACCATATCGTGGGTGAGCCTTTCCACGTAGTATGATCCAGCCCAGGGGTCTACTGCTTTGATGATCTGGGTTTCCTGTTGCAGCATAAGCTGTGTATTCCGCGCAATACGGGCTGAAAAGTCGGTGGGAAGGGCAATGGCTTCATCCAGGGCATTGGTGTGCAGTGATTGGGTATGGACCAGCGCAGCAGCCATGGCCTCAATAGTGGTACGGGTTACGTTATTGTAAGGATCCTGCTCCGTCAGGCTCCACCCCGAGGTTTGAGAGTGGGTGCGCAAAGCCATGGACTTGGGGTTTCGGGGGTTGAACTCTTTTACCATTTTGGCCCATAACAGACGGGCCGCGCGCATCTTGGCAATCTCCATAAAATGGTTCATGCCAATACCCCAGAAAAAGGACAGCCTCGGTGCAAATGCATCAATGTCTATGCCCGCCTCTATGCCCGCACGGATATATTCCAACCCATCGGCTAGCGTATAGGCCAGCTCAATATCTGCGGAGGCACCCGCCTCTTGCATATGGTAGCCGCTAATGGAGATGGAGTTAAACCGGGGCATGTTTTTGGAGGTAAACTCAAAGATATCCGCAATGATCTTCATGGAAGGTTGTGGAGGATAGATATAGGTGTTTCGAACCATGAACTCTTTAAGGATATCGTTTTGAATGGTGCCGGTGAGCTTATCCATGGGAACCCCTTGCTCTTCAGCTGCAACGATATAGAAAGCCATTACAGGAAGGACGGCGCCGTTCATGGTCATGGAAACGGACATCTTATCCAGTGGGATCTCATCAAACAGTATCTTCATATCCAAGATGGAATCCACCGCCACACCCGCTTTCCCCACATCTCCGGCCACACGCTCATGGTCCGAGTCGTAGCCACGGTGTGTGGCCAGGTCAAAGGCGATGGAAAGGCCCTTTTGCCCCGCCGCCAGGTTCCTGCGGTAGAACGCATTGGACTCTTCAGCCGTGGAAAAACCCGCATACTGGCGAATGGTCCAGGGGCGCATGGCATACATGGTGCTATAGGGACCCCGTAAAAAGGGAGGAAGCCCCGCAGCATAACTCAAATGCTCCATCCGGGCCAGATCATCCTTGCCATATACCGGCTTGATGGGAATCTTCTCCGGAGTCTCCATATATGCGGAGATATTATGTCGCTTCTGCCATTCACTGAAATCATTGTCACCCTTGCCATCAAAATGCATAGGGGCTTTTGAAAAATCAGGTCTCATATCTTTTTGCTTTTCGTTTCTTAATCATGGTTTGTTTTTGAGCAGGAAGCCCTGTTCTAATAATTTATTTCCAGTGCGTTATGATATCCTTGCAGCGTTTTAAGGAGGGGGGTTTTTATATGGATAAAGTCATCAACGCCCCTCTCTTTAAATGCATCCACATGCGCTTTGGGGTATCCGGCAACAATGATGATCTTGTTGGGTTCTTTTGCTTTAATGGCTTTAGTTAGATCAGGTACTAATGCGGGGTAATCTTCATCGCTGCTGCATATGATAATGATCTCAGCATTGGAGCTCAGGGCATCGTCAACGGCCTGGGTGTTGTCATCAAACCCCAGGTTGTCGAAGATGTCATAGCCGGCACATCCGAAGAAGGCAGAGCTAAAGGATGCCCTGGCCGTTCGCATGGCCCGGTTGCCCATTTTCAAAAGGTATACCCCGGGTTTTTTATTTCCTTTTTCCACATGTTTTTCTGTACCCAGCCGCAGCTTTTCAAAGTTTTCCGCCCCACGGTAAATGGTGAGCCCGCTGCCGGTTTTATTATCCTTAAAGGTGAGCTCCTTTTGGATTTCTTTTAGCATATATTCTTCCGGATTGGGGAACTGGTTGGTTCCGATAAAGCCGGTTTTTCTTTTTGCAATAGCTTCATCCCGGCTGGTGCAGGTTTCTTCAATGGCTTTTTTTACGGTTCCCTGCTCAAAAGCTTTGATAAACCCGCCGGCAGCTTCTGTTTCCCGGAAAAGATCCCATGAAGCACTGGCAATGCTCTGGGTAAGCTTCTCCACATAATAGGAGCCTGCGGCGGGGTCTACGGTCTTGTTCAGGTGTGCTTCCTCTTTGAGGATGATCTGGGTGTTTCTGGCTACCCGTTTGGACATTGGCCCCGGGGAGCGGAAGAAGTGGTCAAAGGGGCGCACGCTCATGCTGTTGCATCCGGCAATGGCCCCGGCCATGGCTTCCGTGGTATTGCGAAGCATGTTCACATAAGGGTCATAAAGGGTTTTGTTCCACAGGGAATTTTCCACATGGATATGGGTTTTTCCCGCTTCCGGGGAATCACTGTAATGAGATGCTAAATTGGCCCATAACATACGGGCAGCCCTGATGCGTGCAATTTCCATAAAGTAACTGCTCCCCACAGCAAAGGAGAACTGCATACGGGAAATGATTTCCTGCGCCTGTATGCCTGTATCGGTGAGGGCAGCCAGGTATTCACTGGCAGCAGCCATGCTATAGCCCAAATCCTGGACAATGGTGCCGCCAGCATTATGGAAAAAGCGGCCATTTATGTTTATTAACCGGAAGCCGGGAAGCTCACGGATCATACGGTTAAGCAAATCAACTGTTTCACCAATGTTGGCCTCCCAGGAATCATAAAAGCTTCCGTTAAGGATAAAGTATCCAACAGGGTCATAATCAAACGATCCCAGGACCTTTTGAAAATCTGTGCCCTGGCTGCTCCAGGTGCTTAGAAGAAGATCCAGCGTTTTTCCATAATTGGACGACCCGGTGAAATGTACCGGAGTATTTTCCGGATCAATGCCTTTCAGTAAAAGGGCCATCTGTTGGCTGCTGTCAATACGGCTTACATTGAAAACAACAGCCTCAGCCCCTTTCTTTAGGGCGTTTAAAGCCTCTGCATTGGCGGCTTCCGGTGCCGTTTCTTCTATTTCCTGACGCACCTCCCAGTCATTACTATTCCTTTTATTCCCACGCACATATGGAAACTCACCGGGCAAACTGTCCGCATGCTTTATCTTCTCCAGGTCATCCTGGCGGTAATAAGGCTCAAAAGAGAGCCCCTCCGGGGTATGCCAAACCACTTTGCGATCACGCGGAGCACCCTTCAGATCCTTTTCTATAACCTCTTCCCATTGCTCACGGCTTACCGGAGAAAATGGAGAAAATAATGATATATTCTTGCCTTTTTTACTCATAATCACTTGCATTTGATTTACCGGATATTTTTTTTCAACAGTGGGCAAAGGTAATAATAATACGGCATCCGGCACTATTGTCATAACGAGGTTTTGACCCGACACCTAAATGATTTAAGGAAATATATTGCTTATTGGTTGGACAGGTTGGGATTTAAAGGGCCGCATGGCGTTTATGAGCCGAAACCCCTGATACCTGAACAGGTCTTCTGGTCTTATGTGAGTGGATATCAAAAGGCCCTCCCTCAATAGCGCTTGTCTTTGTGTGCCGTTAAGCAAAGGAACAGCCGGGGTGTGCCAACGGGAGTAAGATAAAAGAGCAATATTGGAAAAGGAGGTATCGGTGATGAGCCCATTTTTCACAATGAGTACATCGTCAAAAGTGGGATGGCTGTTTTTTAATTTGTTCAGGATGTTTCTGTCCGCATACTTCAGGTGATAATCCAGGTGGTGGGAGTGTACCAGTTTCAGGGTGCGGACATGCGGGGCGGTATACTCACTGTAGGTGATTTTGTAGTTTGTTTCTCCGTAAACCACCCTGCATTTATACACTTTTTCCGGCGACAGGTGTTGCGGTAGATTGATTATATCCTTCAGGGAGAAGGGGTTGTGTTTATTAAACAGTTCTTTGTAGGAGGCATCCATCCGTTGCTGGTGTCCTTCAAGGTTTTCCGGGCGTATTCGGGCAATACGTATGGTTTCAAGCAAGGGGTACATATACTTTATTGATCATCTCGTTATACTCTTCTTCCATTTGGCTCAGGGCTGTTATGCCTCCACCGGAGCGAAAAAAGAATCCTTCCGGTGTATGCTCTATAAACCGTATGTTTACAGCACTATCCAGGCTTCTTCCGTCAAAGATGCCAAATATCCCGGTGAAAAACCCCCGGGGTTGCTGTTCACTTTCCCTGATAATTTCTACGGTGCGGGCTTTTGGAGCACCGCTGATGGAACCGGCCGGAAGCAGCGTGGATAAAATACTCCCCACCCGGTCCGGCCAGCCTGGAGACAGCGCTCCACGTACTTCTGAGCTCACCTGAAGTAGCGTTTTATTGGAGGTCTTTATCTTTTCAATATACCGAAACCGGGGCACCGTCACCTTTTGGGATACCATGGAAAGGTCATTGCGGATCAGATCTACAATGGTATTATGTTCATAGTGCTCTTTCCGGTCGGCAAGGATCTTTTTTTCTGCATGGGGAATGGCGGCATCAATGGTGCCCTTCATGGGAAAAGAATGTATATGGTTGTTGCTGATGCGAATAAAGCATTCAGGGGAAAAAAGTACAAACCGGTCTTTGAACAGTAATTTGTAAGGGGCCGGGCTGTGTGTGAAAATAGATGTAAGGTCCAGAGGGGTATCCAACCGGGTGGGAAAGGTGAGGTTGAGAAGGTAGGTGTTCCCCCCTTTCAGGTGCCGGCTGACATGGTCAAAGGCACGGGCATAGGTTTCATGGGAAACGGGCCGGGGGGATAACCCTGCCGAAATAGTTGCTTCCCGGGGGTTACCGGGCAGGGCATTGGAATCACCCCGGACATCATAATATATATTATGTATTGCTGCTTGATGTAATGGGCAGATAAATGGCTTTTCCATCTCGAAATCCACAAGAAAGAAAAATGGACTTCTTTTGCTGCCCAGCGCATTGGCCTTGTTGATAAAGGCTCAAGGGGAAATATTATCCATAGTGCAAAAGTAAAGGAATTTCCTTGTTTTATCACCCGTAAATCACACCATGCCCAACCATCCTATGTTGCACAGAGCGAACCGGAAGCCATCACCACTTGCCATGATCCCATATGGGCAAATTCGTGTTAAAAATGTGTCTAACTTTGCAACGTGTAATTCATTGTATAAACCACTTTACCCATTATGTCCTGCGGAGAAATATTTTTTATAGTGTATGAGTCCAATCTAAAAAGGTTACTTTTGATCTTCAGCGGCTTTTTGCCCCGGACCCTAAAGGGTGAAGCCACTGAAAATCAGCCACCCTTTAGGTATGGGGCAAGGCTGATTTTCAGCAGATGTGAAAAATGTGTGTTTTTAGACCGGACTCGTGTATAGATTATGAAGGTATTAATCATAGATAATAAGGATTCATTTACTTATAATATTCTGGAGTTGGTACGCCGGGTTGTACCCGGTGATGATGTGGTTATTTGTCCGGTGGGTTTGCTTGATCTTCATGAGGCCTTCAAATATCACCGTGTGATCATTTCTCCCGGGCCGGGATTGCCACGGGATTATCCTGCTTTGTTTCGGTTTCTAAAAAGATATGGTTCAAAAAAGCGCATTTTGGGTGTTTGTTTAGGTTACCAGGCCATTTGTTGTCACTTTGGTGCCCGGCTATACAACCTGTCGGGTGTTGTTCATGGCCAGCCCCGGCAAATACGGGTTGTGGATGGAGAGGCGTTGCTTTTCCGGGGCATGGACACTTTAGAAGCCGGGCTATATCATTCCTGGGCAGTTGTCAGGGACAGCCTGCCCGCGGAGCTGAAAGTCACAGCCGTTTCTTACGACGGGGTGGTTATGGGTGTGCGTCACCACCAATGGGACCTCCATGGTGTTCAGTTCCACCCCGAATCATATATTACAAGCCATGGAATGCAGCTGATTAAACAGTTTATTTACGGCTGACCAGGAGATAACCGGCACAGTGATCAGGAGATAACCGGCAGAGATAAAAAAGCATAGAAGGCATCTGGAAGAAGGGTTAAAACTCTTTCTCCAGATACTGTTCAATGAGTCGTGGAACAGCATACAGGGTTATGTCCTCTCTGGGGATACTGATCCAGGAATTTGACTCCATCCGGGCATCTTTATTTATTTGTATTTTGAAAAACCGGGCATGAATGGTTTGGTGTGAAAGCAGGTGTTTATATGGTGGGGAAATGGCTTTGATGGTAAAGGCCTTCTGTTTTGGAAAAATCTTTATCAGCTCCCCGGGGAGGGTGCTTTCATCCCATAGCCCGGTTGATTCGGCCAGTGGAAACTGGTAAAGGTGTGTCCAGATATCTTTATGCTTACGCTGTTCCAAATATACATAGGAGCATCCATTTCTATCAGTCTCTATCACCAGGAAGTTAAAATGGCGGATTTTCTTTTTTTGTTTTTTATACCTCACAGGTCGTTCGGCCACGGTGTTTTCTTTAAATGCCAGGCAATGGTCTTGCAGTGGGCACAGGGTACACCGGGGGTTTTTGGGCACGCATTGCATGGCGCCCAGGTCCATTAGTGCCTGGTTAAAGGTGCCCGGGTCATGATGGCCCATCAGTTCCCGGCAGGTGTCTTTTATCCGGGTATAGGTTTTAGCGGAGTTCATATTCTCTTCCATGTCCAGCAGGCGGCTAATTATCCGCTTCACGTTTCCGTCCACTGCGGGCTGGGGTTCACCAAAGGCGATGGAGGCGATGGCGGCTGCAGTGTAATCACCAATGCCGGGCAGCGTGATAAGCTCCTTATAACTACTGGGGAAGACCCCGTCATATAGGTGGACTATTTGCCTGGCGGCTTTATGCAGGTTACGGGCGCGACTGTAGTAACCCAGCCCCTGCCATAGGCGGAGAACCTGTGATTCAGGGGCCCGACATAGGTCGTGAACCCCGGGAAAAGTGGAGATAAACCGGAGGTAATAGGGAAGCCCTTGTTCAACACGCGTTTGTTGAAGAATTATTTCTGATAACCAGATGCGAAAAGGATCTTTTTCACCCCGCCAGGGAAGTGTTCTCTTGTTCGCTGAATACCAATGTATTAACTTTTCTGTGATGTCCATATGCGAATGCAAAAATCCACACTTTTATCGTGATATGCAAAAAATTAACACTTTTTTATTTGGAGTTAATGAAAAAGGTATATTTTTGCACATTGATAAACGTAATATTTTTAAAAATAAAGAATTATGACAAAAGCAGAACTGATTGCAGAAATTGCAAAGAAAACCGGTATTGAAAAAGTAGCCGTACAGGCAACCGTAGAGGCCTTCATGGAGTCTATCAAAAAAACACTGGCAAACAATGAAAATGTTTACCTGCGTGGTTTTGGTAGCTTTATAGTGAAGCATCGTGCTGAAAAGACAGGACGTGATATTTCCAAAAACAAATCACTGGTGATCCCTGCTCACTACATCCCTGCTTTCAAGCCTTCCAAAATGTTTGTTAAGGAAGTGAAACAGTCTGTTAAGTAAGTGTCTCTCCTTTTAAAAATGGATTTATAATATGCCAAGCGGAAAGAAGCGTAAGAGACATAAAATGGCGACGCATAAGCGTAAGAAGCGTCTGAGAAAGAACAGGCACAAGAACAAGTAGTTCCTGTCTGCTTTCATATCTTTTAATCAAATGCACGAAGAGCTGGTTTTCTTCGTGCGTTTGATTTGGTGATATGCAAAACAATACTTTATTTTCCTCCTCCTGTTTAATGTATAGAATTAATATTGTAGCTGTTACCCGGTGATAAAAGGCCGGGTGTTGCTTCGCATGTGGATCCTGTTGTGGATCAGTGTAGTTGATATCCAATGGTCTGCATAGTCAAGGTGAGAAAAGATGGTGGTTAGTGGTGAATATCAGGCGGCACAGCGCAATATGAAGTAGTAATTTGGCCGTACTGCGGCCGTTAAATGTGATGTAGTGGAAAAAGAACTGGTAATTAATTCAGGAGACGCGGAAAGTGTCATAGCATTACTGGAAAACAAAAAGCTGGTAGAGTTACATAAAGAGCAGAGTAACAATAATTACTCTGTGGGTGACATTTACCTGGGTAAAGTAAAAAAGATTGTTGGCGGCCTCAATGCGGCCTTTGTTGATGTGGGGCATCAGAAGGATGCCTTTTTGCATTATCTGGATCTGGGAGTTCAAATCCGCTCTCAGATGAAATTTACCCGGATGGCCATCAACAGTAGTCAGAGTGCCAGAAGCCTGGATAAGCTTAAGCTGGAGCCGGATATTGAGAAGACCGGAAAGATATCCCAGGTGATCAGTCAAAGTCAATATATTTTGGTGCAGATCGCCAAAGAGCCCATCTCCAATAAGGGCCCCAGGCTGTCAGCAGAAATATCCCTGCCTGGCAGGTACCTTATCTTAATGCCCTTTTCCAATAAGATCTCCATTTCTCAAAAGATAAAAAATATTGAGGAGCGCAATCGCCTGCGTCGCCTGGTGCAAAGCATAAAACCTCAGAATATGGGGGTGATTATCAGGACCAATGCCGAAGATAAGCTCACCCGTGATCTGATGACAGACCTGACAACATTGTCGCAGAAGTGGGATAATGCCATTAGTAAGCTGCCCAACGCTAAGCCTCCAAGAAAGGTGTTCAGCGAAGTAGACCGGGCATCGTCCATGCTCCGTGATCTGCTCAATGCCTCTTTCAATCATATTCATGTGGATAATGAAGAACTGGCTGAGGACCTGAAGACTTATGTGGGCAGTATCTCTCCGGATCAAAAGAACATAGTTAAAGTGTATAAGGGCCGAAAGCCTGTTTTTGAGCACTTTGGCGTTGACCGCCAAATAAAAAGCCTTTTTGGAAAAAAGGTTACCCTGACCAGTGGCCCTTACCTGATCATTGAGCATACAGAGGCCATGCACGTGATCGATGTGAACAGTGGCCAGCGCTTAAAAAAAGACCAGAACCAGGAGGCCAATGCCTTACAGGTGAACCTGGATACGGCAGATGAGATCGCACGACAATTGCGCCTCAGAGATATGGGCGGTATTATTGTGGTGGATTTTATTGACTTGCAGGATCGACAGAACCGGAAGACACTGTACGACGCCATGAAAAAAGCCATGGCCACCGACCCTGCAAAGCATACCGTGTTGCCACCGAGTAAGTTCGGACTGGTTCAGATCACTCGCCAAAGGGTACGCCCGGAGATGGAAATGGAAACCTCCGAAAAATGTCCCGTATGTAACGGTACCGGAACAACTAAATCCAGTATTGTGCTCGTGGATGAGATAGAAAATCATATTCGGTATCTGATCCATGAACAAAATGAACCTAAAATTAAACTGCATGTGCACCCATATTTGCATGCTTACCTCACAAAAGGATGGGTTTCCACACAGGTTAAATGGTGGTTCCGATTTAAAAAATGGATCCCCGTTACGGCCAATAAGTCATACCATTCTCTTAAATACAAGCTGTTTGATCATAAAGGGGAAGAGATAAAAATCTAATAGTCTCGGGTGTAGTTAAATATAGTAAGCCATGGGCCCGGATATGAATGATTCTTTGCAAGCTATCACTCAGAAGGCCATGCGTTATTGTGCCTATAAGGAACGCTGTATCCATGATGTGACCCGAAAACTTATTCAGTGGGAAGTAACCGATACGGAAATACAAAGCCATGTGCTGGATTTTTTAAAGAAGGAAGGCATGGTGGATGAGCAGCGCTTTGCCACCATTTTTGCCCGGAGCAAGTTGCGGCAAAACAAATGGGGACGCATAAAGATCAGGCATGCATTGAATGCCAAATTTGTGCATAAAGACTATATTGAGCAGGCTCTGAGAGAGATCCCCGAAGAGGAATACCGGGAAGTGTTGGAAAAATTGGCCGGAGACAAACTGGAAAGGGGCATGGAGAAGACACAGATACTAAAAGGGAAACGGTATTTGTTGCAAAAAGGGTTTGAACTGGAGGAGATCAGCAGCGTTTTAAAAAATATGGGAGTAGATACATGATCACACAAGAAGCATTAAGAGACCTCAACGAGCGTATTGAGGCCTTGAGGAGGTATCTTTGACGTTGATCAGAAACGGATAGAGGTACAGGAAGAGGAAGAAAAGACGCTGGATCCTGGTTTCTGGGATGATTCCCGTGGAGCGGAGCAGTTGATCAGATCCATTAATGACAAGAAGCAGTGGGTGGATAAGTATGATGCCATTGTTTCTGCCTTTGAGGATCTGGAGGTGCTTATGGAGTTGTATGCTGAGGAAGGCCAGGGGGAAGGAGAGAAGGAAGTGGGGGTGAAGTATGGGGCGCTTTGCCGTTTGGTGGACGACCTGGAATTTGTGAATATGCTTAGTGGTCAGGAGGATAAGTTAGACTGCATGTTGCAGATCAACCCTGGGGCGGGCGGAACGGAAAGTCAGGACTGGGCTCAAATGCTTGAGCGTATGTATTTGGCATGGGCTGAAAAGCAGGGCTTTCGTCATAAGATCGTAGACCGGCAGGAAGCTGAGGAAGCGGGGATAAAGTCGGTAACTATGGAGGTGTCCGGAGATTTTGCCTTTGGATACCTGAAAGGGGAGAGCGGGGTACACCGGTTGGTTCGCATTTCTCCCTTTGATGCGGCGAAAAAGCGGCATACTTCCTTTGCCTCGGTGTATGTATATCCTATTGTGGACGAAAGCTTTGACGTGGAGGTGAACCCTGGGGATATTCGATGGGATACTTACCGGTCCAGTGGGCCGGGTGGGCAGCATGTGAATAAGACCGAATCTGCAGTCCGCCTGCATCATGAGCCCAGCGGGTTTGTGGTGGAGTGCCAGGAAACCCGATCACAGCTTAAAAACCGTAAAAAAGCCCTGATCATGCTCAAGTCACGACTCCACGAGCAGGAAATGCGAAAAAAGGAAGAAGCCCGGGCGCTGGTGGAAGGGAATAAAAAGAAAATAGAATGGGGATCACAGATCCGGAACTACGTCTTTCACCCCTATAAGCTGGTGAAGGACTTACGCACCGGTCATCATACCAGCGATGTGCAGGGCGTGATGGATGGAAATCTGGAGGGATTTATAAAAGCGTATCTGATGGAGTTCGGTGGATAATACCACGGATCAAACAATGGACTTTATAGACAGAAACTTAATAAAGGAAAAGGCGTCTTTCTCCGGGGAAAGACGCCTTTTCAAGTGTTATGGGCAAAGAGGGGTTACTTTTTAACTGTTTCACCGCTGTTTAACAGGTCGTTAAGGCACTTTATCTTAGTATGTTTTTGTGCCTGATGGACTTGCTCTTCCATCAGCTGGTCATAAACCGGCGCTTTGTGCGCCCTGATCACGCCCAGCGCCAGTGGTAGTTCAGGTAGTGTCATGCGGGTAAGCATGTAGTGAAGGGTATCATCCGGGTTATGGGCATCGTGGATCAGAATATCCTCTTTGGAAATGCCGTTTTCTCCGATTTTCACTACTTTTAGTTTTACCCCGTCCAGGATAAGCCCTTTATCGTTGTTTTTTCCAAAAATCATTGGCTTACCATGTTGCAGTTGGATAGTGTTGTCCTCTTTGACATCCCGTGAAGTCACCTCTTCATGAACTTTGTTGGCAAAGATGATACAGTTTTGAAGCACCTCAACCAGCGATGTTCCTTTATGCAGAGCCGCTTCATAAAAAACTTCCTTCATCATTTTGGGGTCGGTATCAATTACGCGGGCATAGAATGCTCCTTCCGCTCCCATGGTTAGCTCCCCGGGCTTAAAGGGGTGCTCGATGGTGCCGTCGGGCGATGTTTTTGTTTTACTTCCAAAGGGGGTGGTAGGCGAGTACTGTCCCTTGGTAAGTCCGTATATTTTGTTGTTTAACAACAATACGTTCATATCCAGGTTACGGCGCAGGGTATGGATAAAGTGGTTTCCACCGATGGCCATGCTGTCTCCGTCTCCGGTAACCACCCAAAGGTTCAGTTCCGGGTTGGCCAGCTTTACCCCTGATGCAATGGGCATGGCACGTCCATGGAGTCCATGAAAGCCATAGGTTTTTACATAATATGGGAAACGGGAAGAACACCCGATGCCCGACACAAATACTACATCTTCTTTTCTTACTCCGATCCGTGGCAACGTGGATGTTACAGCATTAAGGATGGAGTATGCTCCGCAGCCTGAGCACCATTTTACCGGTCCGTCGCTTTTAAAATCTTTTGCGGTTAATGCTTCCGGATGACTATTTTGTTCTGACATTATTTCTCCTCCAGGATTTCGTTAAACTTCTCTTTCAGCTCGTAGATCATAAACGGCAACCCCTGAATTTTATTAAATTTCAGGTAGTCGTATTGGGGGAAGTTGTCTCTTAAATAGTTGACAAACTGTCCGTTGTTAAGTTCAGTCACAATGATCTGGTCGAATTTGCTCAGCACCTCTTTTGTGTTTTTGGGTAGCGGGTTTATATAGTCGAAATGTGCCAGGCTGATATCTTTCCCTTCTTTACGCATTTCGGTTACGGCTGTAAACACGGCGCCAAATGTTCCTCCCCAGCTAACTACCAGTAGTTTTCCTCCATTTTGGCTACCGACTATGGATTGTTCCGGGATGTAATTGGCGATGCGTTGCACTTTTTCCTGGCGGTATTTGACCATGATCTGGTGGTTGAGGGCATCATGGGATACTTCTCCGGTCACGTCTTCTTTTTCCAGTCCGCCCACCCGGTGTCTCAGTCCTTCTGTTCCCGGCACCGCCCATTCTCTGGCCAGTGTTTCGGGGTTTCTTCTGTAGGGGGCGTAGTTGGAGTCGTTGGCTTTAGCCAGTGGTGGTTTGATATTG
This sequence comes from Bacteroidales bacterium, assembly GCA_003557725.1. Classification (GTDB taxonomy): domain Bacteria; phylum Bacteroidota; class Bacteroidia; order Bacteroidales; family PWNQ01; genus PWNQ01. Next base: position 2,252 of record PWNQ01000147.1, on the reverse strand, counting down.
GGCAGGTTATCCACATCGGGGATATTCCATAGTTCGGACCCGTTGGCCAGGTATCCGTCGGTGAGCAGGATTACGGGCACCATGTGTTCCATGGCGATTTTTGATGCCTTATAGGCTGCGTGGAAGCAGTCTCCCGGGGTTGTTGCTGCCATTACTACCACGGGGCTTTCTCCGTTTCGGCCGTAGAGTGCCTGAAGCAGGTCGGCTTGTTCCGGTTTTGTGGGCAGCCCGGTGGCCGGTCCGCCCCGTTGAACGTTTACTACCACCAGTGGCAACTCTGTCATCACGGCCAGGCCGATCAATTCGCTCTTGAGTGATAAGCCGGGCCCTGAGGTGGAGGTAGCACCCAGGTTGCCTGCAAAGGAGGCCCCAATAGCCGATGCTACGCCGGCAATTTCATCTTCTGCCTGAAATACCTTCACCCCTAAATGTTTGCGACTGCTGAGCTCCTGAAGGATCTCGGTAGCCGGAGTGATGGGATAGGACCCCAGGAATAATTTCCTGCCCGACTTTTCAGCCGCCGCAATCAACCCCCACGCCGCAGCCACGTTTCCCGTAACATTACGGAAACTGCCCTTTTTGTCGGCTGAAATAATGCGGTAGGTGGTGTGAAAGGCTTCAATGGTTTCCGCATAATGAAAGCCGGCCTCCAAAACATCAATGTTGGCCTGCACCAGATTGGGCTTGTTTTTGAACTTCTCCCGGATAAAATGCTTCCCTTGCTCCATATTTCGGTTGAAAAGGAAATACAGCAAGCCGGAAACAAACTGGTTTTTCGTCTTTAAGGCTACCTTTGGATCCAGCCCTTTCACCGACTGTTTGGTGAATGAGGTTATGGGCGCCTTGATCACCTGATAGCCTTCCAGCGATCCATCATTTAACGGGTCTTCCACATACCCCGCTTTTTTGTAATGCTTATTGTCAAAGTTATCGATATCAATAATGATGATGCCGTCATCCCTGACCCACTTAAGGTTTTTTTTCAATGCTGCCGGGTTCATGGCAACCAGAACGTCCGCAAGGTCTCCCGAGGTGTGTATGTCCTTGCCACCAATATGAATCTGAAACCCGGAAACTCCCGCAATGGTACCCTGGGGAGCACGTATCTCAGAGGGAAAATCCGGAAATGTGGCCAGGTCATTACCCTCGTTGACGGAAGTGTCCGAAAACTGAGAGCCGGTAAACTGCATCCCGTCCCCGGAGTCGCCGGCAAACTTGATAATGACATCATCCAGTTCTACAACTTTATTTTTACTACACATATTTTTGTTAAATTTATGTTTCTTTTAGGTTGCGAAATTATAGTAATTCTTTTATTTAAAACTTGAAAAACAGAAAAAAATTACCTCACATTACTCATATTCTTTTTCGTCGGAAACCAACTCGCCGTCAAAAAGAAACTTAAGCCTGTAGTGGTGGTCTTCGCCCTGGATTTTAATAATTACGTTGTAAATGGGGCCGCGGGGAGACCGGTCAATAACGGCGCTTTCCATGCGGTACGGGGGGCGGGGATAGTGGTTATCCATATATTGCAGCGTTTGGCTGGGGAGCTCCCTGCGGCGAACCTCCTGCCCCACAAGATCCTCAGAAAACCTTAGGTCATCCTGCTCCAGTTGCCTGGCAAAGGCAGCATCAAACTCTTCCTCCTCCTTATCATCTTCTTCCGGGATGTATAGGTTAATGATGGTAAGAAACCTCCCCGACTGGTCAAACTGGATTTCCGTTTCCGGAGGGTCCTGCGCATGCCGGTGATGCATTATGATGCTGAAGTACCGGTCGCGCCGGCCCTCTTCTATGAAATAGGCCCTCTGAACCCGGTAATTACGGTACTCAGAGCGGATATAATCCGTCATATTTCTGCGGATATCCTCCACAGGCAGCTTCTGAACCGTCCTTTGCAGACGGCCATCTTTGTCGTAATACTTGGTCTCTTTATCTCCCCGCGGGGTGGTATAAGAAACAAGAAAGTGGTCGTCCTCCTTAAACCATACCATATTGTCTGCTCCACGGTTTCTGCGTTCAAAATTGTTAACCACCAAATCCGGCACTTCGCTGGTCCTAAGCGTGTCCTGAGAAAACAGGCTCACCGGGATAAGTAAAAGTAAAATATTCCAATATGCTTTCATTTTTGTGTGAATTTAAGAGTTGTTGTCTGGATTATATCCGCAATTATCATTTTATTCCGGAAGCAAAGATAGTGCAAAACCCGGGCCCCGGGCAGGGGCGGGCATGCCATTTAGCCGGGTTGGTTT
>PWNQ01000141.1 GCA_003557725.1 Bacteroidales bacterium | reverse complement strand
CGCGATGGCCCTCCCCTTTAGGGGCCGGGGGCGCGCGCCGGGAAATGATGCGAGGAGGCGAAGAAATAATTATGTCACCCCTTCAGGGCCTGTCCCGAGAATTCGGGATTCGCTGTGGTGTTGATGATACAACTGTCAGAAATTAAGCAATATAGAAAATTTTAAACACATGAGAAGAAGCGTTATATTTTGTAGGCTCCCGTTGTTTTTGCTGTTTATTGTATTATTTTCCTGCGGCGGAAACAACCAGTTGCATGATCTGGACAATACCATTGAGGATGCTGTACCCATCAATCCAGGAGCAACTGTGGAGGTAAAAGTGAATCATGAGGGTAATCAGAACTGGTTTAAAGTGGATGCTCCCGGGCAGGGCTATTTGAGGGTTAGTGTTCAAAATGACCCTGAAGACGTCAACCTCACCTGCTATTTTGCCCATTATGAAGAATGGGAAGGGAAAAAAGAGAACCGCATATCCGGTTATCTGGGCTTGCCAGCCATTGTAAAGGCAGAGGAGGGGACCTTTTACTTTGTTATTAAGGACCGATATGATAAGGGCTACTCGGATGAGGTTATCCCCATGAAAGTTGAGTTTATAGAAGAATTTGATCCTCACGAGGTTAACGACCAGCCCCAGGATGCTCGTTTACTGGAGGTGAACAGTTCCTTTGAGACGGCGGTATTTCCGGCCGGTGATGTGAACTGGTTTAAAGTGCAGGCCGACACGGCTGGAATTATTCGCTTGATGGCCAGAGAGATTCCCGGGGATATGAATTTGGTGGCCCGGTTTTATGAATATGATGAGTGGGCCAGTCCTGAGGGCGAAAGGATTAGTGACCAGCTGAGTGTGCCTTGTGGGTTTGCGGTTCACCAACGCGGAGAATATTATTTTACACTGAAAGACCGATACGATAATAAGTACGCCCGGGAGTTGATTCCCATGAGGGTTGATTTTGAGAAGCAAATAGATCCGTTTGAGCCCAATAACACCTTTCAGGAGGCAAAGGAGCTGGATGAGGGTCAGGTGATTGACATAGCCATATATCCGAAAGGGGATGTGGATTATTTTAAGATCACCCCTGCGGCCGGTGGCACTTTATCCATAAAACCCCGGGGAGCACCCCAGGATTTAAATTTGGTGTCCAGGCTTTTGTTGTCGGATCCGGATGATCCCTCAAGCCTGATCAATTACTCAGGTATAGAGACGTTGCCCGCCAGGTTTGAAGTGGAAGGTGGCCGGGAGTACTATTTTTATATCAAAGACCGGTATGATCAGAGTTATCAAAACCAATTGTTTGAAGTGATGGTGGATATGGAGTAATTGGGGATCCAAAAGCTGGGGGCCTTGCTATGGACTCACAGTTGTGTTGGCTGCTTTTTATGCAACTTGAGTATGCTAAACTGTAAACTATGAATAAGTTTTTTTATGCCGTCATTATTCTTTTGCTATCCTCAACAGGGTATGCTCAAACGGCTAGAGTTTTTGTTACCAAAGGTCTAGCCAAGTATTATTATAACGATTACAAGGGGGCTATAGCTTTTTACTCCCGGGCTATTCAGATAGATCCCAACTATGTATCGGCCTATTATAACCGTGGAATAGCTAGACATGCCCTCAAAGATTACAGTGGGACCATATCAGACTTTAACAAGGTGATCGAACTGGACACCAGTCATGCAAAAGCTTATAATTATCGGGGGCTGGTTAAGGCTCATCTGAAAGACTACCGGGGGGCCATAGAAGATTATACTAAGGCAATTGAGATAGACCGCGTCTTTGTTGCGGCCTTTTATAACCGGGGGAATGCGAGGTATCATCTGAAAGACTATATTGGTGCGGTGGCCGACTATACTCGTGCCATAAACGCAGACCCCGAACATGCTCCGGCTTATTATAACCGGGGACTGGCTAAGGCTCACCTGGAGGACTACAAAGAGGCTATTGCAGATTATACCAGGGCTCTGGATAGGGATTCCAGCTATGTGGCTGTTTATTTCAGCCGCGGACTGGCAAAGGTGCACCTGGAAGACTACAGCAGAGCCATAGAAGACTATGATAAAGCAGTGGAAGCCAACCCAGGGTCAGCGGCCATCTATTATAATCGTGGATTGGCAAACGCACATCAGGATAATCTGAAGGAAGCTACAGACGACTTTAGTAAAGCCATTGAGCTAAATCCGGAGTATATGGTAGCTTATTTTAACCGGGGGCTGGTAAAGCTGATGGTCGGTGAGAAGAATAGTGCCTGTATGGACCTGAGCAAAGCCGGGGAACTGGGGCACCCTCAAGCCTATTCAGTTATTAGTAAACACTGTAATTAGTGCCCGGAAACCAGCATTATATTTTTAGGTCTGTATCTTAATATCCCAAAGTGAACCAGCCCGAAATGGCATCCAGCAGTTAAAATGGCCAAAACTGGTTGTCGTTCCAGATGCGGTGCTTAAGGTCTTCGTCCAGTTCAAAAAGTATTTTATGATGCGTTTTTTCCCAGTCGGCTAACCACTGGTACAGTTCTTTCTCCTGGGGGTCGGTAGTGGCTTCCGCTTGGGCTTCATATACCTTAATGGCTTTGGTTTCCATATCGATGGCCGCTGAAATGGCCGCCGCTTCAAAGCTGGCCGCCTCAATAGACTTTTTCAGATCATCACTCAATACCAGGTTGGCAATGCCGTCATCCTCATCTTTAGGTAAATCTACTGCCTCAAAGCGCCCCTCTTTCTGGTAGGACAAGTACTGCCGGGAAAGATAATCCTCATGTAAACCCTCTTCGCTGGCCATGGTCTCAAAGATGTTTCGTACATCGGGGTTGTTGGTCTGTTGCGCAACCTGACTGTAAAACGACTTTCCCCGCCGCTCCAACAGAATGGCCTTTTTCAGAATCTCCAGTGTATTACTCATAATGATTTTTGAATTTGTTTAAAGGGAAACAGCATACCGGGGATAATGTTTAGCTGGTTTAACACACCATATGATTGCTTCACCCTTTAGGGGCCGGGGCAAAAAACCGCTGAAAATCAAAAGTAACCTTTTTGGATTGAACTCAATTTTGCTATCTCTATTTAAAAAGGTTTATATAGCTCTGTGGCAATAAAAAAAATTTGTCTGAGCTTCTGTACGTGGTAATACTCTGCTTTCCTCCTAAGCTAAGTTCAACCAGTGGTCCAAATAACGGGGGGTATTATTGCGGGAACATGAGAACCAATTTTGATTACATTTGTGGTGGAAAAATAAACCTATGGCAACAATTGAAAAGCAGGCGCAGGGGGAAGCGGGAAAGGAAGAAATGGGGAGCAGTAAACAGCCCCTGCAAAAGATGTTTAATCGGATCCCGGGGAGGTACGATTTTTTAAACCGTTTGATGACCATGGGTTTGGACCAGGGTTGGCGTAAAAAAGCGGCCGCCTGCATAATTGAAGAGCGTCCCCGGAAAGTGTTAGACCTGGGCACCGGAACCGGTGATATGGCTCTATACCTGGCCGCAAAAATCCCGGATGCTGAAGTGACCGGCTATGACTTCAGTGCCCCCATGCTCAATGTGGCCAAAAAAAAGGCGGAAAGAAAAAAAATAAACAATGTGATTTTTGTGGAAGGCGATGCGGCAGATATTCTTTTTAAGGATGACTCCTTTGACATCGTAGCCGTGTCGTTTGCCTTTCGAAATATGATATACAAAAACAGGAATAACCACCTTTATATTAAAGAGATCTTTCGCATTTTAAAACCCGGAGGAAAGCTTATCTGCCTGGAAAGTGGTCAGCCACAAGGAAGGTTTGTGCGTTTTTTATTCCATAAGTATATGAAATTTGTTCCAGGAGGGATCGCCAAATGCTTATCCGGATATAAAGAAGCATATTTTTATCTGAGCAATTCGGTGATGAATTTTTATTACCGGGATTTCTTGCTGACTTTTCTGCAAAATCATGGATTCCATCCTGTAAAATACCATCCCATGTTTTTTGGGGTTGTGGCCATTACCATTGCCCGGAAACCTTGTGTAGTTTATTAACCTTTAAAGGGTGAATTCGCTGAAAATCAGCCACCCTTCAGGAATGGGACAAAGCTGGTTTTTAGCGGATGTGAAAAATGTGTGTTTTTAGACCGGACTCAGAAATAAAACGATTATTTTTGAAAAGCATAAAAAGCTGTGTTCTTATGCATGAAGCTCTTTGTTGCAAGCCGCCGGGAAATCGCTCCGAAAAGCCCACGTTTTTAGCTGCAAAACGTTGTGCGTCAAGCAAAGTAATAGTAACCAATTAAAAAAGAATTAACATGAAAAACGTATTTTACAAAAGTGCATATGGAGATATTTTTTATGACTTCACGTTGGCAGACGGAAAACCTATAATCATTTTTACGCATGGTGTTGGGATGGATCATAAAACTTTCGAAATGCAAGTTGACGCTTTGAAATCTGATTATCGCATTTTGGTATGGGACTTACCAGGCCATGGTCATTCTACAATCAAGAAACACAAGGAAAGATTTAGAAGAATATCTGCTGACTGTTTGAACGGATTAATGAATGAATTAAAGATCGACAAAGCAATATTTGTAGGGCAATCTCTTGGTAGTATGATTGTACAGCATTTTCAAATTAAACATCCTGAAAAAGTAATAGCTACGATTCATGTACCCGGGATTGAGTTAAAATCTCATGTGGGTTCATGGTCAAAAATATTTATTCCTTTTATGATGTTTATGCTTAACCTGATTCCTTCAAAAATTTTTTATACGTCTTTTGGGAAACATAGAGCAGTAAATAAGGATGTGCAAAAATATTTATCAGAAACGATGAGCCGAACCGGTAAAAAACGTGCACTGGAAATTACTAAAGATATGGTTTATGACTTGATTGACAAATCTCCCGAGCCAAAGAAAGTACCACTTTTGATAACATACGGAAAAAAAGATTTGTTCTTTATACGTAATGCTGCGAAAAAGTGGCATAGAAAGGAAACTGGAAGTAATTGCACTGAAGTACAAAATGCAAATCATATAGCAAATCAAGATAATCCCGAAGAGTTTAATAAGGCTGTGATTGATTTTTTAACAGCATTAGAATATGGGGAAGGTGATGACGCAGGAACGCACAATATGAAATATGAGCGAAGCGAAGCACCCAGCGAGTATTCCCGGTTCAATGGTTGAACTAAATCCATACCCTGGCTATGCTATATACAGGGCCGGCCAAAATATGGTATTCATAAATAAACGGTATGGTGCAGCCATAAAGAACCTGAGAAACAATCTGAAACTAATAAACAGAAACGATGACAGAAATTGAATTATTGATTGACTTTCATAAAAATGCAAAGAGACAAGGTCCCGGAAGCAGTGAAGATACCTTAAAAGCGTTGAGTTTTATTTCCTTTAAAACGCGACAACCTCTCAAAGTTGCAGACATAGGATGCGGGTCGGGAGCACAGACAATTGCACTTGCTCAGAATATTGAAGGACAAATAACGGCTGTTGATTTATTCCCAGAGTTTTTAGATAAGCTGAATGCCAACTCAAAAGAACTCGGGTTGCAAGATAAAATTACCACTCTTGAAAAATCAATGGACGATTTACCATTCACTAATGAAGAATTTGATATTATTTGGTCGGAAGGCGCTATTTACATCATTGGCTTTGAAGAAGGCGTAAAAAAATGGAAAGATTATTTAAAGCCAGGTGGATACATTGCTTTAAGCGAGATTACCTGGACTACAAATTCCAGACCTAATGACATTGAAGAGCATTGGAATAAAGAATATCCTCAGATTGACTCGGCATCCAATAAAATCAAAATCATAGAAGAAAACGGTTTTTCACCCGTTGGATATTTCTATTTGCCTGTAAGCAGTTGGATTGATAATTATTATCAGCCAATTGAGGAGCGTTTTGATGATTTTCTTAAAAGGCACAATAATTCAGAGTTGGCTAAAAGCATTGTTGATGGAGAAAAAGAGGAAATTAGAAAATATATAAAGTATAAGGACTTTTTTAGCTATGGTTTTTATATAGCGAAGAAAATTTAGAGTATAAAAATGACAGCACACAGAATAGTGCTGTTTTCAATTATTGCTTTTAATCTGTATTCCTTCGGTATCCCTTCGGCCTTGAGCGTCTTGCTTGGCGTTAAAAAATGTCTGTTTTTTGTTTCCAAAAAATATTATGTGCAGAAAAGAAAAAGAAAAACAGATGCAAGCCCTGGTTGACCAGTGG
>PWNQ01000173.1 GCA_003557725.1 Bacteroidales bacterium | reverse complement strand
TCCCCATTTATCTTATATCCCAATGTGATGTGCCCATTAGTGGTGAACTTTTCCGCATTGCTCAATAAATGCCTCATTATCTTTATCACCAACTCCTGATCGGTCTTTACATATAGGCGAGCATATTTCTCCGGGATATAAGTAGAAACCATGATATCCTTTTTGGAACAAGCCTGTTTGGTGCTTTTCACTAATTCATTCATCACTTGCCCCAGGCGTACATTTTTTTGCTTAGGGCTGATAGACCCCGCAGTGATGGCGGAAATATCCATTATATCCGTAATGGTTTGCTGGAGACGTTGGCAGCTGCTTTCCAAAATAGAGTAATAACATTCCTTTTCATCCCATGATAAGCCTTCTTCGGTGATCAGCTCACCAAAGCCCAATATTCCATTCAACGGGGTTCTTACCTCATGGGAAATATTATTGACAAAAGCCGTTTTCAACCGGTTACTTTCTTCGGCCTTTTCTTTAGCCTCTTTTAAAGACCGCTCATTTTCCAGTTTTTCAAACAGCCCGCCAATAATATTTGCAACCACAATAAGGTTGTCAATCTCATTATTACTCCAGGTGTATCTATATTTGACCATATCAAATCCAAACGAACCAAAAGTGCGGTCCTTGCTCTTTACTGTGAAGTTGATGAGAGACTTAATGCCCTGACCCTGGGATTCCTGTTTTTCATTTTGGGCTTCCGGGGGCAGTGCACTGGTGTCCGGGATATGTATGTAGTCCTTTTTTTGCAATTGAGATTTCCACCAGGGAAAAGTAGACATGGTCCGGTTTTTTATTCTGTCCATCTGGGGTGTTACGCCCTTATTGCACCATTCATGGGTGTTTGTTATGGTATTCATTCCATCAGAAAGCATGAATAAATATGAACGGTCTACTTTGAAGTGCCTACCCAGTTTGGCAAGCATGGTATTGATATCTGCATCAAAACTTTCTTCAGTTGTTGTAACAAAGGTTGAAGAGATATCTGTTATGATATTTTGGAAACTGAAGTTTTTCTTCATTAATGCTTCCGTTCGCTGGTGTTCTGCAATCTCCCGGGCCACATCTGCTATATACTCAACCATCTCCATGTCTTTATTGGTGTAGTTCACCGGTTTATTAGCCACTCCTGTAATGGCCACTACCTTTTTATCTCTGATGACGGGAACTATCAGTTCACGATCAATGAGGGGGTGTTCTTCAGGCAATGCATAATGTCGCGATGGAGACGAAATATTATTGCGGATCACCGGGGCATTCTTTCTCACACATTGAGCCAGTATATGGGCCTTATTAATGGGAAAGGGAATCCCTCTCATCCCTTTTTTGGGGCAAAGCTCTTTTATTGTTCCATAAGACCAGGCCTGAAGGGAAAAGGCCTTTTGGTCTTCATCTGCCAGGTAATAGAATGCGGATTGACTGTGGGTTAGATAACTAATTGTTTCCAGGGTTTTATGAAGCAACTCCTGTTGTGTATGCTTTGCAGCATATTCCATTAATGTTAGCCTTGCCTGTATAATCTTATCTTTGTTCACATGCTCAGTGATATCCCTGGAGATTCCGCTTATGCCTGAGATTTCCTTTTTATGATCCCGCAGAGGGGTGAGGATAACCTGATAATGACGGTAATTGCCATCGGCTATGGGGGCTTTAGTATTGGCAACCACTGTTCTGCCCGATCTTAATACTTTGTGGTGGAGCTCCTCCCATTCCTGGCATAACTCTTCCGGAAAGCCCAACTCCAAATGTGTTCGCCCCAGGATATCACCGGCATTAAGGCCCAGGGTTTGGCACAGGTTGCGGTTGACCCCGGTAAACCGGCTCTTTCGATCGTAGCTGTAAATGCTGTCAGGGCTGGAATTAATTAGTGATGTATAATTCTCCTGGTTTACGCGCAGGGCTTGTTGCATCTTTTTATCTGCGGTAATATCAGAGAACAGGGTGGTGAAATGCAACTTTTCTTTGGAGTCCACGTGCACCCGAAACCATTTTTTCAGGGGGTGGCTATACTGTTCAAGCTCCTCTTCACCACCTTCCAGGGCAATCTTTCCATAATAGGCTATCCAGTCAAATGCACCGTCTTCGATTCCGGGGAGCACTTCACGAACCGTCCGCCCCGCCAAAGTATTATGCTTCAAACCGGTTAAGTCCTCAAAGGCCTTGTTAACCTCCAAAAACCTGTAATCAACGGGCTTACCCGTATCATCCAGGATAATTTGGTGTCGGGCATAGCCAAAGGAAGCATTTTTAATAACTTGCCAGTAGTTGTGTGGTTCTTTCATGTGCACCTGGTGTTTTGTGTTGTGAAGTATTATCAAAAAGGCAGGGTGATAAAGAATACAGACCCTTTTTGTTCAATGCTTTCTGCCCAAATGGTTCCGCCGTGCTTTTCCATAAACTCTTTACATAAAACCAACCCCAGTCCGGTACCCTTCTGCCCGCCGGTATCCGGGGTGGAGTTTACATGGTCAGTAAGAAAAAGGGTGTTCAGCCTCTTCTGGCTCATCCCCATTCCGGTGTCTGAAACCGAAAGGGTGATGTTTTTTGCTGTTTTTATGACTTTTATGGTTACCTGACCGCCCTCATGGGTAAACTTGATGGCATTGGAGACCAGGTTGCGTAAAACCGTTCCCATCATGTCTTTATCCGCAAAAACCGGCACTTCTATAGGAACTTCTGTATGGATGCGGATGGATTTTTGCCTGGCACTATCGGTGAAAAAGGTGGCCACTTCAGCGATAAGTATGGTTAGTTCAAAATGCTCCGGGTTATATTCTATTCCCCCCTGCTGCATTTGAGACCACTCCAACAAGTTGCTGAGCAGGTCGTAGGCTAGCTTTGAGGAATCCCGCATAAGGGTAGCATATTCACTTATCTCTTCGTAGTTCTTTTTATTGACCTGCTCTACCAGCAGTTCGCTAATGCCCAAAATGGAATTAAATGGCCCTTTCAGGTCGTGCGCCATAATAGACAGAAAGCGATCTTTCATGGCATTGAGGTTTTGTAGTTCCTGGTTTTGCTCGCGGATCTGCTTTTGTGCTTGTTTAATGTCAGTGATATCATTTATTGTATACAGGCTGCCTACCTGTTTTTTCCCAAAGCTTTTTATGGGTGATGCATTGATCTTCAGCCAGCAGGGCTTATCTTCCCTGTCTATCATTATTTCGGAATATTTATTTCCCGAATCTCTGAGCTGTATTGTCACTTGCTGCTCTAACTGAGGTATATGGCTTATATGTTTACCGAAGTGGTGGTGGTTTAGCTGGAACATATCTCTAAAAGCAGGGTTATAGTTTACGATTCTGTCCCGGTTATCCAGGACAAGAACGCCACCGGATATGCTTTTAAACAAAACGGGGTAAGCGATGGGAATGATGTCAAGAAGCCGGTATCTGGTAATGCTCAGTGTGATAAACAGACCTGTGATGGTAAAAAATACGGGGGTGAGCTCCACCCCGGGAGGGGAAATATTGAACAAATATGCCAGGCTTCCCAGCCACGGGAATATGGTGGACAGGGCCAAAGCATAAAACTGCCGGCGGAAAAGGCGGGGACTGCCAATGGAGGCTTGTATGATCAAGGCCAAAGCCACCAATAGTAATATATATGAATATATGGTAAGCACCCACTTTAAGGGCCCATGAGCATATGCAGCACGGTGACCGGTCAACTCTGGCTCCATAACCACAGAAGGCCATACCAGACCGTGAAATTCATTGGTTAAAGCAGCAATAAAAACAATGACAGGAATAAACCACAGGAAAAAATGATATGCCGGCTTAACTTTATTAATTACACCGCTATAAATTACAATGAAAAGAAACAACAAAGGAGCTGCCGATGCAGAACCTGCGTATGATGCTTTTGACCAGAATATCTTCATGGGAAGGGCTGATGCCAACTCCTCGAAAAAGGCCGTTAGCGACCAAATGGCAATAGCAGAAAGTAGAAGGATAAGGTAACGACCTCCCTTCACCGGACTACGAAGGTAGATATACAAAGCCAGTGCTATTAATATCCAAAAATTGAGAAACAGCACGACCATGGTGGCTGAAACGTTAAATCCCATAGGACAATTCCTTCACGTACTTTTAGCGTTATTTTACAGTGGCAAAGTTAATGGAATTAAGGGAAAGATGGCCAGCTATATTTTCACTTTCAGCCCGTCGTATGCCATAAATACGTTATCCGGCAAGGTTTTCTGCACCTCTTCATGTTTTCCCAGAAAGTGGCTCATATGCGTCAGGTATGCTTTTTCCGGTTTAATGGCCTGGATAACATCCAAAGCTTCGTTGAGGGTGAGGTGAGAGATATGGCGGGATTTTCGCAGGGCGTTGATCACCAGTATGCGGCTTCCTTCCAGCTTCTTCATTTCCTCCGGGGTGATGGTTTTGGCGTCGGTAATATAGGTCAGGTCGCTTATGCGGAAGCCCATTACCGGCATATCTTCGAAGTGCCATACCTGGATGGGGTGTAGTGTAATGTCTTTATCCAGTAGAAAGGGTTGGTCTTTATTAATAATGGTGGTATTGATCTGAGGAGTGCCAAAATACCGGGTGTTTTGATTAAAGATATAGGGGAATTCTCTTTTCAGTGCGTCCAGCACCCGCTGCGTGCAAAAGATATTTATTCGTTTGTTTAGCAAGTAGTTAAATGCCCTTATGTCATCCAATCCGGCGATATGGTCACGGTGTTCGTGGGTGAATACAATGGCCTCCAGGTCGCCTACCTTCTCCCGGATCATTTGGTACCGGAAGTCGGGGCCACTGTCCAGCACGTAATTTTTTCCGTTAATGGTGAGCATGGCTGAGGTGCGTAGTCGCTTATCCCTGGGGTCATCTGAGGTGCAAACGGGACAACTGCACGCGATTACCGGAACGCCTGTGGAGGTGCCGGTGCCCAGAAAGGTGAGTTCTATATCTCGATGTGTATTACTCATTGAGGTGATTGTTTAAAGAATTGAACTATGGTACGGCAAAGGATACGAAGGAGTGTTGGAAGAAATTTTTGAAGGATATATTTGGTTCAGTATATTAGCTCCTTTGCCTGCTTCAGCACTTGTTCCAGGGCTTCTTTTTTCGGTGTTCCGTTGTTATGAAAAAGGTGTGCGCCCAGTAATTTTTTATGAAACCCCAGGGTCACTTCCTGGTCCCTTTCCGGTCTTTGGTTGGTAAATAATGTAAAGCAAAGATGCCTTGGTTTTTCAGCATTATCCGGGGTTCGGAAGGCCACCCCCTGCACACTGTTAACGGTCCACTGTGCACGGATGGCATAGGCTCCGTGAGGGGGGAGGAGCTTGTCCTCCTCCTCGATCAACAGGTCACAGGTATGCATATCCGGGAGAAACAAATTATGACTGCATGGTTTTTGGGGTCCGATAATGGTATATATATGGTTCAGGTAGGCATTGGCTCTTTGTATGTCGCCTGTTTGTACCGCTGTTCTGATTTTGGTGGAGCTGACGGTTTCGTTTTGGATGTCCTGTTCGGGGATCTCTTCCACCGCAAAGTTATACTGTGTCCCCAGCTGGCGCAGGAAGTTAAAATTTCCTTCCCGGTTATGACCGAAGTAGTGGTTGAATCCCACCACCACTATTTTTGCATGCAGCTTATTTACCAGGATATCCACAATAAATTGTTGGGATGATATTTGGGAAAACGCCCTGGTAAAGGGTATGATTACCAGGTGGTCCAGTCCGGTATCGCTCAATACACGGATCTTTTCCTTCTGGGAGGAGATCATTTTCAGGTCTTTTCCTTTGGTGTCCGGGTAAAGCACCTTTCTGGGGTGGGGCCAAAAAGTGATGAGCACCGATTCCCCGTTAGCTTCAGCAGCCAACATTTTCAGCCTGTTGATGATCACTTTGTGGCCCACATGGACGCCGTCGAAGGAGCCGGTGGTAACCACAGCATTCTTTATGGGGCTAATATTCTCCAATCCCTGATGAACTTTCATGTGTATAGAATTTTTATGTTGGTTATTCTCTATTGCTTATGTATTTACTGCGGTCAGTCCCGAATTCTCGGGACAGGTCCCCAATTCTCGGGACAGGTCCCCAATTCTCGGGACAGGTCCCGAAGGGGTGGCATTACTAAGTCATTTTCCCTGCGCGCGCCCCCGGCCCCTAAAGGGGAGGGCCATCGCGCATGGTTGCCTCACCAACGTTTCTTCACCGCAAACTGCCGCGGGTTGGCCCGGTCCTCCCCTTTAGGGGAGT
>PWNQ01000124.1 GCA_003557725.1 Bacteroidales bacterium | reverse complement strand
GGTTCGAAATAAATCCGGCTTTTCTACCTGGAGTAAAAAGCACCCCGTTTATAAGGGGCAGGGGAGCATGGATCAAGGGGAGTACTCTCATTATGGTTATGGTGGCAGCCAGGCAGGCATGATGAACCTGGATGCGTTGTATGAAGCCGGATACGATGGTGAGGGAGTTCTTATAGCCGTATTGGATGCCGGGTTTACAGGTGCGGACCAGATGCAGGGGCTGTCCCATTTGTTCCGGGAAGGCCGTATTGTTTCCACCCGTGATTTTGTGGATGGCGGGACCGACGTTTTTGCTCACAGTACCCATGGGCAGTCGGTATTGACGGTGATGGCGGGGCACCTTCCCGGGGTATTTATGGGTTCGGCTCCGGGGGCTTCCTATGCGTTGTTGCGTTCGGAGGATATTTACAGTGAATATCCCGTAGAGGAGCTTTACTGGGCTGCGGCTGCAGAGTATGCCGACAGCCTGGGAGCACACATTATTAATTCTTCTCTGGGCTATACCACCTTTGATGACCCCACCATGAATTACAGCCGAAAAGATATGGATGGCAGCAGTACGCTGGTTACCCGGGCTGCCAATACGGCTGCTTCCAAAGGAATGCTGGTGGTAAGCAGTGCCGGCAATGCGGGTACCTCCTCCTGGTTCTATGTTGTTGCCCCCGCCGACGGCGATAGCGTACTGGCTGTGGGAGCGGTGAACCAGCAAGGGGAGTATGCATCCTTTAGCTCCAAAGGGCCGGCTTATGGAGGAAAGACCAAACCCAATGTGGCTGCCGTGGGGCAGAATACGGTGTTTTTAAATACCAGTGACCAGCCCGGAATGGGCAACGGAACCTCTTTCTCTGCGCCCCTGGTGGCCGGAGCCGCCGCAACACTCTGGCAAGCAAACCCAGAAATGAACCACTTGGACATAAAAATGATCATGGAAAAAAGCAGCTCCCGGTATATGAAGCCCGACTCCCTCACCGGATACGGAATCCCCAACTTTCAGCTAGCTAAAATACTGACAAATAAACTGCAAAAAAATAACCTCCAGAAAATTCCACAGGTGTTGCCAAACCCCTTTCAGAACCAATTCCACCTTATCACTGCAAAACCATTTGCCGGAAAGGTCCATTTTGAGATACTGGATATGACCGGAGCACGTGTTATGCGGTTAGAACCCCAAAATACAGATAATCAAAAGATATATACCTTTAGTGGCTTGCAGAGACTCAGCCAGGGAGCCTATATATTAAGAATAACACACAAAAACGCCACCATTAGCCTGAAAATATATAAGTCCATGTAATCCTACCACCAAGCACGACGATGCACAGTGGACCGTCGCTTAATATGATAATTCCGCTGTACCGGCGTGCCACGACGCTTTAAACGAGGTGCATAAGGATTCCTTTGGCGACTCATCTTCATAATATTGCGCTTTTTTGATAACTTGCGGCGATAGCGATATTGCTGTGAGCAGGATATGTAACCAGCCATCATGAATGCAAGAATAAGTGCAATAATTAACTTCCGTATGCTAAAATAAATCACCATATGGCTTGGGGTTCCAAAAGGATTCAAAGGTATATAATATTTCTTTAATAATTTTAAATATTTGCCATACCATAAAAAAAAATATAAACCACAGGTATATGCTTTTAGAAAAACATATAAATATCTGGTTTTTAGAATTCAATATTGTTGTTGACACTATGCAATGTTGTTTTAGCGTTTATACGGTCATAAGAGATTTTTGTTCCACCGTGTTAAAACAATGTGCCAGCGAGTCGTGTATTTTACTTTTTTTTTTACTCAAATGAGTGCCATGATGTATAAAATCAGTTTGAAAACACAAAATTTTTTCACCCTCTGAAGGTATGCTTTGATTAAATCTGAAGACAGGGAGATATTCAGCGGATTAACCCTTTGAGGCGTGGCAAAAGGAAACAATGACACCGTTGCGGTTTAGAATAGTGTGATTATTGTTTGAACTATTTTCGGTTATTCTTGTTTCTGGTGTAAATAATCATACTATGGAAAAATTAGCACAAACACAATGGAAAGAAGGTATGGCGTTCGAGGCACAGGCCAATGGCCATACCATAATGATGGATGCAGCAGACGCATCTGGTGGTAAGAACCTGGGACCAAGGCCTAAGCCACTGTTGCTGGTAGCCCTGGCAGGCTGTACCTCCATGGATGTGGTCTCCATGCTTAGGAAAATGAAAGTGACCCCGGACGACTTTAAGGTAGAAACTTACGCAGAGTCATCCGGCGAGCATCCAAAATATTATGAGAAGATCAAAGTTAAATATATCTTCAAGGGAGAAAACCTGGACCGAAAGAAGATAGAAAAGGCCGTCAACCTGTCACAGGATAAATACTGCGCAGTGAGTTATATGCTGGGAAAAGCAGCCCAAATTACGCATGAAATAGAAATATTGGACCGTTAGTAGTGCAAATGCCCCTGCAGCAAGGTGGTTAAGATAGTACTACAACCTCTTTGCTTCCCGTTTTATCAGTGTGATAAACTCATTTAGTATCATGGCCGTGGCACCCCAGATAAAGGTGTTATTTACTTGAAAACAGGGGGCGGTTACCCGGCGCCGGTCGCCGGTGCAAAAGGTTTTCACAGAAACCGTGCTGTCCAGTAAAGCCGTGACCGGCACCTCAAGAATGTATTCCACCTCGCCGGGCTGGGGAACAAAATGGGGGCGTTCCTTTAGCATTCCAACTACCGGGGTGATCATATAATTGCTCACCGGAACATATAACTGACTTAATAAGCCCACCACCTGCACCTTCTCACGCGGTATATTCACTTCCTCCGCCGCCTCACGGAGGGCCGTATCAATAATGCTCCCATCCTGCTTTTCCATGCCACCCCCCGGGAAAGCTACCTGATGACTGTGGACTCCATCATAACGGGGGCGGCGGATAAAACACAACTCCCAACCCCCGACGTTGGGATAAACACATAGCAATATGCCGCTCTCACGGGGTGAAAACCCCTCCCGAACCCCCTGATGAACACCCGGATCAGGGGCCGGAGATAAAATATCCTGAACCGGACGGCCCGGAAGGCCCCATGAAATGCCATCATTCAATAAGCGATAAAAATCTATATATGTTAAAATACTGATATTCTGCATGTAAAAGGATTATTTCAAAATGACTCTTATTTAGAACGTTCTAAATAGACCAGTTCTTGCATAAAAACGAAAAAATAATGCACAAAAATATTGTATTATTTAAAAAAATGTTGCTATTTTGCACTCCAATGTAAATCAAAAACCAAAATTAAAAATGAAGAAATTACTTCAACTGGCGTTTATGTTACTTGCAATAGTAGCATTTGTCGCATGTAACGGTGCAACCACCGAGCAGGAAGCTGACATGGATGATGAACAAGACGAAATGGAGCAGCAGGATCACATGGAACCTGAAGCAGATGATCAGGACGAAGATTATCAGTATGATGAGATGGACGGTGATGAGCCCATGGACCAAGACGACCATGAAATGGAAGATGCTCCTGAAGATCAGGATGCAGATGAAGTTCAATAGTACTTCTCCGGCATTGCCTGGTAAAAATGTTCTTATACAATATGTGTAAGAACATTTTTTTTTATCCCTGCCCCCGTTGCATAAGATATCTGGATCAGGTCGTCAGTGCCTGATCAGTTCCAGGTCCAGTTTAAGCACCCGGGTATAATAACACTCCACTTCGTCACATTCTGATTTTCGAACCCTGATGTCCCCCCCGTCAAAAGCATGGATCACTTTCCCATCCCGCTTGTATATGGCCTCTGCCGTGTAATCCTTTTCCACCTCCAAAAAAACGGCAAATAGATCCGTCTCTGCAGTATCCCGGAGAACCGTGACCCCTCCGGACCCTTTTCCCTCATAAATGATAAATGGCACCCGGGGCTGCTGGTCATCAAGGGTGAAACGAAGATGTACCTTGCCTTCCGACGGCTTTTGCGTGGTACAGTGGCTGCAAACACTACCGGTGTATATCCCGTCTTCACAGGATATATACAAAACCGGTAAACTCATAACGAAGGCCAATAATAATATATATCTGTGCATGCCTTTGGTATTGGTTTTGAAAATGAGACTGATATAAATACACCAATGATTTGTAACCGCCCTAACTATTTGGTCTAAAACCAGCAAAGTCCGTGCCGTATTGTTTCGCAAAAATGATTCTCAGCCCGGCCTGAAAACACAAATTTTTCCATCCGTTGAAAATCAGCTTCGCTCAATCCCTAAAGAGTGGTTGATTATAAAAAGGTTCGCCTTTTATGGGCCGGGAAAAATACCACTAAAAATCAAAAGCAATCCATTTAGGCCGAACTAAGGCTGGTTTAAAAAAAATCCAATGATCTGTGTTCAAAATAATGATTATATTGCGGTCAAAAATATGACTAAAAACTAATCATTTTTAGCCATTGAAAGGGTTTGGTTATGATACGACAACGGGATTTGTTTCATGATGATGATGTTCGCGATGTCCTTCATTTGGATTTGGATTCGTTTTTTGTTTCTGTGGAGCGTTTACGTGATTCCCGTTTGCGTGGCCGGCCGGTGGTAATTGGCGGGTCATCGGGTCGTGGGGTGGTTTCCTCCTGCAGTTATGAGGCTCGTCGTTTTGGGGTTCATTCGGCCATGCCGGTAAAGTTGGCCCGCAAGTTGTGTTCTCATGCGGTTTTTCTCCGGGGAGACATGGAGGCATATACGCAGTATTCCCGCATGGTTACCCAGGTTATTCATCAGGAGGCCCCTTTATATGAGAAGGCTTCCATTGATGAGCACTATCTGGATATTACCGGCATGGATCGTTATTTTGGTTTGTTGCTCTGGTCTAAGGAATTGCGTCGCCGTATTATACGTGAGACGGGGCTTCCTTTGTCTATGGGTTTATCGGTGAACAAGACTGTTTCCAAGGTTGTGGCTGGGGAGGTAAAGCCTGATGGGGAGGGGTATGTGGAGCGTTCCCGGGTAAGGTCTTTTCTTGCGCCGTTGCCGGTTGATAAGCTTCCCATGGTTGGTGCTGAGCGCTCCCGTTTGCTTCGGTCTATGGGGGTTTTTCGTGTTCAGACCCTTCAGGAGATGCCTCCGGAGATGCTTATGCAGGTGATGGGCAAGAGTGGTCTTACGTTGTGGAAGAAGGCCAACGGCATCGATCCCTCGCCGGTGGTTCCTTACCAGGAGCGCAAGTCGGTAAGCACAGAGACCACCTTTGAGCGGGAAACCACTCATGTTCACTATATACACCGTTTGCTGGCGGGTATGGTGGAGGATCTGGCATTTTCCTTACGCAGGCAGCAGAAGCTTGCTTCAGTGGTTACCATAAAGATACGTTATGCCAACTTTGATACCTGTACCCGTCAGAAGCGCATTGCCTATACGGCTTTTGACCACGTGCTTATCCCGTTGGTTCAGGAGCTTTTTGATGCCCTGTACCAGCGTCGCATGCTGCTGCGCCTGGTGGGAGTGCGCTTTAGCGGACTGGTGGGCGGAGCACAGCAGATCAATATGTTTGAAGACACCCCGGAGATGGTGAGCCTGTATCAGACCATGGATCACCTGCGCCGGCGCTTTGGAAAAGATGCCGTTCAGCGGGCCGAAGGAATGGAGGAGAAGCAAAAACATAGCTGATGTTAATCAATGTACATTCATATTATAGCTTGCGCTACGGAACCATGTCTCCGGAATCGGTTGTACGGACAGCCCGGGAGATGGGGTGGGGGGTGTTGCCCCTGACGGATATCAATACCACCATGGCAATGCCCGTATTTTATCGTCTCTGCAAAGCCAATGGAATACGTCCCCTGGCGGGGGTTGACCTGCGGGAAGGGAACCGGCAGCTGGCGGTGCTCATTGCCCGTAATGCAAAGGGGCTGGACAGTATCAACCGCCTGCTTACTCAAAGGAGCCTTGAGCAGCATACGTTGAATATTCAATATATGGTAGACCAGCTGGAAGAGACACAGATCATTTACCCCCTGGAGGCCTTACCGGAAAGGAATCTCAGAGCGAGTGAATGGGCCGGCGTACGCCCTTCACACATGGCTGCCATGGTGGCCATGCCCCCGGGGGTGCCAAAGGAGAAGCTGGTGGCAATGCATACGGCCACCTTTACCGGAAAATGGACCTGGCAGTTGCACTATCACCTGAGAGCGATCCACTACAGCCTGCTGCTGAGCCGCCTGAAGCCAGGGCAAACGGCCGGAAAGCACCACGTGTGGGTGTCCCCCGGTCAACTGCTTAAAGCTTTTGAAAAGGCTCCGCATATCATGGAAAATACCAGCCGACTGCTTCAGGCCTGCAGCCTGGAGATGGACTTTACACGGTCATCAAAGAACAAGCGTACCTTTACCGGCCACCGGAAAAGCGATATGGAGCTACTGCGAAAGCTGGCTTACGACGGCCTGCAATACCGGTACGGGAAAACCCAAAAGCATGCGTCAAAGCGCATAGACAAAGAGTTGCATATTATCGGGCAGATGAATTTGGCCGCTTACTTCCTCATCACCTGGGACGTTACCCGCTACTCCATGAGCCGCGGGTTTTACCATGTGGGCAGGGGAAGCGGCGCCAATAGCATCGTGGCTTACTGCTTGCGTATCACTGATGTGGATCCCCTGGAGCTGAACCTTTACTTTGAACGCTTTATTAATCCCAAACGCAGCAATGCCCCCGACTTTGATATTGATTATTCCTGGAAAGAGCGGAATGAAGTGCTGGATTATATCTTCCGGCGGCATCCCAACGGCCATGTGGCCCTTCTGGGAGCGGTATCCACCTTTAAAGAGCGTGCAGCACTCAGGGAACTGGGCAAGGTATACGGGTTACCGGAGGATGAGTTGAAAAGATTATCGCGTAACCCGGCAGGTGCAGCCCGTCAGTGCGACCCTGTTATCCGGCGTATCCTTTGGCTGGGGAAGAAAATGGAAGGCTTTCCCAACCTGCGTACCATTCATTCCGGCGGTGTACTTATCTCTCAGGAGCCTCTTACCCATTATACCCCGCTGGATATGCCGCCTAAAGGCTATCCTGTCACCCATTGGGATATGTATGTGGCGGAAGACCTGGGATATGACAAGTTGGACATTTTAAGCCAGAGGGGGATAGCCCATATCCGGGATGCGGCTGCCATTGTAATGGAAAACCGCGGAGTGAAAGTGGATGTGCATCAGGTGGAAGATTTTAAGAGCGATCCCCGGGTGCTTGAGCTGCTGCGCCAGGGGCGTACCATGGGTGCATTTTATGTTGAAAGCCCGGCCATGCGCCAACTGCTGGCCAAGTTGCGTTGTGCAGACTATAAGACCCTGGTGGCAGCCAGCTCCATTATCCGGCCCGGGGTCACCCGGTCGGGAATGATGAAAGAATATATCCGCAGGTATCACAGGCCACAAAGCTTCCAATACCTGCACCCGGTGATGAAAGAGCAACTGGAAGAGACCTTCGGCGTGATGGTTTATCAGGAGGATGTGCTCAGGGTGTGCCACCATTATGCCGCCATGGACCCCGGCGATGCCGACCTGTTGAGACGGGCCATGAGCGGAAAGTACCGCTCAAAAAAGGGCTTTGAAAAAATTCGCCATGCCTTCTTTAGCGGAGCCCATGCCATGAAGCGCCCGGAAGCAATCACCCGCGAAGTGTGGCGGCAAATAACCTCCTTTGCCGGATACTCATTTTCCAAAGCACACTCCGCTTCCTTTGCCGTGGAAAGCTTCCAAAGCCTTTACCTGAAAGCACACTACCCGCTGGAATTTATGGTGGCGGTGCTAAACAACATGGGAGGGTTCTATGCCCCATGGGTATATGTGAATGAAGCCCGCCAGCAGGGCGCACATATACAACCCCCCTGTGTGAACAATGGGCAAATAATAACCTGTATACGAGGGAAAACCATCTACCTGGGGTTTGTATATGTGCATAACCTTCAACAGAAAATGGTGCAGGACATAATGGATGAGCGGGACAAAAACGGAAAGTTCCACTCGCTGGATGACCTGACAGACCGCGTGAACCCTCCCCTGGAACAGCTGATACTGCTTATTCGTGCCGGAGCCCTGCGCTTCACCGGAAGAAGCAAGCAGGAATTACTCTGGAATGCCCATATACTGCACGGAAATCAGAATTATCATGGCGCCTCCGGACCACTGTTCCTCATGCCACGGAAAGAATATCCGCTTCCCGTGCTGGAACAATCTCCCCGGGGAGATGCCTGGGATGAACTGGAACTGCTGGGGTTTCCGGTGGAAATGTCCATGTTTGACATGCTTAATACCAAACACCGGGGCGATGTAAATGCCGCTGAAATGAAACGGTACGACGGAAAGACCATACGCATGATGGGGCAACTGGTAACCACCAAACCCGTCATCACTGCCAAAAATGAACCCATGAAGCTGGCCACTTTTATGGATCAATATGGACAACTATTTGATACAGTGCACTTCCCACGTGCCACCCAAAGCTATCCCTTCCGGGGAGCAGGCATCTACCTGCTCATGGGGGAGGTGAAAAATGAGCTTGAACATTACACCCTGAATGTGCAAAAAATGGCCAAATTGCCATTAAAAACCAACCCATTATCCGCAGGACAAAGGAAATTTCTGCCCAAATCCCCCACAAGTATTACATAAGAGCGCAATTGATGTACATTTGCATTATGAAATCACTGGCCCCTAAAAATACCCGCATGAAACGGGCAGTTTTGACCTGCAACCTCCCGGGGGCAGTTTCACTCAATATGCATTGATAAAAATAAAACCAATGGAAAAGCTAAGGAATCCATATGCGAAAGATGAAAGATACAGCTGTTTTGGATGTGCCCCGGATAATCCGGAGGGGTTGCAGCTGGAATTTTGTGAAGAGGGCGAATATATTAAGTCTACCTGGAAGCCCAGACATGCGCTGGAAGGCTTTATTAATGTCCTTCATGGCGGAATACAAGCCACCTTACTGGATGAGGTGGCCAGCTGGGTGGTGTTTGTGAAGCTGGGTACAGCCGGGGTTACATCAAGGATGGAGGTGCGGTACAGACGAACAGTAAATGTTGATAAAGGGGAAATAACAGTCCGGGGAAAACTGGAAGAAATGAAACGAAACCTGGCCATAATCTCGGCTCAAATACTGGATAAAGACGGCAGGATCTGTGCCGAAGCAAGGCTGGAATATTATACTTTCAACAAGGAAAAAGCACAGGAAAAACTACTTTACCCGGGAAAAGAAAACTTCTTGCCCGAAGGGGGAAAATAACCGGTTGCATCATCAAATCCCTGCCGGACTTTCCGTAAAAGGGGAGAAGAGGCCATTTGCCGGTCTTCCGGGAAGGAGCAGGGGTAGTGAGTGCATGGAGAAACATACCGTAGAAGCGGGTTAGTGCTTCTTGTGGTATCCGTGTATAATAGTTTTAAAGTTGTCTGCAGCTCTTCCCCCGATGGTAATCACATAGATATGGATTACCAGGAATATGGATATAAGAAATCCGGCCATCGTATGTACCAGGCTGGTCAGCAATATTCCGCTATACCCAAACACATCCAGTACGATGGTTTCGGGAAAGATAAGTGCCCATCCGGTGATAAAGGTAAAAGGGATAATAGCATGCATTATAATATTATAGGTTATTAGTTGGATGGGGTTGAATTTTTGTTTTGTAGACACTTCAAAGGGGCTTTTTTCTCCGCGGAAAAGGCCAAAGATATAGTATTTCATTTGCCGGATAAATGCAGTAGCCAGGCCTTCGGTTTTGATGGTATAGTAGCGGCCGATGGAGGTAAATATCACCCCTGCCAGGAATATAAAATAGGTAAATGTCAGGAATATTCCCGCATAGTTGTGCCATGTAACGGCAATGTCAAACCGTATAAACGGGAACTGAGGATCGGAGTACTGCATGCTGATGCCAGTGGCTATCAGTATGATGATAAGTACTGCATTCACTGTATGCCATATCCTCAGCCACAATGGGTACAGGTAGATTTTTTCTGTGGGTTTATCCGGTTTCCCTTCCAGCTTATATTTCTTTTTTCGGTAGATATATCGAAGGATGGCGTGCACCAGTATTCCCAAAAGCACCAGAGCCAGGATGATCAAACTGGCCACGTTAAAATAGTAGTTTCTGTTGGCACCGATCAGGTAGGTTTCCTCAATCATTTCCGGGTTATAGAAGCCAAATTTACTTCGCCTTTCTTTCACCTGGTGTTGATAGAGAGAACCCATAAGGATTGAGTTTGTGGAGTGGCAGTCTACACAATTTCGCACAGCATCTTCCGCGGGCAGCACGTTATGAGCGACCAGGATTTCCTCATTACCGGCGGCATGGCAGTCGATACATCTCACTTTTCTAAAGTGCAGGCTTTGATTAGGCAGCCAGTCGTGTTTGGAGAGCATATTGGTCAGCTGGCGTTCGATAAGCACTTCATAGTGGCTGATATCTCCATGGCAATCCAGGCACATGGCGTTGTTATGCGCCACAAGGTCGGTGATTCTTCCCTGCTGCCGCATGGTCATAGTATAAGTGTGGGGGTTGTGGCAGCTCCAGCAGTTGAAATCATCCAGATACTCTTCTCCGTGTACGCTGCTTTGAAACTCCTGTTCGATGGTATGGAAATTAAAATCAGCAAACTCGTCCCCGGTCCCGTGACAGTCCAAACACTCATATTGGTAATCGAATTTTGCTTCAAAGGGGTGGGGGTATTCTTCATACTCAAAGGAGTGACAGTCCAGACAGGAGAGTACGCCATGTGTGGCGTTGACAAACTCCCGTGGGTCAATTCTCAGTTCTTCATACATTTTCAGTGACACCACCTCGCCGGTAAAGGGGTCTTCATGCTGGTATCTTAGTTGACTATGACATTCCAGGCAATCCATAGATTCCTGGTCCAGTGCTTCCTCGATGGGGACTTCATTGCTTTCTTCATTATTTTGAGCCATTCCGGCGAGCAACAGCACAGCGACCAGGGGCATGAAGGGAATAACCCACCGGGCGGTGCTTCCGGTCTTTTGGGGAGGTTTTTTTGTCATAATGCACTACTATTTCCAGGTGCCCATGCTTTTTATGGAACTTAACGATGTTCCGGGTGTAAAGGATGGGTACCGGTTATGGATACTTTTGGGACTTTCTTCTTTTTGCCAGATTGCCGGTTGATTTACCCGGCATGACACGTACCTGCCCCTTATTTTTCCAGACTTCTGATGTGATTGACTATGGCCCAGCGTTCTTCCTTATCAGGGATGGTGCTCTCAAAGTTGGGCATTTCATCGCGACCGATAATGGACATATAATAAATTTCACCGTCATTATATTTTTTCTGCCATTCACTATCGGTGAAGTCACCGGGAAACGTGTTAAGCTGTGCGGCCATTGGCCCGTCACCTTCACCATTTCTGCCGTGGCAGGAACGGCAATGCCGTGCATAGTTGCCTCTGCCAAGACGATCCAGGGATGCATCATCTGCATATGGATTGTCCATATTCTTGTACTCTTCCGGGATATCCCAGGGTTCTCCCGCTTTCTGCCCTTGCTGTGGCGTGGCAACAAACGCCAACAGGCCCATAGTGGCCAGGGCCATTATCATCAAAAAAAATGCGTTCCTTTTCATAATATTCATATTTTAAGTTGTTATATACACTATTGACCTGTCATTCAAACGTATTTGCATGGAGGTTTATTCTTCTGCTAAAAATTCCACAACCGTATCATGGAAAACCCAAACATTAGCTCTCCGTCGGTAAAGTCGTAGGTGTTGAACATGGCATTCTCCTGTGGGATCATCCCTTTGGTGGATGTGATATTAATGTGAAAGACGTGAGAGCTGGTACGTATCTCCCAGCCTATGCCCAGGTTTGGCCTGGACAGTTCCTGACGGTCTTCTTCCCGGTATTCGGTAAGGCCTTCAATAAACAGGGGGCGGTCGTACTGTAACAGGATGGAAGACTGGAATGTCAAATTTATACGTCCATTTACTCCCACACTGACCCGGTCGCGGTCATAACCCTCCGGAGTAGCGTTGTAATGGGTAAAGCTGCCATTGGCCTGGACGGAGATACGGTCTGAAAATTTTCTTCCCACAATAACCTGGGAAAAATAGGCCAGGCGGTTTAAAAAGTCATATCCCTGTCCAAAGGCATCTTTATGGCGGCCGTCAATGGCCATGTTGCCATATAGCCCCACGGCAACCGGTATCCTGTC
The DNA here is from genome assembly GCA_003557725.1 of Bacteroidales bacterium. Lineage (GTDB taxonomy): Bacteria > Bacteroidota > Bacteroidia > Bacteroidales > PWNQ01 > PWNQ01. The sequence continues at coordinate 9,948 of PWNQ01000124.1, read as the reverse complement.
GTTCCGGGTTTGTTCCAAAAGGGTGTATTTGGCCGAAAAATCACTAAACATCTTATGCAGGCTCAGCCCATAACCCACTTGAAGGTTCTTCAGCGGCACATAGGAGAAATGCATACGCATGTTGGCCCCGGGAGAATAAATCCCAAATAAGTCGGAAAGGCCGTTATCCATAGGGCTGAACTTATGCTGGATATTATATTCCAGCGTTCGTGCCATAGGAACAACGGTGGTTTGGTTATCTATAATGATACCGCTTTCAAAGGGAGCCCGCACCGGCCGGTCACCGGGATCCTCATCCTGGGCCCGCACCGGAAGGATAAGGATATTTAAAACCAAAAAGATACAGAATAATCGATTCATAATCATACTATTTATTGATACGTTTACGAACATTAATTATCTTTGGCCCCCTGAACTATCCAGGCACGGACCAGCGCCGCCTGACTGGCACTATACTTCTGTGCATGGTCCGATGCGGGAGCCGGCACCCAGTAAATTTTGCTGGCATCAGGATCGTTCAGGTCAACCAGTTGGGGAACAATGGCATCATAAGCCTGAGAAGGCCGCAGGTCGGGAGAGATATTGCCCCCATGACAGTTAAGGCATCCTGCCTGGTCAAAAATCGGAACGATGGTATCGGTAAAATGTATGGTCAAACTGGTGTCCAAATGAGGCACATCAGGCTGTACAATCTCCTCATACTGACAGGAGTAAATCAATACCAACCCGGTAGTTAGCAGGCTTAACAGGACTTGATATTTTTTCATAGGTGTTGATTTTATATGCCCAGGAGAGACGTTGAGCAGGCTTTCCTTGTGATGTATTTACAAAGAGCCATTGGTCCTGTCTGCTCCACAAATGCATTACTGAATAGCAGCGATGGAGTTTTCCAACAATGTTTTAATATAGGGGTAGTTATGGACGCCGTTGCTGCCGTCATACTTAACCAGTTGGTGGTTTAATAGTGCTCCGGCCTGATTGGCAGTCCATGTTCCGGAAACGGGCTGATCGGTAGCCGACAGAATGCCTATGGTTTTTAACTCTCCGTTCAGGTCAGCCAGAAGGGTATTGATATCCAGCTTAGCGGAATCCATAAGTAGCTGTAGGGTAGTTTCATTGGTATGGCATCCGGTGCATGATGAAGTGAGCACATCGGGGCTTGCGGGGCCGCCATAAGAAAGGTTAAACATATGTCCGCCGGCTTGTTCATTGTAATTTTCAGGCATGTGGCATGTGACGCAACTGTTGTCTATCATGCTTACATGCGCAGAATTGGTGTATCCGCTGCCAATCTCGTAGCCGCCTTTTCCCGCCGCTAAAGCACCAGGTGAACCATAATGGGGACCCCAGCGAAAATTGTCAATGGTGATGTCGCTGCCTCCAATAACGGGCATGGGACTGGGCCGACGGGGCTGATGACAACTGGCGCAAAGGTTGCCCTTCCCATGATCAACATGGTCGCCAGTAATACGTAAATCAAAGGATGCCACATTGGTTAAATCCCAGTCATCAAGCGTATACTGCTGATGAATCTGATGGCACGTATAACAATTGGGCGGATTGGGATTGGAAATGGTGGCAAAAGTGGTTGTGGAACCGGTTTCAAGCAACTCCCGGTAACCCTGGCTGGTATGACAACCCGCACAGTTGGAGGAATTACGCAAATAAGCACTGCCGGAAGCATGTTTCGACTTCTCCCAATGACGGGTAATGGCCGTGTTTACCTGACTGTCATCATGGCAAACCGCACAGGTGGCCGTGCCGCTCTCCCCATCAATGCCATCTTCACCGGCTTTCCCAGGAGGACCCTCCTTGGTACAGGAAGGAAAAGAAATAACCACCACAAGTGACGTGACCAAAAGGAACATCGTGGATAAAAATAAAAAAGTCCTCATAAATGCAATTTTTAATTATGTTATTGTTTATTAAACGCCTTCATTAAAATAAAAGGGAATGCACCTACCCTGCCAAAAAAAATGAAACGGAAAAGGAACTGAACCATATCTTATATTTAAAAGGTATATAATAATGAACCCGGTCTTAAAACATATCTTTTACATCCGCTGAAAATCAAAAGTAACCTTTTTAGACTGGACTCAAGAATATGATTAGTGTATGATGCCACTTACGGTAATCCTATCTATAGGGTTAATCAAAATAATAGTTGATTATAAGTGACTTGCATTATAAAACGATGACCAGCCTTTCCAGGTAATAAACTGAATGATTCCATCAATCCCCAATATAATGTAAAGAACGAAACATATTTAGAATGTGAAAAAATATACTGATGCAAAAATAGCGCAGATCACCTGTAATGCTAATAAAATCAGCACGACAAATATCGTGATTCACGCGACATATATCGGCTGTATTTAGAATTAAAATAAATTACCTGAAAATATAAAGAAAAAGATGGTACTTTTGAAACCTGTGGGGAGATTGAGGGAGATTGATGGAGATTGATGGAGATTGATGAGAGATTGATGAGAGATTGATGGAGATTGATGGAGATTGAATGGAGGTTGATAGTATAAACATTTTGTAATACACTTTGTATGGCAAGCACAGAGCGAATCAACTGTCTCACCTGCGATTTAAAGCCGCAGTTATTCAGGTCTTTTTCCAGCAGGGAGCTGTCGATGATCAATGAAACCCGTACTGAAGTCATATTCCAGCCTGGTGAGATTATCTACAAGCAGGGGGCTAACTTCACCCAGTTTTTGAGTCTGCGGCGGGGGATGATCAAAACCTATGTGGAACAAAAGGTAAACCGGCGGGTGATACTGGATTTCATTATACCGGTGGATTTTCTGGCCGGTCCGGGTTCCTATGTGGACAATAAGCATTACTACTCCGTGGAAGCTATTGAAGAATCGGTGATTTGTATGTTTGATCTCAACACCTTCAGAAGCATAATCAAAAACAATCCTGAGGCCTCTGAAAAGTTGCTTGCCTTATCCAGTACGCGTTCCATACATTATCTGAACCGGATTTACTCGCTGACACAGCGCAATGCTCACGGACGGGTGGCTGAACTGCTTTTATATTTGTCCGACGATCTGTATCAGCGCAATCCTTTCCCGCAAAGCATCAGTAAGCACGACCTGGCGGCCTATGCGGCCATGAATAAGGATACTCTGGGTAGGGTATTTAAAGACTTGCAGACAGAAAAAATTATTGACTGCCAAAACAATCACTTGCACATTATAGATACAGAAAAGCTGAGAAAAATTTACCAGCTATCCTAATATGATCACGGCCCTGAGAAATATGAAAATAGTTGTATTTTTGCCCGGTTGTATCATGTGATCCCAGTGCGCTTTCATCTGTATTGTGTTGTTATGCAGAGTTTTTGTATGCAGAAACTGATTTTTGCAGGGATGCATGATCGGTAATCATTCATCCAAAAGATACCTCAACAAGGTAATCGATTTAAAAGTATACCCTTATGACCTGGCAAAATTATCCTTTCTATTTGCATATCATACTGCCTTTATGGATTGCGGGTTTGGTATTTCTTTATCTTCCCGGAAGGCGTAATCCCCTTATTGCTCAGTTTCTTTTATTTTCGGGGCTGGGGGTATTGGGGATTTTTACGGCACAATTATGGCATCATCTGGGTCGTCCTCCTTTCCGTACCTTGGGAGAGACCCGTTTATGGTATGGGGTTTTTATGTCTTTAGTGGGCATGATCCTTTATTATCGCTGGAAGTTTAAATGGATGGTTTTGTACAGCAAGGCCATTGCCATGGTGTTTTTGCTGATCATCTACTTCCGGCCGGAGATTTTTGATCAAACCCTTATGCCGGCCCTTCAGAGTCCCTGGTTTATTCCCCATGTGATCGTTTATATCTTTGCTTATGCCTTGCTTACTGCAGCCACCATTATTGCTGCCAAGGGGTTGTATTTAATTTATGGTGGCAGGGACATCAAAAACTCGCTGTCCTATGCCGATAACCTGGTGTATATCGGGCTGGCTTTTTTAACCTTTGGGCTACTTTTTGGTGCTCTGTGGGCTAAGGAAGCCTGGGGCCATTACTGGACCTGGGATCCCAAAGAGACCTGGTCGCTGATCACCTGGCTGGTATACCTTATGTATATACACTTCAGGCACCGGCATAAAGGGAAAAGCAGTGTTCCATTCTGGATACTCATCGTTGCCATGATCTTTTTACTCATTTGTTGGTTTGGTGTCAACTATCTGCCATCCACGCAGTCCAGCGTTCATACTTATTAGTTTCCGGTAGGACAATGCTTTATTTTGTCAGTCATCCTTCAAACAATACATTCTCATGGATCAAAAATGGACATATAAAAAGAGTTTTCTCACCCTGCTGATTGTTTTAGTTATAGGGTTTATTGCCCAGTACTTCAGTGGCAGTGGAGGAGTAGTTATGCCATCTTTTCCGGCAAACCTCATCATTCTTTTGTTGTTTACAGGGTATTTGGTATTCACTTATTTTGCTTTCAGGCATACGGATATTATCGCTGTTTTCACCGGCATTCCTTTGACTATCGCTGTTATTTCAGCCTATACGCTGCTAAGCCTTATAATGGGGTTTACTGCCCAGGAGCCCCATGATAACGAGCTTGTCAACCGCCTTGGGCTCACCCATATCAAAACCAGTTATCCCTTTGTTCTCAGCACCATATTCCTTTTGATCATATTAGGTTACTCCATTATCAAGCGGCTGACCCGGAAGCTGACCCTTCGGAATATGGCCTTTTTCTTAAATCACGCCGGGTTGTTCCTGATCATTGCGGCAGGGTCTTTAGGCACCGGTGACTTGCTGCGGCTTTCCATCCCGGTGAATGAAGGCAGCATTACCAATATTGGTGTCAGGGGTGATAACCATAAGTTTGCTATCCCTTTTCACATAGAGCTCAACCAATTTTCCATTGACCAGTATCCACCTGAGTTGATGCTTTACGACGGAAAAACCGGGAAAGCTTTGCTGGAAGAGGGGGGGCAGTTGCCTTTCATTAAGGAAGGCCGGCAGGGCAAGCTCCATGATCTGGAGTTTACGGTTAAAGAGTATTATGATAAGGCGGTGTTCCGGGACAGTCTGTTTATAGAATCTCCCGTCTTTGGTAGCACACATGCCGCCAGGCTGGCAGTTCGCTACAATGGAAGCACCTACTCCGGCTGGGTGTCTCCCGGCAATTTCATGCACGAAGCGCGGTATTTGTTTATTGATGGTAAATACGTGCTTGCGGCTTTGGAGCCCAAGGTGCTCAAGTATCAGTCGGATATAACCATATATAAAAACCAGACGCCCCAGGTGGAAAACGTATTGGTGGAGGTGAACAAGCCCTTCAAGTATGAAGGCTGGACCATTTACCAGCATAGCTATGACGCACGCCTTGGGCGGTGGTCGCGAAGGAGCGTGTTTGAGGTAAGCAGAGACCCCTGGCTGCCGGTTGTCTATACAGGGATATTTATGATGATCGCCGGGGCGCTGTACCTGATATACGCCGGACGGATGCCCATCCGCCGAACGGGAGCGTAAAGCCACCACCAATCTACCCCAATAGAAAAGCCATCCCCCCAGGGATTTTAGCGACTTTAGCAATGTAAGTGATAGAACAAATAGTGTGTGGCGAAACCCCAAACGGCTTCCTACCGGATCAACACGCCCAGGCTGAAACCGGCTTTAAATTTAAAATTATTGTCATACACCCAGTTAAGCGTAGAAAAGTCCAGTAGAAGGGGGCTGTTTTTCATAACATGGTTTCCCCATTGGTTCTTTTTATATCCCAGGCCAAAAAACATATCCACATAAAAAACATGGAATATTCGTCCCTGGAAACCCATAATTCCGGCGGCGTGGATATGCTCCACAAAGGCGTGTTCATCATGGCCATGCAAGTAGTCATGTTCTATTCGCAGGTAAGCGTATGATATATGAGTTCCCAGGTACAGTCCGGAAGGCATATTGTTTTGGTTGTCCACCACCCAACGGTATGAGAAGTCGGTTTTAAATCCGGAGAAATGAAAGTGTTGCACTCCCTGGTTTCCCATCAGGTTATTATCAAAGAGGAAAATATTCTTTCCCAGGTATGCACCGCTAACACAGAAGTATTGGTTGTTTCCCGAGGAGGTAGAGTAGGTTAGCCGGTATTCGGAGGTAAAGGGAATGGCTCCCCACAGGACCACCAGCGGGTTTGTTTTAATCATGCTAAAGTTATAGCCCGTCAGGGGAGCCCTGTTGGTATCCGGACGCATCTCAATGTTACGGCCGGATATTGGGACAGAAACAAAAACCATTAGGGTTAACAGTAAAAAAAATGATTTTGGGTACACGGGATAAGAAGTATATTAATTGGTTAAATGCCCAGGTCCTTTCTAATATTTTGAATTCTCCCTTCCAGTTTTTCTCCGGTGGCTTCATAGTCATCATTTTCAAAGATATCTTGTTTCACAGAGATATAGAATTTAATCTTTGGTTCTGTTCCTGAAGGTCTCATAGTAATTTTGCTGCCATCCTCCAGGAAGAACTGCAGGACATTGGATTTGGGGAAATATATTTGGTATTCATTACCTGTTTCCGTATTCACCTCCATGCTTTTTTCATAGTCAAGTATACGTGTGATGGTCACGTTATTAATGGTTTTTGGTGGATTTTTCCGGAATTTTTCCATCATTTTATTTATTTCAGTGGCTCCTTTTTTCCCTTTTTTCACCATGGAAATCAGGGTTTCTTTATAGTATCCATGTTGCAGGTGAATGTCTTTAAGTTCCTGTGTCAGTGTTTTTTTATTTTCTTTTGCATACGCAGCGGCTTCGGCCAGCAGGCAGGCAGCACTAACGGCGTCTTTATCCCTTACGAAGTCACCCACCAGGTATCCGTAGCTTTCTTCTCCTCCGGCGATAAAGGTTTTATTTTCTTCCAGTTCGCCTATAAGGCCTGCGATATACTTAAATCCGGTCAGTGTGTCATAGGACTCCACGCCATAATTATTGGCGATATCTTTAAGCAGGTCTGAGGTGACAATAGTTTTTATAATATATTCTTTTCCTTTAATGAGCTGTCGTTTATCCCATTGGCTTACCAGGTAATTGATAAGCAGTGCTCCGGTTTGGTTTCCATTGAGCAGTTTGTAGGTACCATTTTCTCCGGGTATAGCCAGTCCTACGCGGTCTCCATCCGGGTCGGTGCCCATTACCAGGTCTGCTTTGGTCTCTTTGGCCTTTTGGATGGCCATTTCCAGTGCTTCAGGTTCTTCCGGGTTGGGCGACTTCACGGTGGGGAAGCTGCTGTGGGTGTCATCCTGCTCCGGCACCTGGATAACATTATTGAACCCCATGGCTTTCAATGCCCTGGGGATTATTTTCACCGCACTGCCATGCAACGGGGTGAACACGATCTTAATATCTTTCTGTTTGATAATTACTTCCGGGTTCAGTGACAGTCCGCAGACGGCTTCAATATAGGCCTTATCCATGGATTCACCAATGGTTTCCTGCAGGGAAGCATTTCCGGAAAAGTGTATATCCTCCACAGATCCAATTTCCTGCACTTCCCGCATCACCTCTTTATCGTGGGGGTCGATCAGTTGGGCCCCATCCTCCCAGTACACTTTATAGCCGTTGTACTCCCTGGGGTTGTGGGAGGCGGTAATCACGATGCCTGTCTGGCAGCCCAGATAACGGATGGCAAAAGATAATTCCGGCGTGGGGCGCAGGTCATCAAACAGGAACACTTTGATGCCATTGGCCGAAAAAACATCAGCAGTGATCTGTGCATAGGTGGTATTATTATCACGGTTGTCATAGGCTATGGCTGCACTTAATGATTTCTTTCCGGGGAAGGCCTTTTTCAGATAGTTAGCCAGTCCCTGTGTGGCAGCGCCCACCGTATATTTGTTCATACGGTTGGTACCCACACCCATAACGCCCCGCAATCCGCCTGTTCCAAATGCCAGGTGCTTGTAAAAAGCATCTGAAAACTCTTCCGGATCTTCTTTCATCAGGCGGTCAATTTCTTTTTTTGTGGCTTCATCATAATTGCCTTTTAGCCACACTTCCGCATTTTTTACTGCCTGGGGGTCCAGTTTACTTTGCATATTTTCTACAGGTTTTAAAATTATCATTTGTGGATGCTTGCAGGAAAAACCTGCCGCTTCCAAAGTTCGTTATTATTGATCAGCTTCCATGGATTTGATTATCTCCGGGGTTTAGTATAGTTCCGTGACAATATTTGATCAGCAAAGATAATAGAAAAATTGGAAAAGCAGATTGCTGCCGGTAAAGGGTGCTGAATGATCAGGGGGTGCAATCCTGGTGCATTACCGGTGCATTGGCAGGTTCTTTTTGAGGCTATCTCTCCAATAGGGGATTGCCAGTTTAAAGTCATTTTTTATCCGGCTTTTATTTAAAACGCTGTAAAACGGGCGTGGTGCTTTAGCGGGAAACTGGTGTGATTCCAGGGGGTTGACCACACATTTTAGCTGCGACAGCTCCATAATGGCTTTGGCAAAGTCATACCAGCTGATGGCACCTTCATTAGAATAGTGATATATGGTTGGGGTGGTGATTTGCTGTTGGTTTCGGAGGATAGCCATAATGGCATGAGCCAGGTCGTGGGCGTTGGTAGGGGTGCCCACCTGGTCCAATACCACTCCAATCTCATCTTTTTCTTTTCCCAGGCGCAGCATGGTCTTCACAAAGTTTTTTCCATAGGGAGAGTATAGCCAGGAAGTACGTATAATAACGGCCCGGGTGGCTGCGGTGAATATGTGCTCTTCGCCCATTATCTTAGATTGCCCATAGACGCTGGGTGCACAAGGACTGTCATCTTCCTCGTAGGGGCGATGGTTTTTACCGTCGAATACATAATCTGTGGAAATATGAATAAGTAAAAAGTTCATTTTGGCCGATAGTTCCGCAAGAAATCCTGTCATGTATCCGTTGAGCCAAAAAGCATTTTCCTGGTCATTTTCCGCCTGGTCAACGGCCGTATACCCGGCACCGTTTACCACAATATCCGGTGAAGCCTCCCTGATGTATTTTTCTGTGGCATCCGGTTGTGCCAGGTCAAAATCGGCTTTATCCGCAAAGAGATAGTGTGCCGGCACACCATTTTGCCCGTCTGCGGCGTCTTTTATACAACGGCCTAGCTGGCCCTCTTTTCCTAATACCAGTATCTTCATGTGTTTATACTTTTGTTCGTTGCTCGTTGTTCCTTGTTTGATGTTTGTTGCCACGAATGCACGAATATTATGAGTTTTATATGTTTAGCAAAACGGCTCTCAGAATCACATTCAATCCCGAATTCTCGGGACAGGTCCCGAATTCTCGGGACAGGTCCCGAATTCTCGGGACAGGTGGGCAGGTAGATAGGTCAACCCATCTTAACGCCTATCATGTTCAGCCAATCACTGATCAAAAACTATATGCTCCATGCCCTCTACTCTATGCTCCGGCGTGGGCGTTTCATTTGGTGATGCTTTTATCCGGTTGTTTTTGAACGGATCAATGCTTCAAAATAGGCAATGGTTTTTTCCAGTCCATCTTTTAAAGGTATTTGGGGCTCCCAGTTCAATTCTTTTTTTGCCAGGGTGATATCCGGTTTTCGCTGCATGGGGTCGTCGGAGGGCAGGGGGGAGTACACCAGTTTTGATCTGGACCCGGTGGTATCAATAATTTTTTCAGCCAGTTCTTTAATGGTAAATTCATGGGGGTTTCCCATATTTACGGGTCCCAGGAATCCCTGTCGTGAGTTCATCATCCGTATCATCCCTTCCACGCAGTCGTCCACATATTGGAAGCTGCGCGTTTGTGATCCGTCGCCATAGATGGTAATATCTTTATTTTGCAGGGCCTGCATAATAAAGTTGGACACCACGCGGCCATCGTCGGGGTGCATTCTGGGGCCATAGGTATTAAATATCCGAATGATTTTGATGTCCACCTTATTTTGCCAGTGGTAGTTCATAAACAGT
>PWNQ01000166.1 GCA_003557725.1 Bacteroidales bacterium | reverse complement strand
TACTTAAAGACGGGGATGGTTGAGTTTCTGTTGACGATCAATACTTTCAAGACGCAGTCTCCTGTTATTGTTTAAATTGCTGGTCGTATAATGCTTTAAAGGCGCCGTTTTTTTCCATCAGTTGGTCGTGTTTTCCACGTTCCACGATGTGTCCTTCGTGGAACACACAGATCATATCTGCATTTCGTATGGTAGACAGCCGGTGCGCGATGACAATGGAGGTGCGGTTTTTCATCAGGTTCCCCAGCGCTTCCTGCACCAGCTGTTCCGATTCGGTATCCAGGGAAGAGGTAGCTTCATCCAGGATCAGTACCGGCGGGTTGCTGAGGATGGCCCGGGCAATGCTGATGCGCTGGCGCTGGCCACCACTGAGCTTTCCTCCGCGGTCGCCGATATTGGTGTCATATCCCTGGTCCATTTGCATGATAAAGTTATGGGCGTTGGCAATCTTTGCCGCCGAAATAACTTCCTCACGGGTGGTTTGCTCCACCCCAAAGGCTATGTTGTTGTGGATGGTATCGTTAAAAAGGATAGACTCCTGGGAGACAATGCCCATAAGGCTTCGAAGGGGCTTTATTCGCAAGTCTTTAACAGGGATTTCATCAATGGTGATGCTTCCTTTGCTGCTGTCATAGAACCGGGGCAGCAGGTTAACAAAGGTAGACTTTCCGGCGCCCGACTGGCCCACCAGGGCAATGGTCTGCCCCTTGGGAATGGTCAGGTTGATATCTTTTAGAACATATTCATTATCATATTTAAACCATACGTTCTGATATTGTATTTCCTTTTCAAAAGAGGGTATGGGCAGCGCCTCCTTTTTTTCTGTAATATCCACGGGGGCATTGAGTATGGACTCTACCCGGTCGAAGGAGGCCATCCCTTTTTGGATGCTGTAATAAATGGTGGATAAGCTTTTTGCCGGTGGAATGATCTGGCTGAAGATGGCGATATAAGCGATAAAAGCCTGTGGGCTCAAAGTGCTGTTGCCCATAAGGATAAGGTTTCCTCCGTACCACATTATGGTGATGATAATGATGGATGAAAGGAACTCGGTGAGGGGGCTGGCCAGGTCTTTACGGCGCCAAATCTTGTTCATGATCCGTGTATATCGCTGGTTTTCATCAAAAAAACGCTTTCGTACCCGGTCCTCAGCGTTAAAGGCTTTAATGATTCGAAGCCCGTAAAGGGACTCTTCTATATAGGAGAGGATCATCCCCAGACGTTTCTGTCCGGTGGCCGATTTTTTCCGAAGGGTACGGCCCACCCAGCCGATCACTCCGCCGGTAATGGGAAGAAAAATCAGGGCAAACAGGGTGAGATTCACGCTCATCACAAACAGCGCCCCCAGATATACGATAATGGTTATGGGCGACTTGATGGCCTTATCCAGTGAGCGGATCATGGTGATCTCGATCTCCTGCACATCCGCTGTCATGCGCGACATGAGGTCGCCCTTGCGTTCTTCCGAATAGTAGGACAGGGAAAGTCTCATGGTCTTGTCAAACAACATGTTGCGCACATCCCGCACGATCCCGTTGCGCAAAGGGGCGATCACATATTTGGCCAGATAGGCGAACAGGGTCTTCATAAACATGAAAAACACCACTAATATGCTGATGGCCAGCAAGGCATTCACCGCCCCGTGGTCTAAGATGATCTGGCTTACAAAGTAGGTGAAGTTGTGTTCCACCGCGGCCGGACTAAATTCAAAAGGTACCGGAGACTCTACAATGGCATGATGGTCAAATAATATGCCCAGAAAAGGGATGATCATGGTAAAGGAAAACAGGGAGAAAAAGGTTCCCAGCAAGGTGAAACCCACACTCCAGCCTGCTTCTTTCCAGTATGGTGACAGATAACTTATTATACGCTTTACAGGGGTCATGTGCTTTGGCTCTGTTGAAGCTGCAAAGGTATGGGATTTTGTTTATTGATTCTGCCTGAAGTGATGATTTTTCCCCGGATACAAGACAAGGGGCTGCAGTGCCCGGAAACAGCGGCCACTGTAGCCCCTATAGTGCTGGAATGTAGGGTTATTACTGAATGATTATCTTCTTTTTATAGGTCTTTGTGCCTGCATGCACTTCCATAATATACATCCCTTTGGCAAGGTTGATGCTTATTTCTTTCTCTCCCGTTTGTTCATCAACCACACCGGTTTGTTCATGCACCCTTTTTCCAGTAAGGGTGTAAATGGTCACCTTTAGATGGTTTGTTTTCAGTCCTTTGGTGTAAATGGTAAAGTGTCCGTCCCCCGGGTTGGGATAAAGGGACAGGGAGGGTTCTTGTTTTTCTTCCTGTGGGTAATAGCCACAGATCTGGAAGGTGACGGTAATGGAGTCTGTTGTTGAGCAATGGTCCAGTACGGTGGTAACGAAGAAGGTTTTTGATCCCAGCCCGATGCCGGTGGAGTCTACGGAGATGGATTGGGTTGTTTCTCCTGTAGACCAGGTGTAGCTGTCGGCTCCGGCGCCGGCATCCAGAAGGACGGTTTGGTTTTCGCAGACCGTGGTATCCGTTCCAAAGGGCACCTGATGCAGCGGTTTGGCATTAACCGGAACCCCCATGGACAGGGTGCTGCAGTTGTGGATATTTTTGACCATCACTTTATATGTGCCTGATTCTTTGGCAATGTATTGATGGTTTGTGGCTCCGGGAATGGGGTCGTTATCTCTCATCCACTGGTACGTGTGGGTTGGCTCATCGTCGGTAGTGATCACTACCGAGTCGCCATAGCAGAAGGTGGTAGACGACAGGGAGCTGACCATAGCAGAGGGGGAGGCCGATGCTACGGCTTCAATGGAGTCGGACATGCGGGAGCAAACCCCATCGCTGAACCATACACTGTACATCCCCGCCGTTTTAATGTACAGCAAAGAGTCATCTCCTTCCGGAATGGGCTGGCCATCTTTATACCACTGAAAATGACTGCATCCCGAACCCTGCAAAGATACCATCACCGAATCATTGTCGCAAAATCCCACATGATAGCCGGGCTGAACATCTTCTGTAAGAGGAGGTAATACCTGCAGGCCCTGGATCATCAGCGTGTCATTCAGGTTGTTGGTGTCGGGAAAGGTGTTGGGCGTACAGGTATAGGCCTTGAGCGAATAGGGAGCATTGGCCACATCAAAATGTAGCGATCCCAGGTTTACCAGCGTGGAGTCGCCGGGCATTAAAGAGCCAGACCAGGGGTAAGGGGCCTGGGCCAAACCATTGACCTCCGCATGAATGTCCACCTCTGAAAGCTCGTTGGGCCCAAAGTTCTTTAGTATTACGTAAGCTTCCTGATCTCCTTCACAGATCGTGTTGGGGGAAAGACTGTCGGGATAAAGAAACCCCCCTACAAGCCCCGCATCCGTGGGTTGATTATGAAGTTTTACACGGATGTTGTAAAAAAAGTACCAGTAAGATAGATAAGTACTTCCGGTAAAAGAGATTACCCCGGGAACCGTATAAGGATAAGACGTGCCAGTGCTGTTACGCAGCATCCCGGGATTGCCGTCAAGGCCCAGCCGGTAACCGGTCCCCTGTGGAACAAACAGATCCACATGGATGCGCTCCGGTTGACTGTTGACAGCAGTAGTAGTGCTGCTGTAACTGTCGATAACCGAATGACTGGCATCCTGAACAACCACCGTGTAAGCGCCGCCCGCTATAGCTCCCGTGGGGAAAATGGTCACACTGTCAATAATGATCCCATTGGGCTCCAGTACATCAAACACCTGATAGTGATTGTAAGATGAATAACTGGCGGATGTGCCAATGGTATGGTCCACCGGTCCCACGTAGTAGACCTGAGCATGTAAGGTTTGCCCTAAGAACAGAGCAAATAGTAACAGGCTCGCAATTTTGAAAAAAGTATTTTTTAATACCATAACTGAAGTGTTTTAAGAGGTTTATAATTAATTAAACGAATCCAATATTGAACAAATATCAAATATTTATATATGTTATTAACTGACAAGCTATTACCACATTTTATAACAGCGGCGAAAATAATATATGTTTTGGAAAAAGTCAAGAAATCGGTATTAAAATTTTATTCCTCACACCCAACGCATCACACCCAAATCCTCCGCGCCACACACCAATCCCAAATCCCAAATCCTCCGCGCCACACACCAATCCCAAATCCCAAATCCCTATGCCCCATGCCCTATGCTCTATGCCCTCTGCTCTCTGCTCTCTGCTCTATGCCCTATGCTCTATGCTCTATGCTCTATGCTCTATGCTCTATGCTCTATGCTCTATGCTCTATGCCCTATGCCCTATGCTCTATGCCCTCTGCTCTATGCCCTCTGCTCTCTGCCCTAAAGGGCGAGTTCCCTGAAAATCAACCACCCTTTACTGAAGGGGCAAAGCTGATTTTCAGCGGATGTAAAAAAAGTGTATTTTTAGGCCGGACTTATAATTGATTCTGGTTTGATAAAACATATTTCCCTATTTTTGTCCAAAAATACATTTATGAAACCTTTTTTGTTCCTGGTGTTATTTGTTGTTCTTTCCGGCGGTCAGGCATTGTCACAGGATACCAAGTATTGGGTATTTTTCACAGATAAGCAAGGGGTTACCTTCGATCCTTACACTTATTTTGATTCTTTAGCCATCGACCGTCGGTTAAGACATGGGCTTTCCCTTTACGACACCACCGATTTTCCGGTCAGTCCCCGTTATTTGGAAGGGGTTTCCCGTCTGGCCGACTCCCTGTCACACCATACCCGTTGGTTCAATGCGGTAGCTGTTTATGCCGGTGGCGACGCCATTGAGGCCATTGAGCGGTTGGACTATGTGTCGTCGGTGCGTCCTTTTCCCCGGCTTTCTGTTCATATGGCATCCATATCCGGCTATGATACGGACTTGGACAGCAACAATTTGGAGTTGTTGGAGCAGCAAACTGCGTCGCTGGGGCTGTCCATATTACGGGAAAACGGCCTCAATGGGCGGGGGATACGCATAGCTGTCTTTGATACCGGCTTTCCCGGAGTGGATGAGTATCCGGTGTTCCGTCATATTCGTGAAGAAAACCGCATTGTACACACCCATGACTTTGTGCGTAATGATGATAATGCATATCGAGGCATGCGTCATGGCACCCAGGTATTGTCCAATATTGGGGGTATGAATGGAGACCAGCCCATGGGTCTGGCGCCTGAGGCTGAGTTTATGCTGGCCCGCACCGAGATATTCCTGGAGCCTTACTGGGAGGAGGAGAACTGGCTGGCAGCGGTAGAATGGGCCGACCGCCACGGTGCACACATAGTAAACTCCTCCCTGGGATATGTATACCATCGCTACTTTCCAAAACAGATGGACGGCACCAACAGCCTGGTGGCTAAAGCAGGAAACATGGCTGCCGCTAAGGGAATACTGGTGGTGAATGCCGCCGGAAACAGTGCCACCGATAGCCAGTGGGTGGTCATTGGCACCCCGGCCGACGCCGATAGCGTAATGGCTGTGGGAGGAATAGACCCCAATACGGGATACCAAATCCACTTTAGCTCACCGGGGCCTACCGCCGATATGCGCATGAAACCCAACGTGAGCGCCTACGGACATACGGTGGTGGCCGGACGAAAGGGGCTGTCAACCAGCATGGGAACATCTTTTGCCTCACCACTGGTGGCCGGATTTGCCGCATGTGCACTCCAAAATAACCCCCAAATGACGGCCATGGAGCTGTTTGAAACTATTGAAAAAGCCGGACTCCTGTACCCATACTTCGACTATGCGCACGGATACGGAATGCCTCAGGCCCATAAAATGCTTAACCCAAAACTCAAACCTGAACCTACTTTCCAAATCTTAGAAGATAATAACCTGATCAAAGTGGAAATCATGGAAGAAGTGTTTGAAAATAAAGACCAACACAACGGAAACATTATCTACTACAATACCCAAAAACCATCGGGAGTGCTGGATAAATATTATGTGTACTCCGTAGACCAGAAAACCCCACTGCGTATAAATAAATCACTGATCCCCGAAGGATATACCCTGAACATCCACTATGCAGGATATACACTGTCATACACGCTCTAACCAGCCAGGTTTCAATAAATATGATAAATGCCAACGGTCTTACGGGTCAGAAAACCGGCAGTGAAAAATGTGTGTTTTTTGACCGGACTAACAGGTAAAAAACTATTAAAATGAAACGCCCATGCCGAAAATTATTCGACACACAGGGGAATGATTATTTCCTTACCGGAAAGCTCCCGCGCGCGCCCCTCTAACTCCCCTAAAGGGGAGGACCGGGCCAACCCGCGGCAGTTTGCGGTGAAGAAAC
>PWNQ01000100.1 GCA_003557725.1 Bacteroidales bacterium | reverse complement strand
TTGCTACTTGATGCCAAAGCGGCTTCCTGATAGCTTTTCACCATGTCATACCAGACATCGACATCATCATCGTAGCGATGCGGATGACTACCGCCACCGCTCAAGATACTACCGATGTTATAGCTTGTAACTTCTTCTGGTGTGATATGTTTTTCCTCAGCCTGTAGCATCTGGCCGATTTTTTCTTCAAGCGTCATGGCTTGCAGCAAATCCACGACGAAATCACCAGTAGGTTCACCGTTGTCATCGTTTATACCATTTTGGCCATTGGTTCCGTTTTCCGGGATCGTACATGCCGCAATCAATGCGATCATTCCCAGAAGCACAAGTGCGAGTAGTTTTTTCATTGGGTCCTCCTAAAACGTTTTCGTTTTAAGTGTACCATAAAATTCCGCAACGTGTAAGAGCAAAAAAGCAATCAATGCGCCTTGAGCTGACACTTCTTGGCGGCTCTACCGGGACGGAAATGCCTCCATACGTTTGTTGTTGGGTTTCTATAGGGTATCATAGAACTGAGAAAATCCTTAATGCCCGCTTCTATTATGATCGTCCCGACACACAGTGCTTCGTATGCTATAATGTTACTGAAAAGATTAGGAGTTGATTTGCATGCGCAAAAACCTGACAAAAGCGAAATTGGTGGAAATCCTGCTCATCGTTTCCATCTTCACCGTCACCATCGTCGGTCTTTATGCACTCCGATTGTTGTCATCGGAGCTGCTAAGCAACATCGGTGCCGCCGCGAGAGCCGTGATCGTCCCCTTTGCCATCGCCTTGCTGCTCAGTTTCATCTTCGGGCCGCTGGCAAGGGCGATGGAAACGAAACTGCATCTACCGCGGATTTTAAGCATCCTCGCATCGATCACGATCGGCATTCTTCTTGTCACCGCCATCCTTGTGGTGACGATCATTTTCATGGTCACCCAGTTCGCGACGATTCTCTCCGGCATGCTGGCGTTCATCGACAATCAGACCGTGGCTGAGTTTGTCGACCGGGCGGTCGTCTATCTGAGCAATTTCATCAATGAGGCGAATCTCCGGGAAATCATCGACAACCTCCAGTCCCAGGGAATCTCCCTCGGCAATGTGACCGATATCGTTTTGGCGGCGTTTTCTTTCATCACCCGTCTGACCACCAGCATCATCAGCATCGGTTTCACAATCGTTTTGACACCGGTGTTCCTCTACTATCTCATCAAGGAACGGACGATGATCCTGCGCACCATCGCCAGAATCCTGCCCGAGCATATCCGTGTGCATGTGATCGAACTCGGAAAAAGAAGCGATGAAGTGATCCGGGGCTACCTGCGCGGCCAGGGAATCGTCATGCTGTTCATCACCGGCTTCTTCATTCTTTCCTATGGTGTGCTCGCCATCTTCGTCCCCGATTTCTCTTTCATCCATGCCGTCCTCTTCGCCGTGCTCATGGGTCTATTCTGCGTCATTCCCTATATCGGTGTCTGGATCGGCATCGCCGCACCGGTACTGCTTCTGACGACCCTGCATCTTGAACACGTGGCCACACGCCCCTACATCTATATCATCGGCATCGTGATGATCTTCGTTTTCAATATCATCGAAGAGATCCTCGAAAGCAGCGTCATCCAGCCCAACGTCTACAGCCGCCAGGTCCATATCCACCCGATCGCGGTCCTCTCCAGTTTCATCTTCTTCGGTGGCATCTTCGGTCTTGCCGGTTTCATCCTTTCAGTCCCGATCGCCGGTACCATCAAAGTCTGTTTGCAGTACTACGGGGAGATCAACCGTAAAAAGTCAGCGGAAAAAACCGGGAAAGAGCCGACGGTGAATACAGGCTGAGGTCGGTTCTTGCCCACCAATCAATGAAAAAAACCGTGCGTGTCAATTCTGAGACGCACGGTTTTTTTGATCTACATATCCTAAACTATTGTTCGGTACTGGTGAAGGCCTTGTGTCTGATTTCGGTGTACAGCAAGGCATGAACCACATGTTTGAGCGGCATGATGATGAAAGGATGAAGACTTAGCGAGATAACATAGATCAGCATGTGCCGTTCGAAGTCTTCATAGGTAAACGGCCAGTCGGTTGCACCGAAAAGCATGACGTAAATCCAAATCAGTAGGAAAAAGCCCCCGGCCAGTACCCAGCCATACCACAGAAGGAAGAAACTTCGCACCGCGAGCAGGCGGAGAAAGTTCCCCTTCAATATCCGGTAGCTCACAGCGAGCGGGTTTTGCCTGGAGGGATCGAACCTGGGATCTGCCAGCAAAAACGGTACCATCGACATGGCCGAGGCGATCAATACAGCCGGCAGGAAAGCGATGAACCCGAGCCCGATAAGTACCGCATATGGATGTATGCCAGTCTGGCCGGTAAAGCTCACGATCCAATCGCTGGGAATGGTTTGCAAAATCCTGTAACTGAGGGAGAATGTCAGAATATAGGTTATCAAGCCGCGCAGGTTGGTATAGAATAGATTACGCAACACGTCTCCGCTTTTATAAGCGATGAACAGTGTTCTCACTTGTGGACGTCTGCCATGAATAATGGTATCGGTGGTGATATAAGCCAAGGATATCCCTAGCGGCAAGGCAAGTAAAATCCCGATGCCGGGTATGAACGTAAACAGTCCCACAGTCACGAGGGTGGCGGCGATGTAAAACGGCAGTAACCGTATGTAATGTCTTATCAACAATCTTGATGCTCTATACAGTAATTTCATGAAAAATCTCCGATTATCTTATTTTGTTTTACTAGTCGTTAATGTCTTTGGGAGACACAATCCGCTCCAAGTGCATCTTCGCTTTGTCCCAGGAGCTTTTAAGCTTGAAGAGATGTCTCTTACCTTCAGAAGTGATCGCATAGTATTTCCGATTGCGGTTCTCGTTCGATTCGACCCAGTTGGCTTCGATCAGGTTCTTCTGTTCAAGGCGTTTGAATGTCGTATACAATGTCGCTTCGATGGTTTCTTTATTCATTCGTCTCGCCTTTCGGTTAAAGTGAATTCCTTTGCATGTGCAGGTTGGATTCAAGACAAGATATACAGCATGATGCTCAAGGTCCCGACCCCGTAACAATACCAGGAGAAATACTTGAGATACCCGCTTTTTACAGAAAACAAGAAAAACTTCAGCGCGATATACGTCGTGATGGTCGTAGCGATGAAGGCGGCAAGCAACTGTAAAAGGTCATACTGCAATCCGTCCGATAAACCGTACAGTTCATAGCCCATCGCGGCGATGGAGATCGGAATATACAACATGAAAGAAAACTCGAACACCGTTTCAAACCGCAACCGTTTCAGTAGCCCCCCGGTCACGGTCGCACCGCTTCTTGAGATGCCCGGAAGCAGCGATATCACCTGGAATGCCCCGACGAACAGCGCATCTTTGATCGTAAGCGTTTCTCTGGTGTTCGTCAGTGAATGCCGGTGTACCAGCAAAAGAAAACTCCCGGTGACGAGCAAGGCGAGACCGACAGTCAACAGACTGAGCAGCGACGCCAGAAGCGACCCGAACAAGAGCCCGCCGATGCCGGCGGGGATCGTGCCGATGACAATCAGCACCATGAATCGGAAAGCCGGCAAATCTGCGGCCTCTCGCCGGATAAGATACCGGATGGTCCCGTGGATGACATACCAGAGACGCTTGCGGAAAAAAATCACAATCGCGATCAGCGATGCGAAGTTCAACACGATCTCCAAAAACAGCGAATCGATGGGTAAGTCCAGAAAATACTGCATCAGCACCATATGCCCGCTTGAAGATATCGGCAAGGGCTCCGTCAGTCCTTGGACGATACCAACCAGCAGCAGTTTCAACCAAGCAATTATTTCCATCTATGTACTCCTTTTTGAAGCAAATCTATGACACATCTCTTTCAGTATGCCATCATGCGACGTATAAGTCAATCACATCCGCTTGCCTATCAAATCGATCGAAATGGATGATCCCGTAACATATACCTTCATTGACAGATGTGATATAATCACTTTTGTGAATCGATTTTACCGAGGTGATGCTTATGGAAAACACTATATCGGACAAGCAACATATCAGCAATGCGTCATATACAATAAAACGGAGGTATTATGTCAAACTACAACTGGATTGATGGCAACGATTTTTCCATCAGACATTTCTATCTGATGGACCGCTGGCTACTAGCGATGATTTTCCAACCATTTAACGGTTGTGATCCCGAGAAGCTCGGGACGCACGCCCGGACCCTGGGCACCCTGCTGGATAGACACAGGGACTTGGTATTCGTAATCAAAAAAAGAGCCCCCGAAGCAAGCGATGGGGTCGACAAGCTCCTGAAGGTGGCGGAGGCGACGCTTCCGGATAAGGAGCTGAGAAAACGCGAGATTGCGCTCCTGGAAGCCTACGAGACCGATGTCGTCTACACCGAGCCCCGCATCATGGAAACCAGCTGCAACTACATCTATGCCTGGGAAGAAAAACATCTGCACGCATTATGCGACCTGAACGGGAAAGTGGTATTGGACCTGGGTGCCGGGACGGGCAGATTGACCTTCGCGGCGGCCAAAATCGCCAAGCGTGTCTATGCCAGTGAACCCGTGGACCGTCTGCGCGAACATATGCGTATGCGCATTCAGACAGAAGACCAGAAAAACATTCGGGTCCAGGACGGGATTGTCACCGCCATCCCGCATGAGGACGACACGTTCGATGTCGTGATGTGCGGTCACGTCGTCGGAGACGACTACGAAGCGGAGCTTACGGAGATGACCCGGGTCTGCAGACCCGGTGGTCACCTGGTGATCTGTAACGGTGATGACGATATCAAGCGAGCGCATCCCGATAGCGAACTCACCAGCCGCGGATTTAAAGCGCACTATCATAAAAGCACTGTCGGAGGCGACATCTACAACTACACCAAACAAGTATAATCCGGCAATCTTGATACCTTGCTTTTATAAATAGACAACCAGTACTTGGACAATGTACTGAACTCCCTAAGTTGGATACATTAGTTTAAATGCTACTGGAAAGGCAACTAAAAAGTGGACGCAGAATTAAGCGGATTTAAGAACTTTGAAATCGAATGCCGAAGGGATCATATATCCTAAAGATGTATGATCCCTTTTTTCATTTTATATCACTTCTAGATGGTTCAATATCTGAAGCCGCCCTATCACACAAAATCTGGTTTGGGCACATGTTTGCATGATACCGGGCAGATTTGTGCACAATCCAACATGTAAAAAGATTCACCTACGCCAGTGATTGCCGGTAGGTGAATCTTGTGTGTTAATGATAATCTGAATTGCTAAGAAATATTCTTCTGGCGGTTATTGATGAACGTGGTGATGACCGTATCGTTCGGAATGGCGCTTACCGCACCTTTGTGGGTTGTTGTCAGTGCGCCGGCGGCGTTTGCGTAGGTCAGTATTTCCTGCCAATCCGAATCGCTGTATAGTTCGATTTCTATCCCTTTTTGCTGGATTTTCCTTAAAACAGCGGCCATGAATGCATCCCCGGCACCGGTGGTATCGATAGCCGTCACTTTGAAACCGGGATGTTCGACTTTGGTTTTACCCGCATAGACGGCACTACCCTTCTCACCTTTGGATATAAGCACCGCTTTCAAATTAAAAGAATTCAAAGTGTCTATGGCTTCTGCCTCGTCTGATGCGCCTGTGATAAAGGTCAGTTCTTCTTCTGAAAGCTTAAGCAGATCCACCCGGGAAAGATAGGATAGGACCGTATCCTTAAGCAATGTTTCAGATGGCCAGAGATTGAAACGGAGGTTCGGATCGAAACTGATCAGACCACCGGTATCTCTAATGGCTTCAATCGCGATATCATGCGCCGCTTTGATATTCGATGGCACGAGACTGACCGAACAAAAGTGCAACAATGAGCGTCTTTCGAAAGGTATATCATTGATGTTTTCTGAATTGTAATCCAGATCCGCGGTGTTATCACGGTAGAAACCGAAAGACCGTTCTCCGGTTTCAGATAAGGTCACAAACGCCAGCGGCGTGTTTTTCTTCTGTGAAACCAGCACCGTTTTTGTATCGACACCGCCTGCTTTGAGTGTATCGGTCAGAAACCGGCCGAAAGCGTCATCACCGACCTGGCCGATGAACTGGGTGTTGCCGCCGAGACGGGCGGTGCCGAGCGCGACATTCGCAGGGGCACCACCGAAGTGGCGTTTGAAAGTGCTTGTGGATGCCGGTATGAAATCGATAAGCAATTCTCCCAGACAATAGAGTTTTGACATGGTCACACTTCCTTAATCTACGATAATATCATATGATTCGACGATGAAACTGGCGGTGCCTTCGGTAAAGAATTCAATCCCGATTGCGTCTTCA
>PWNQ01000015.1 GCA_003557725.1 Bacteroidales bacterium | reverse complement strand
TCGATGGATACCTTGGCTTTAAAGGATGCTGAAAATTTTCGTCTTGTTGCTTTCATATTTACACTGGTAAAATTAATAATTTTCACCTTAACCAGTGGTCCAAATAACGGGGAGTATTATATATTGATCTCTTATTCGTGCATTCGTGGCTTTTTTTACCACGGGTGCACGAATAATATTTTTCATCCTGAACCTCCCTGCCGACGGTCAAATGCAAACAAAATACATTTTTTGGTTATTTTTTTCTTGACATTAAATGTAAAAGCATTATATTTGCCTTGTAAAAGGTAAAAACTTGTTAACCGACATTTTATGGTCAACGTCTACACTATACCACGCTTTATACGGCCCGCCATAGATATCCCTGCTGAGCGTTTTGTCCAGTCGGGGACAGACAATGGATATTTACCTCAAATGGGTATAACCACCTCTCTTGTCCGTCGGTTAGCGGAATTTATACGCAGAATTTATTCCCAGGCCCATTGTTTTATTTATTATGCCGGCGGATTTCGGTATAGCAGATTTTACCCGTGGGCGCTCTCCCTGGTGAAAGGTCGTCTGCAGCGAAAAATACATAACTCACTGATCCTCTCTCTCTCTCTCTCTTGGGAATTTTCTTAAACCGCTTAAGATTGTTTTTTATGATGAACGGTATATCAAATGTTATAATTACTCAGGCAAAGAATACTGTTATCACTTTACTGAACCGGGTGGCTCCGGGTAATATTTAAATACTGTATAAAAACAGAAGGCCATTTATTACAGCGAAATGCTTTCTGATTCAACCTTTTCCTGACTTTCATGTTAAGGTTTGGTTTTTGGCGGGTTAAGGGAGGGCTGTTTAATCGTTAAAGTTAGTGTCGAATTGAAAAAATGAATATCATGAAGAAACAATTTTTTATAATTATTTTTCTGATTACTTCCATAGTGGCTTTTGCTCAAAGCCCCCATACATTCAGTAAGGTAAAATATTATACCAGTGATTCGGTTTCGTCCGGTGAGCAAATTATGGGTATGGTACGCCACGACTCTTTGATTTATATGACTATCCGTACTTTCCTTCCAGGAATTGGATTTAGCTTAAATGTTGTGAAAACAGATATTTATGGTAACCCGCTGAATAAAATAGATTTGGGAACAGGGTACGAGTTTGGTTCGTTTATACGTGATATTGACAGTGATATGATGCTGGTTGACCGTGATTCCAATTTGCTTATTGCTACCCAGGATTGGCCAGGATCGCCTCGAAGGGCTGTTTTAATAAAACTAAATAGAGATCTGGATACATTTATGGACAAAGGAGTATTCATTGCCTGATTCATTGACTGGTTGCCATGCAAATTATCCATGGGATAGTTATTTTTTTGCCCTGGAACAGACTCCAGACAACGCATATATAATTACCGGAACATATGTAAACTGTATAACCAGTAAACGTAATCTTTTTTTGACTAAATTGGACACTTCCGGGAATATGATTTGGGTGAGAACGTTCGACTGGGTATGGTCTGGTTATAATATTAATATTGCACCGGACAGTGGCTTTATTTTTTCTGGACACGCTGGCTCCAGCAGTCAATTTGTAGTTACCCGAACAGATAAGAAAGGGAATATTATTTGGCAGGATACTGTTAAAAAGCCAAATAATTATTGGCTTGGTGGCTGGTTGTTGGGAAAAACCAAAACACAATTGGATTCCAATAATCATATCGTATCTATGGCTAAGTTTAGGTATGATTATGTTGATATTAACACATATAAAACCGGAATAATTATCATTAAACATGATTACAATGGTAATAAGCTGTGGGAGAGGAAGTATAAGCCTTTTGGGATGCTGACGTCCTGGGTATATCATGGGGCTAATTTGCAAGATAGCCCACAAATGCTCGTTATGCCCAATAATGATATTATTATAGCAGCATCTGCTTTTGTTGTTCACCCCTTTGATACCATGATTGCAAACTTTAAAGGAGTTTTGTTAAAACTGGACAGCCAGGGTGACAGCTTATGGGCAAGGTACTATAACGTTCGTCACCTGGCGGACAGGACCATTTTTAATGATATGCTCCTGTTGGATGACGGTGGATTCCTGATAGGTGGGTACTTTGAGCCATTCTGGGAAAACAACTGGTTTGGCTCTTTATTGGTGCGTACCGACAGTTTGGGAATGACCCCGGCAGCCCACACGCTTAATGTGAATGAATCTTTGGCAGCTATAGATAATCCCCCGGTAAAAACATATCCCAATCCGGTTGGAGATGTTTTTAACTTTGATCTTGATGCCGTTGAATTAAACCCGCTTTCTTTTGAATTAACCGTGTATAATATCATGGGGGAACGCGTTAAGCAAATGGATCTGGCATCCGGGCAAACCGCGGTGAATGTGGCTTCTTTGGCTCCCGGGGTTTATTTCTACCGGATTTACTGCTCATCTACCCAAAAGAAATATACCGGGAAGTTTATTAAACAATAACAGGTGCACAGGTGCCTGTCATTTATAAAACAGTATGTCTATGAAAAAAAGCGGAATGATTTTTATAAAGCTAAAAATGCTGGTTATGGCATTTTTAATATTTACCATCAGTTGCACCAAAGAAGAAGCAGAAATACCACAGGTGGCTACTTTGCCGGTAAAAGATGTAGCCTGTACCGGTGCCTCTTCGGGGGGGGATGTTTTATGCGACGGGGGCGCACCCATCACTGCCCGGGGGGTCTGTTGGAGCATATCAAAAAATCCTACAACAGATGATCATCATACCACCGATGGCAAAGATAAAGGGCGGTTTTCCAGTGTTCTCGCCGGGTTATCTGAAAACACCACCTGGTACCTGCGGGCTTATGCAACCAATGAAGCGGGAACGGCTTACGGAGAGTCGGTTTCCTTTACCACCGCCCAGGGCTGCGGAGGGACCATCGAAGATATTGACGGCAATGTCTATAAGGTGGTTGCCATAGGCCGGCAGACCTGGATGGCCGAAAACCTTAGAACCACAAACTATAATGACGGTAGTCCGGGACTTGACAGAGCAGGACTGAATTTTCACAATTTTTTTTCCGGGGTATATTCTTATCCTGAGCATGATTCGGTGTATTCTATTCCCTACGGTGCCCTTTATAATTATTACGCCGTGGAAACCGGCAAGCTTTGTCCAAAAGGCTGGCATGTGCCTTCAAATGCGGAATGGAATGAACTAAAGGACTACATTGGTGAAAAGGGATTTTTAGGAAAGGAGGGGAAAACAATAAAATCAACAACCGGATGGGCCCAGGGAGGAAATGGGTTGGATGTTTTTGGCTTTAACGCCTTGCCCGCAGGATTAATTTATACTGGTCTGCCTATTGAATTCGGTTGGCTTGGTTCTTTTTGGACATCAACCCCCTTAGAAGCTCCTTTGGATAACTTTTATGTAAAAACTAAACGCGTTGCTTCGGGGGTCGATAAACTATATGAAGCGACCGACCATCGATCAAGAGGGCTTTCTGTACGATGTATTAAGAACTGACTCAGTGCCTGAAAGCCATTTTCTAATATAGAGTTATATGTATTTTACTGAAAGCATAAAATGTAAAAAATAATTTACTAAAATGAATACAAAAAAGCGTATTGAACTTTATTTGTGGATATTAATCTTCTTTGCAGGTTTGCACATAAGCGGAACGGCGCAAAGTTTGCAGCTTTCAAATAATACCGGATTTCTTTCTGATGGTGAATCAATAAGAATTCGCACGTATTTTAATACCGCCGGATTTTTAATGCTGGGGGTTACCAATACAACCGACAGTCTTGTAAATGTAATGGTTGAAAAGGAAGAGCTGGTATTGCCACCCTCCATACCATCAGAAAACTATTTTTACTGGGGACAGGACTATGGACCTTCGGATTATGTCTCACATTTGCCGGTAAAAATACCGCCATCCGTTACAGAGTCGTTTATTGGGTGGTTTGACGCCTTTGGATATGTGGCCTGGGCTCGTATCAAATACCGGTTTTACGTGGAAGGGGCACCGGAGGATAATGTGTCCGTAGTTGTAACCTATGATAATGTGTTATGGAATGATATCCCACAGGAGAAAGAAACCACCCCCGGGCTTTCTGCATACCCCAACCCAGCCGGCATGCAAGTCACATTTGCTTATGGTTTGCCCGAAGAGGCCAAAGATGCTGAAGTAGTCATTTATAATGCCACCGGGGTTGTGGTGAAAAATATCCGGTTGCCCCTGCATGATAATGAATATACGGTCAATATAGAAGATCTGAGCAGCGGAATGTATTTTTACCATGTGGTGGTGGATGGAAACAGGTCTCAAACAAAAAAATTAAGTGTTCAGCATTAAAGGTTTATTGCTTTTTGCCGGCAGCAGCTTCCGGCATTTTTGGCAAAAGCAGCAGACCTAATAAACCAATCGCGCATACAGAGACAGAATAAACCATTTTAAAAAACAGAAACATTATGACAAAAGTACATCACCCGCAATATTTTCCATTGGTCATGAGTATAATGGTCTTGTTTTTCCTGGGTTGCCAGAAGGAAGAGGAGGATGATCAAAAAAACGGCGCCTCTCAGGGGTTTATCACGGATTATATTATAGATGCCCGTGACGGGAACAGGTATTCTACGGTAAAGATGGGCAGTCAGTGGTGGATGGCGGAGAACTTGCGGTATTTGCCGTCGGTGACCTTATCGGGTACGGGTTCTTTTCAGGTGCCGTTTTATTACGTAAATGGTTATGAAGGCACGGATGCTGCAGCGGCTAAAAGCTATAAGGACGGGCAGCAGGTAAAGGTATATGATACGTATGGCGTGCTGTATAACTGGTCAGCCGCCATGGGCGGGGACACTTCCGGCAGTGACCCGGTCAGGGGCGTTTGCCCGGAGGGCTGGCACCTGCCCGGTGACCAGCAATGGCAGCAACTGGAAATACATTTGGGCTTGAGTGCCGGAGAAGCTTCCTCTACAGGCTGGCGGGCAAGAAACGAAGGGAGTATGCTGGCCGCTGATACGGCTTTATGGGAACACCATATGTTGATGGAAGGTCCGGAAACCGGCTCCAGTGGCTTTCAGGGGCTACCCGGAGGCTACCGGCAGCGGTATCCCACAATGGGCGGTAACGCTAAAGGGATTAAAGGGCTGTGGTGGACCTCCACCACCGATACTACCCAATATGCATGGTATAGAATGTTGAACTTTAATTCGTCCAAAATTTACCGCTCAAGTATCGGTAAAGAAAGAGGCTTGTCCGTGCGTTGTGTAAAGAATTAAATTGCTGGAAATGAAATAATACATCTTAAATATCCCGGACACAACGAACTGAATTTCCCATTCTTTTGCTAAAGGTGAAACGGTAGATGATATTATCATTGCTAATAATTCGTCGAACCCACGCATAAGGACCGTCCCAATACTCTTCGCAGGACGTCCACCACTGGCCTAAGTTTTGATAATACCCGAAGTTGCCATTATCATCGGTACGGTAACCGCCCGGGAGCATGGAAAGATCAAATTCATCGGTGCCGGTTGCTCCATACCCTCCCCAGCCATTAATGGCTTTTAGCCTTTCACCCGCATCAAGCCCGCGTGAGCCTCTCTTGTCCCACTCCGGGTCGCCTATGCCAAAGTTGGAATCAACATAACCTTCCAGAGTTTTCCAGTCCTTATCGGAAGGCACCCGCCAGCCTTTGGGGCAAAGCTTGCCGGTGTTCACGGCATACCAGTTATATAGTGCCCCACAAGGATCCGCATAAGCGGCAGAATCGTGCTCATACCAACAGTAGGCTCCGGAATAATCAGAAATCCAGCGGGAGTTGTTAACTTTGTTAATTATGGGTGTCCCATCGTTGTAAGTGGTGGTTCTTAAATTTTCGGCCATCCACTCCTGGTTGCCTATAACCACTGTCTTATAAAGGTTCCCGTCGCCATCAATGCATTTGTATTCGTTATCCAAATCGTTCTCCTGGTCTTTCTTACAACCTAAAACACATGCCAGGATGATTCCCACAGCAAAAAATGAAGTAATTGTTTGTCTCATAATTCAATCCCTTATGTTGTTTGTAATTATTTTGTATTCTGTCATTGGCCGGATATTACATATCCCTGAGGCATCGTACGGAAAGGCCGCTTCGTCTGTCCATGCTGTGTCTTCGCATATCATCATACCCTCCTTGTATCCGCCGGAACCAGGCACTGGAAGCAGAGGTTTCCGTTGAGGTCCACCACTTACCACGATTGCCTAAAGAGTTTTGAAAATACCCTTTAAAGTAACGATCGCCACCCGGAAAGGCAGAGAACCCATAGTCATCCGGGCCGTTAAATTCAGCTATTGCCCATCCTGAATCGGACTTTAATTGCATTCCCGCATCATATCCCCGGTAATCAATCCCGTTCCATTCCAGATCGCCAACGTCATACACCGAATCCACCGTGCCCTCCAGAATTTTCCAGTCTTTATCCGTGGAGACTCTCCAGCCTTTAGGGCATAGCTTTCCGGTATTTACGGCATGCCAGTTATATAATGCCCCATAAGGAATAACATAAGCTGCCGAATCGTCATCATACCAGCAATAAGCGCCGGAAGAATCAGCCTCCCAGTCAGATTTGTCGGTAATGTTGGGGATGGGGGAACCATCGTTATAGGTGGTGGTTCTCAGGTTTTCAGCCATCCACTCCTGCTCGCCGATCTCAACCGTCTTATAAAGATTCCCGTCGCCGTCAATGCATTCTGCCTCTTGATTTCCATTGTTCCCGTTATCCTTGTCGTTGTCATCCTCTTTTTCACAACTGTATGTGACCATGAGAAAAACCCCAATGACTAATAGTGAAGTAATGTTTTTTTTCATAATTCAATGATTTATTATTCTTTAAGTGGTGATTTGATGTATGTTAATCGACTTGTTGCAACAAATGTCCCATATGTAATCACAGGTCAAATATACAATTTTTATTGCCATGAATGCACAAATGATATGTATTTTAGCCACCAATGCCCAAATATTGATTTCTTATTCGTGTGTTAGCCTGGTAATGGTTATGGTTTAACCCCTTACTCAAGGAGGGAAAAGAAAAACTTTGCAATACCCCGAAAAGAAAAACCGGTTCAAGCCACCTATGGGTAACACCGTTTTTTAACGCTGAAATACTTTTTATTCACATTTCATTGTTAATAATCAAGCGTTTATTTAAGTGCGAAACTTCAGTTAATAAGATTAAGTCATTTTCCCGGTGGGCGCCCCCGGCCGCTGAGGGGGAGAGCCACCGCGCCCTGATGGGTCAGTAACGTTTTTTTACTGCAAACTGCCGGGGGTTGGCCGGTCCTCCCTTTAGGGGTTTCTCAGCTTATTCATCGTCTTTCAGGTGGATGGTTTTTTCAACAAGATAGCGGTTGCGGTCATGGGCTGTACGGGATACCAGCTCTGCCAAAAACCCCCCCACAAAGATAATGGTACCCAGTTGCATGGCCAGAATGCCAAAATCAAACAGCGGCCGTTCATTAATTCGGGCAATGCCCATGAAGATTTTTTGATATGCCAAAACCAGGGCAATTGCAAACCCCACCACAAACAACGCGGTGCCGATGGGTCCGAAAAGATGCATGGGACGCTTGCCAAAGCGGGAGATAAAAGTGATGGACATAAGGTCCAGGAACCCATTAATGAACCGCTCCCATCCAAACTTGGTCTGACCGTACTTTCTGGCTTGGTGCTGCACCTCTTTTTCGCCGATCTTTTCAAAGCCGGCCCATTTTGCAATAGCCGGGATATAGCGGTGCATCTCTCCATATACCTCAATGCTCTTAACCACCTCGTTGCGATACGCCTTCAACCCACAATTAAAATCATGGAGGTCTATTCGGGTAATACGCCGGGTGGCCCAGTTGTATAATTTGGTGGGGATGGTTTTGGTTAGTGGGTCATACCGCTTTCGTTTCCATCCCGATACCAGGTCATAGCCATCATCGCGGATCATTTTTACCAGCGAAGGAATCTCATCCGGGTTATCCTGCAGGTCGGCATCCATAGTAACTACCACATCTCCCTGCGCATGCCAGAATCCCTGGTTTAAAGCGGCCGACTTTCCATAGTTGCGGCGAAACTTCACCGCTTTGATTGCTTGGTCTTCACGTGCGAACTGCTCAATCACTTTCCAGGAACCATCGCTGCTGCCATCATCAATAAAAATAATTTCATAGGTAAACCCATGTTCCTGAAGCACACGCTCTATCCAGCTGCGCAGTTCAGGCAATGACTCTTCCTCATTAAGCAATGCAATTACCACGGAAATATCCATAATTGAAATGTGTTTGTTATGAGCCTGGTCTAACAACTCAATAATTATTAAACTCCCTAAAAATCAGTTTTGCCCCACCTTAAAAGAACGGCTGTTTTCAAGGGCTTAACCCCTTTAGGACTGGAGCAATAAGCCACTGAAAATCAACTATGGCCATTATAGACCGGACTCCAGGTATTCAATGTGCAAAATTAACCGGATTTGCGGATAATGCAAGTGAATAATCCCATCATTGACTTGGTTCGCCGAATTAGCCGGTGGCTCCGCTCCTAAGCCCACAGCTGGTGGTAATGGATTCCCTTCCTGTGCTTTAAAATTATTCCCCAATTTTGTTGCATTTCATAAAATAATATTACTTTTGCAGCCAGGGACAAGTCTTACACGACCAGCTCCTGCTGAACTCCCCCAGGTCCGGAAGGAAGCAAGGGTAGGCGGTTGTAGCGGTGCGATGTAAGTAGCTTGTCCCTCTTTTTTTTGGCCTGGTTTCACTAAAAGGATCACCTGCATAATTATCCTTTTCCATCACTAAACAAAGTGTACATACCGGGTGTTTTGTTATTGCATTAGCGAATGTATAGTGAAGGAACAACATTTTATTAATAAACCCATTTATTATGAAATTTTTTATTGATACGGCAAACCTTTCGGAGATCCGGGAAGCGGATGCTCTTGGGGTGCTGGATGGTGTAACCACCAATCCATCATTGATGGCTAAAGAGGGCATCACGGGTGATGCCCGGGTCATGGAGCATTACAAGGCCATATGTGAAATGATCGATGGCCCTGTGAGTGCTGAGGTCATTGCCACAGACTATGAAGGGATGGTTTCTGAGGGGCGAAAGCTTGCCGGGTTGCATCCACAGATTGTGGTAAAGGTACCGGCAACGGAAAACGGTATTAAGGCCATCAAACAATTAGCTAAAGAAGGCATCAAGACCAACTGCACGTTGATATTTTCATCGGGTCAGGCTATTATGGCTGCCAAAGCCGGCGCCACCTATGTGTCTCCATTTATTGGACGCATTGATGATATGAACTATGATGGCATCTCTCTTATCGACCAGATGGTGGGAATCTACAGTAACTATGGCTTCCAAACCCAGATTTTGGCTGCATCTATCCGGAATGTAAAACACATTTTAGAGTGTGCTGAGATTGGTGCCGACGTGGTTACCAGTCCGCTAAAACCCCTGAAAGGACTTTTAAACCACCCCCTTACCACTATCGGGCTGGAAAAATTCCTGGCAGACCATAAGAAAGCACAAGGCTAAGCCAGGGGCTTTTTTTGTATTATACCTCTAATTTTCATTGTTTTAATCACTAAAAAACCATATTCTTATGATCCTGAAAATCCATAAAGATGCTCCCAGCGAGCGCAAAATAGAAATGGCAGTGGAATTTTTGAAAAAAGGCGGGCTGATTATCTACCCTACCGATACTTCCTATGGAATAGCCTGTGATATATATAGTAAGGAAGGACTGGAGAAACTGGCAAAGATGAAAGGCGTGGATAAAAGCCAGGCAAAGTTCTCTTTTATATGCAAGGATATTTCCGATATCTCCGATTATACGCGCCCCATCAGCAATACAGTTTTTAAAATGATGAAGCAGTTGCTGCCCGGACCTTACACCATTTTACTGACAGCCAACAACAAAGTACCCAAGCAGATACAAGACAAGAAGAAGACGGTGGGCATCCGTATTCCTGATAACAATATTGCCAGGATGCTGGTTGAAAAGCTGGGAAACCCCATTATGTCCGGATCCATCCCTCTGGAAGAGGGCGAAGAGCAGGAGTATGCCACCAACCCGGAGCTTATGCATGAAAAATACAAAGACGTGGTGGACGGAGTGATCGATGGCGGCCCGGGAAGCCTGGAGCAATCCACCATTATCGATTGCACCGACAGCGAGTGCTTTGTGGTACGCGAAGGCATTGGCGAGGTGGAAAGCATCCTCAGCCGGTAATAAACCACCATACCCGGATGAGATGGATAATAGACCCCCATCTCATCCGGTATGATTTGAAAAAACAAAGGCATAAAGAAAAGTGCTTAGGGGATAACCTCCAGCACTTCTTCAATGGACGGTCGCTCAAACAGGTTCATTTGCCCCTCAATCTCCACATCAACAATGGGTAAATCAACCTGTCCACCACCCATCCCGGCGGTATTCACCTTCCCCCACATTTCCTGCTGTTTGGTTTCATCCTGGTCAATGTCATAAAAGGTGTACTCCAGGTCTTCGGAGTCTGCATCAGCCTTAAAGTTGTTGGTGAAAGTGCAGGTGCTTCTGCCATAGACAAACATTTCCCATTGCGGCCCGGGATCGCCCCCGTTGGATCCGCCATCATCTTCATCCTTCTTGCATGAAGTAACTGAAAAGGCTATGATCAGCAAGAATGAAGCCAGAAAAAGTCCAAATTTCTTCATTTGTTTAAGATTTTACATGTTACTAATTTACTGTTATTTGTGTTTTCATATCACCGTTAACCCCCGAAGGGGTGACATGATTATTGTTTTTAACCTACCCGTTTCATCTTTAAAAAATTTACGGATTCGCATACGTGAGCCCGGTCTAAAAACACACATTTTTCACATCCGCTGAAAATCAAAAGTGCCCTTTTTGGACTGGACTCATAGGTGCAAATATACAAAATATCTCACCATTAAATCAAGTGTTCAAAAAAAACCTTCCCTTCCGCTAACCGTCCCGTTGGCTCCAAACCTCAGGGGCCTGGTTGATCATCAGCTTCAATTTAGGTGGATGCTCAGCAGTTATTCCACTTTCAGCACCATTCCTTTCAGATAGTTTCCTTCCGGATGGTAAATGCTTGCGGGGTGGTCTGCAGGTTGTCCCAGGGTGTGTATCACGGCGATTTTCCGTCGGCTTTTAATGGCAGCTGCGGTGATCGTATCTTCAAATAGTCGCCGGTCTACCACCATAGAGCAGGAGAATGTAAACAGCAGTCCGCCGGGTTTGATTTTTTCCATGGCGGCCGCATTAAGGCGTTTGTATCCCTGTACGGCGTTATGCCGTGCACTGCGGCTTTTGGCGAATGCCGGGGGGTCCAGCACGATCAGGTCGTACATTCCCTTTTCCATATTGTTGAGATAGTAGATATCGTCTGCCTGGATTGCCTGGTGACTACTTTCTGTCAGTCCATTCATTTCCATATTCTTATTGATCAGTTCCACGGCTTTCAGTGAGCTATCCACGCTATCCACATGCTTTGCTCCGCCTTTAAGGGCACTAACGGAGAACCCGCCGGTATAGGCATGCATGTTAAGGACAGTTTTGTCCTTAGCATAGCCGGCCAACAGCTTACGATTATCGCGCTGATCGAGAAAGAAGCCGGTTTTTTGTCCGCTTTCCACATCCACTTGGTATTTACAGCCATGTTCGGTGATAACGGTTTGTCCATTTTCTCCGTAGAGGAAGTGGTTTTCCACCGGTTGGTCACTCATTCGCTGCATGGTGGGGCCGCTTTTGTCGTACACGGCCTTGATCTGTGCTCCCATAAGTTCCCGGAGCATTTTTGTAAACAGTGGTTTAAGGAGGTGCATTCCCACCGAGTGTGACTGGAACACCAGTATATCATTAAACACATCTATGATCATTCCGGGAAACCCGTCTCCTTCGGCGAATATTAAGCGAAAGGCATTGACGTGGCCTTCAGCGGGAAAAAGGCCCCGGCGGAAGGCCAGGGCCTTTTCCAGTTTTTCTTTCCAGTAGGATTCACCGGCACCGGTTTTTTCCCAGGAAAACAGTCTAACTGCAATGGATCCTTCCTGGTAGTGGCCGGTAGCCAGGTATTTCATTTTATTGGAATACACATGGACCATATCTCCGTCGGCAGGTATTCCGGTGGTCTTTTTCACCGCTCCTGAAAACACCCATGGGTGGAATCGTTCCACCGCATCGGCCTTTTTGGTTTTCAGGATCACCGTTGGTATTTCCTTCATAAGCGTTATCAGCTTCAGCAGCTATATATCTGTTAATTTTCCCTCAACACATTTTCATCATATTCCAGTTCAAAGCGCAGTTTATGTCTTGATTCTTCTTCGGCCAGGCTGAGGAACAGTTTTTTCATTTCCTCATTGGGTGCCTTTTCGGCCAGGGCAGAATAGAGCTTAAAGGCGGCTTTTTCTTTGTTCATGGCCACCACCAGGGCTTCGTCGTATGGCATATCCGCCCGGGGTTCCACGCGGGTTTGGTAGTCAGCAATCTTAAGGTCTTTAACCACCTCTCCGGGCATGGGATAGCTTCCCTCCTCCCGGATACGGGCCAGGCGGGCCTTGTGGGACACCTCCTCCTGTGCAAAGTCTTCAAAAACCCTGCGCATATCCTCGTTTTGGGCATTTTTTGCCAGCACAGTATAAAAATCAACGGCCTTTTGCTCTTCATTCATAGCAAATTGCAAGATATCATCAATGGAATTAAACTTTTTCATAACATGTAGTAATTAAAAGGTTAAACACTTAATTTTTCTCCGGATTCATCTTCAAACCGTTTCACCAGGTGGTCGCAACCGTGGTCAAACATTCTCAGGTTTCCTTCTCCGGAGCAGATAAGGAAGGGCAGGTCTTTGGCATTTTCTGCTGTGGGCAGCAGGCTCACTGCCTCCATAAAGGCGTCATGCACCTCGTTCATATTATTAATTCCAAACCGTTGAAGCAACTCCAGGATTTGTTTCACATTGTCGTGAGATACTTTAGGCCTGACCGACGGGTCCTTTTCAAAGGTTTGTATGGTTTTTTCAGCATTGGTGTAGCTGCCTCCGGTTTCATGTGGCAGGGAAGCAGGCAGTATCAGGTGTGCCATGTGGGCCGTTTTTGTGAGGAAGTGCTCCTGAACCACCACAAAATCAGAATTACCAAGCCATCGTTCCACCTCTTCCGGCTGTATGGCACAGCCTGCCGGGTCCTCCCCAAAAATAAACAGGTTTTTAATGGTGCCTTTATCCATCTGAATATCCAATGGTTCGCCCACCTCTCCGGGCAGGTCATCCACCTTCCATAAGGCCTTCATTTTTTCCTGCAATACCTCATTTTTCCCTACCGGCTCCCCTCCTACTCCATAGTCCATGCCCACACCCATATCAAATAGTCCCTGGCTGTTATTCTTCTCCTTAAGACTGATCATTCCTGAAGCGGTTTTGCCCAGCTTTCCGGTAAGCAACATAAGGTTTCGCAGTTCAGCCATAGCATTTGCCGGAAGGTTTTTCTCTGAAGCCAATACAATGGCATGCACCTGTGTGTTAAAGTCTTTCACAAACCGTGCCAGACCCTCTTCACTGATACCACCTGTTTTCAGCAGTGCGTCCAGGTCTTCCTTAAGCAGCTTCTCCTTATAATCATGATAGCCCCGGGTACGGTCATTAACAAACAGCTCATTAACCAGTTTTTCTTTCACCATATAGAAGTTTGCTGCCCTGATGAAGTGATAATAGGAATTAATATGGTGCTGTTCATCCAGTTTATGGCCCATAGCGTTCTGGTGCGGTTTATTATAGCTGACCACCGTAACTCCTTTGCGGGTTCTGGCATGGTTTACCATAAATCCGGCTACGCCATTATCCTGGTTTAGCTGGGCGCCAATGATCCAAATCTTGCTGGCATCCATGATCTCCTGAAAGGGCACATTGAGGTATGCATCATGCCGGTATCCTTTTCCCCGGCTCATATAGTGGAAGCTATCCAGGTTGTTGGTCTTCACTGCTGCCCGTGCCAGCTTCTGTATGAGGTACATTTCCTCATTGCTCAGTCGTGCACCGGCAAAGAAAGCGTTTTCATCCGGCTTAACCGCTTTGATCTTTTCCGCAATCAATGCATACGCCTCATCAAAGCTGATCTCCTTATACTTTCCGTCTTTCTTAAGCAAGGGTTTGGTAATCCTTCCGGGGTCGTTCATATAGCGATACCCAAACTTTGGGAAGCGACAAATGGCCCCATGCTTGTTCACCAGTCCGCCATTTTTTCCGGTTACAGACATGACAAATCCTGATTTATGGTTCAGTGTGATCTCACATCCTACAGAGCAGAAGTTACAGATCAGGTCTATGGGTTCTGTTTTCACAGGTCCCGGCTTAAAGGGCACATTTTCAGTAATGGCCCCTGTGGGGCAGGCAGAGATGCACATTCCGCAGTTCTCGCAATGGGTATCCTGCAGGCGGTGGCCCATAGCCGGCTCCACCAACGTGTCAAAACCCCTGTTAACCAACCCCAGGGCCCGGGCTCCCACCACTTCTTCACATATCCGAACACACCGGGAACAGAGCACGCACTTGTTGTTGTCGATCTCCACATAAGGATGTTCAAAATTTACCGGATACTCTTTAAATTCGCCTTTAAACCTTTTCTGTTCCGCATTATATTTGCTGGCATGAACCTGTAGGTCACAGTCGTAAAAAGATACACACCCACATTCCAGGCATCTTCCCGTTTCCTGTTGTACCTTTTTCAGGTCGGAATATCCTTTTTCCACTTCCTGGAAATTGTTTCTTTTATCCGCATCCAGCACCGGCATTTCATAGCGTTCTTTATGGGCAAAGTGTTTGGCATAATCTTCTTTGCTTTGCTTTTTAAAGTTATCCTTTTTGCTCACAAAGGGCCTTTCCGGTTCTTCCATTGGTTTTCCTTCCAGGAGTTGCTCTACGCTTCTGGCGGCCACTTTAGCTTGTTGTATGGCTTCAATGACAGTAGCCGGCCCGGTGACACCATCACCAGCGGCAAATACGTTGGGTATACCCGTTTGCAGGGTTTTGGGATGGGCATCAATATCGCCCCAGCGATTAAGCTTCAGCTCTCCCTCTCCGGCAGCTTGGTTGATGTCCTCCATAAAGTCCACCTGGGTTTTCTGGCCTATAGCGGCCAGGACATAGTCTACCTCCAGATCAAACTCTGACCCTTCTATGGGTATGGGCCTGCGCCTTCCGGAGGCATCCGGCTCTCCCAGCTCCATTCTTATGAGCGTCATGGATTTTACTTTGCCGTCTTTATCCTTATTCACCTTCACCGGGTTGGTAAGCAGCATGTATTCAATGCCTTCAATTTTAGACTCATGGATCTCAATGGGGTTTGCGGGCATTTGCTCTTCGGCTCTCCGGTAGACCACATACACATTGTCAGCGTTGCAGCGTTTGGAAGTACGGCAACAGTCCATGGCCGTATTTCCTCCTCCAACCACCGCCACTTTCTTTCCGGTAAAGTCATACTTCTGACCTGTTTGTTCCATATTGCGCAGGAAGTCAATACCGGAATACACATTTTCCGCATCCTCTCCTTCGGCACCCAGCAATGTTCCACGCTGGGAACCAATGGTAAGGATTACAGCATGGTACTTTTTCTTCAGCTCCTCATACTTGAGGTTATGGCCCAATTTTTTGCCATAATGAATTTTGGTTCCCAGCTCGGTGATGGTACTGATCTCTTTCTCCAGCAAGTCGTTGGGCAGTCGGTACTCCGGAATACCGTAGCGGAGCCATCCACCGGCATGGTCATTGGCTTCAAAGATATCGCACTGATATCCTTTGGGTTGCAGAAAGTAGGCTGCAGACAAACCGCCGGGTCCGGCCCCGATAATAGCCACTCTTTTCCCTTTAAACTTTTCTTTTACCGGTTTATAGTGCTTTTCTGCTTCCAGCAAGTCCTTATCAGCGGCAAACCGTTTAAGGTAGTCAATGCCCACCGGGGCCTCTTCATCCAGCAGATTTCTGCGGCAAGCCACCTCGCAGGGGCGCACACATACCCTTCCGCAGACGGCCGGCAAGGGGTTGGTTTCCTTTATCAGTGCCACCGCATCGTGATACAGTCCTTTTTCTATCAACGAGATATACCCCTGCACATCCACGCCGGCAGGGCATTCCTGCTTGCATGGGGCCAGACAGTCGGCATAGTGGTTTGACAGCAACAGGTCCAGTGCAGCCTTCCGGGCTTCATTGACTTTTTCATTGTGGGTGGTCACCTTCATTCCCTCGGTGAGCATGGTGGAACAGCTGGGCTGCATGCCATTCATTCCCTCCACCTCTACTACACATACAAAGCAGGAAGAGTGAGGTGTTAAGCGGGGATCATAACACAGGGTGGGGATCTCCAGGTTATTGCGACGGGCCAGGTCCAGGATGGATTGCCCCTTATAGCCTGTTACCCGTTTTCCATTTAATATGATGTTTAGATTTTCGCTCATGGTCTTGTTTTTTAAAATTACTGATACATGCCTTTCTACCGAACGCTAATGGCCTCAAAACGACAGCGGTTATAGCAGTCTCCGCAACGGATACAGTCATCCTGACGGATCACGTGCACCTTTTTCTTTTCACCGTCGATGGCATTAACGGGACATTTAATGGCACACACCCGGCAACCGGTGCATTTATCAGGTATAACCTCATAGGTTAGCAGCTCTTTACAGCTTAATGCCGGGCATTTCTTTTCTACTATATGTGCCTCATACTCATCACGGAAGTATTTAATGGTGGTGAGTACCGGGTTGGGAGCCGTTTGCCCCAGTCCGCATAAGGAGTTGTCTTTGATCTGGTATGCCAGCTCTTCCAATTTTTCTATATCGCCTTTTTCTCCTTCTCCAATGGTAATTCGGTGCAGTATTTCCAGCATTCGCTTGGTGCCGATGCGGCAAAAAGTGCACTTTCCACAGGATTCTTTTTGGGTAAAATCCAGGAAAAAGCGTGCCATGTCTACCATACAGGTGGTTTCATCCATAACCACCAGTCCTCCTGAACCCATAATGGCTCCGGTAGCATTCACCGAATCGTAGTCGATGCTGGTATGAGCCAGATAAGCCGGGATACATCCTCCGGATGGCCCGCCCAGCTGTACTGCTTTAAACTCTTTGCCTTTTTGAATTCCTCCCCCCAGTTTAAATATTATATCATTGATGGTGATGCCCATGGGCACCTCTACCAGGCCGCCATGATTGATCTTTCCGGCCAGGGCAAACACTTTGGTTCCCTTACTTTTTTCCGTTCCGTAAGCGGCAAACTTTTCCGCACCTTTAAGGATAATCCATGGGATATTGGCAAAGGTTTCCACGTTGTTGATGTTGGTAGGCTTTTCCCACAACCCTGATTCGGCCGGGAAAGGGGGTCTTTTTCGTGGCATTCCCCGCTTCCCCTCCACCGATGCCATAAGGGCCGTCTCTTCGCCACAGACAAAAGCGCCGGCCCCTTCTTTTACGAAGATATCAAAGTCTGTTCCCTTGTGGCCCAGGATGTCTTTTCCCAGGTATCCATTTTTCCGTGCCTGTTGGATGGCAATGTTCAGCCGTTTGATGGCCAGCGGATACTCGGCCCGGCAGTAGATGATCCCCTGGGTAGCCCCGGTGGCATATCCGGCGATGATCATTCCTTCCAACACCGTATGGGGGTCGCCCTCCACCAGTGAGCGATCCATAAACGCACCGGGGTCACCCTCATCGGCATTGCAGATAACATACTTTTGATCTGCTTTGTTCCTCAATGCAAAGCGCCACTTGAGCCCGGCAGGAAACCCCCCTCCACCCCTTCCACGTAATCCGGAACGGATCACCTCTTCCACCACCTCCTCACGAGAGACCTTATTTTCCAATATCTTCCCTATGGCCTGATAAGCTTCACGCTTTTCTGCTTCCTCCAACGACTCCGGGTCCATGTACCCACAATTGCGTAAGGCAATCTTCACCTGACCCTCCATGAAAGAAGCATCCCCGGTTTCAAATAAATCGGATAATACCACCTGATCACGGACAGGGTTGCCGTTGCGAATATGCTCTTCCATAATGGCCACAATGCTCTTTTCGTCTACGTGGCCATACATGAAATAGCCGGTGTCATCCTGTATTTCCACCAGGGGTTCATTGTAACACATGCCCACGCAAGAGGTCTTCTGAATGGCTATATCCAGACCGTCCGCCTCCTTTAAAGCCTGGATTTTTTTAAATACCTTCTCTGCACCTGCGGCAATACCACAGCTGCCAAGGCCTACTGTAACTGTTTTTTTCATAATTTTCCAATTGGAGTTTTTGATTGACAGGGTAGTGATTAATTGTTCTGTTGCTGCTCCCTGATACGGATGTCTTTGATAACCTTCACGGCCGCGTCACCGTCCAGCTTACCAAAGGTCTCATCACCGATCATAAGCACCGGTGCCAGTGAGCAACAGCCCAAACACGCCACCGATTCCAGGGTAAACATCATGTCCTCCGTGGTCTCCCCATCCTTCACCCCCAACGCCTCCTGCAAAGCATCGGTGATGCCACCGGCATTCTGAACATGACATGCGGTGCCGTGACAAACCTTAATAATATGCTTACCAACCGGATGTAATCGAAACTGGGAGTAAAACGTGGCTACCCCGTGCATGTCGTTCAAATGAAGACCCGCCTCCCGGGAAACCTTTAGCAAGGCTGCCCGGGGAAGGTAACCGTAAATATTCTGAACCCCCTGCAACAACGGGATCATATTTCCCGGCTTTCCCGTGTGTTTTTTTAACAAATCATCCAGCAAACCCAAATCGAGTTCGGTGTCAACTGTCTGACTTTCTTGATTCTTAACTAACTTTCTTTCTACTCTCATAGCTTGGTTTTTTGGTTGCCGAAAATTAGAAAATGTTTTAAACATGCGGGAATACTTAACGCAATTTATATTCTTTTTAAATAGGAGCAGCAAGGGTTCGGGGTTCCGGCGGGTTGGCAGAGGCGGAATTGCCTACTGCCATGGATGGCGGCGGCGGGCCTGTGATATTTTTTTAATCTTGTATTAAACGAAAGGTCAAATTATTTGTTATATATTTGTGCCCTTGTTACAATATGTAGCCGGGCAAGCATACATTATCGGGGCTGACCTGGATTTGACAGCAAGTCAAGTTGATTTGTAAGCATGCCGAGCATTGGGATACTGGCTCGTAAATCTCAGTTCTCACCGCCTGTAAATGGCAACGATTACAATTATTCAATGGCAGCGTAATCCAACGATTGCGTCCCCATTTGTTCCCCGGGCGACCATTCTTGCCGGTAGCCCGACCGGAGCATCATAAAAAGGCAGGATAGTTGCGGGGCGTTCCCCGTCCTTGCAGCGAAATTCAGGGGATAAGGAGATCATAGGCTGGCCTTTCGCCAGTGACCTCCCCACAATTCAACGAAAGGCTAAGCATGTAGAAAGCACTTTAGCTGCTTGTATGGACCCGGGTTCGATTCCCGGCAGCTCCACAAAAAACCCTGTAAAGCATCAACTTTGCAGGGTTTTTTTGTTCCCGTAGCCATTATGCTGAAATATACTTAGATAGATTTTCTTGAACATTTTAATTTCTCGCCGATCGGATTTGAATAATTTCAAAAATTCTTTATTCATAACCATTTATCTGTCGTTCTCCAAAACGACACACAACGTTGATTATATGCAAAGTAGGCGATTGGGGCTTCAAACTTATCAAACCGTTAAGATGCTGAAGTGGGCTACAGCCCATGGAATCACTGCTATCACGCCTATTTTGCAAATACATTGTTGAACTAAATCCGCCAGGGCGGATAATTTTTCTTTACAAAAATAGTAATCCTTAGATAAACCATCTCGTATATCTGAGTTGTATGCCATGCAATAAAACGCAAGCATTCACGTTAAAAAAACATGTTTTTTAAAACTTAAAATTTATAATTATGAGTATGGGAAAAACATTTACTCGATTTATAACAAAACCTGTTACAGCTAAACCAAGAATATCATTGCTGTTTCAGTACAAAATGTCTTCATATCTTGGTGATTATGGTGCTGGTAGGACTATAAAAACCTTTAGTCTATTACCAGGTGAAAGAACTACAATAAGTATTCGTGATTTCACACATAAATCAGAAACCAAATCCAGAGCTGAAAGTGTTCTTGATTCCTTTAGCGAACATACCGTAAATGAATTGCAATCCTATATCGAAGAAAAAAATCAGAGGAATTTTCAAATAGCTAGCGTGAGTTTATTACGAACCATGTTGTGCAGTGCCCGGGGACCTTTGCTGGAAAGGGATAGTAGCATTTGTTAATTGTATACACCAACGCCATTAATTTTTTGTTTTTTTAAATGGAAGTCACTTATCTCCAATGCTTCCATTATTTGTTTTTCATGATCATTCATTTCTTCCAGTTTGTAGCGGGCTTTTGGTTTTCCTGGCTTATTACTGTCTTCAAGGATAGTTGCCAGGCGTATATTATTCAATGAATTGATCAAGGTGTCCATACTTCTGCTATACCCTGTTTTTTCGCTTAGTTCTTTCTTTACCAGTGAAGCCAATAGATACCCCAAAACACATATAAAAAAGTGAACCCTTATTTTTTGATCTGTCCAGTGGTATTGAGGTCGTAGAGCCAAATGGTGGGGAGTTTTCATTTCTTTAAAAGCTCCTTCTACCACAGATTGATCATAAAAAGATTGAACTATTGTGGCCGTATCCCATTCATCCCGGTTAGTCATAAGCACCCGAAAGCCAAGCTGCTCCTCTATTTCTTCTAATCGTTTATATTGTATAGTATACTGCAAAAGAAAATGTCCTTTATCCGGCAAATCCTCACCATTCTTTTTTCCTTTTCTTTGATCTGAGGTCTTTTTTACTTTCAATGACCAGTTGATGATGCCATTGATAAACTGCCCTTTACAAATTCGGGCAATTTGCTCCTCCAGTTTTGCTCTGTTTCGCCTTCGGGCATTACTGCCGGCAAGTTTTTCCTGTAATTCCTGTAATTGCTTTTCCTTTTTCTCAAGGACCTGGTATATTCCTCTGATTT
The DNA here is from genome assembly GCA_003557725.1 of Bacteroidales bacterium. Classification (GTDB taxonomy): domain Bacteria; phylum Bacteroidota; class Bacteroidia; order Bacteroidales; family PWNQ01; genus PWNQ01. The sequence continues at coordinate 1,357 of PWNQ01000015.1, read as the reverse complement.
GCCCGGCCTTAAGTCGATCGGAAACAAAAACCAAAACGGTTTCCTTTTTACCCCATACCAAAGCCTGTTGTCGGGCCACCTGAAGCGTCATCCCTTTAGCAGAAACTTCCTGGTACTTGTCTTCACTATCATGAATCAGTTGTTTGAAATCGGATGGATTTAACGCACCTATGTAATGCATCCCGGTTTCTCTTAATTGCTGAAGATTCACTTTTGAATTATTACCCCGGTCGAAAACAATGGTGTGACGATCCAGAGGAAGCCCTAAGTTATTCAAGCGCCGGTGAAGTTGCTTTATCAGATTTTTAAAAATTACTGAATCATGGCGGTTCCCCTGATAGGTATAATGAAATAAAGGGATAGCGTCTTTCTGCGTAACCACTAATGCCATACCGACTTGCCGCAGATCATAACGTTTTTGTTTGTTTTTTCCTCTTTGAGCAACGGTGTTTTTTGTGTTAGTCGTATGGATATACGTAAAGAAGTTGGTGGTATCATACAAAAGCGTTTGTGAAGAAATGTTATATTGTTGAAGTACTTTCCTGATCAACTCTTCTTCTAAAGGAGCAATGTGTTCCTCAGGTAAGGCATCCATTAAGTCCCAAAAATGCTGGCTATCCATTTTGCATAAACTGCACCTGAGTAAATATTCAGCAGATGTGCCTTTTGCCCAGTTCCACCAGCCTTGTTTACTGGTGGGCATGCATATACGTCCAATGGCACCCAGCAAGAATGTTATTCCGGCCGTTAAATTGTGACGAACCGGTTTTTCTGTCCGGTAGGGCTTGCGGGAACGAATGTATTTATTAATGGTTTTCACCATGTCAAGGTCAATGGCTTTATTTAATAAAGCGGCTACCGCTCCATGAGAATACGATTTTAACTTTAGTGCTTCAGTAGATTGATTAAGCCTGTTTAGTAAATCTTCCGCTTTGCCTAAATAGGCCAGGACTACAGGTCTTGGTTTTCCATTAACTCGCCTTGATTCAACAATATACCAGTACTTGTTCCCTTTTGTTTTTTTTGCTTGTATGGTTGCCATAATGGTTCAATATTGGTGTATACATTAAATTAACGATGCAAATATAGTATTTATTATAGACATTTAAACGGTTTTTAGAAATATATTAGTTAGTGTATACATGAAAAATGACTACAAAAAAACTGAAAAGCCTTGTCATTAAGTGCTTTTCAGCTCAAATTATAGTAATTTTGTGGAGTTTATAATAAACTCACGCTAGGGTTTAAAAAAGATATTTATTTCTACCGCTGAAAATCAAAAGTCGCCTTATTTCTAAGGATAGCTGATTTTCAATTGAAAAGGTCATGGGTAAACCTCAGTGGTTGTAAGCGACCG
>PWNQ01000212.1 GCA_003557725.1 Bacteroidales bacterium | reverse complement strand
TCCCGAATTCTCGGGACAGGTCCCGAATTCTCGGGACCTACGGCATGGGTATTTCCTATAAATGACTTACCTCTCTTCTTCAATGGGGAATATTTTCATCTTTTTCAAATAGCGTATAACCTCATCGGTCCATTGCTCTTTATTTTTTGGATCAAACCTAAAGGCCGGGTTTTCCGGTTCTTCATATGGGACATCCACCCCGGGCAGGTTTTTCACCAGGCGTTTATCGTATTTTTCATAGACTTCCGGTTTATTATTCCTGCAATAATCCAGTGGTGCATGAGTATGGATAAGGGAAAACTGTTTTTCTCCGATGATTTCTTCCACTTGTTTTCGGATACTATTTTTAGGAGAGATAAAAGAGCAGATTACCATTACTCCTTGTTCATTAAGTATTTTGCACACGTGAGCTACTCTTCTCAGGTGTTCAGCGCGGTCGGGAGCGGAGTGGTCCAGTTCTCTGGACAATCCGCTTCTCACGGTAGATCCGTCCATCAGCACCACAGTAGCCCCCATATCAAACAGGCTTTTTTCCAGTGAGTAAGCCAGTTCATTTTTCCCTGATCCGTGCAGTCCTGTTATCCACAGGGTATATCCTTTTTGGTTATAGAATTTTTCTCGTTCTTCCCGGCTCACCAGGGCTTCTCCTCGCATGATCTTTTTTCGTTCCATATCCGTAATGCGGGAGTGCATATCTTCGGGGTTCACCTTGTCTATGATCATTCCCACAGCGGCTGTACTGTGAGTCACCGGGTCGATGATCACAAAAGCGCCGGTAGAGGCATTTCTCTCATAGGGGTCGAAGAACAATGGGCGGGTAGCAGTAATGATCACTCTTCCGATCTCATTCAGTTCAAAAGGTGTTCCCGGCTTTTTCTCCAGCGTGTTTACGTCCACTTTGTACCGGATACGGTCAAAGCGAACCTTAGTGGTATTGTTGGCGTGCTTGATATAGTACATACGGTGTGCCTTCATGCTTTGCTCATCCATCCATACCAGCATGCTTTCAAACTGCCGTTCCACCCTGGGTTGGCTATCTTTATGCACCAGCATATCGCCCCGGGAGATATCTATCTCATCCTCCAGCGTAATGGAAATGGCCTGGGGAGGGAATGCAAAGTCCTGCTGTCCCTGTGCGCCCAGTATGGAGTTCACTTTAGATATTTTTCCTGATGGAAGCACTTTCACCGTGTCTCCTTTCCTTATAACGCCCGAGCCCACGGTTCCGGCAAACCCGCGATAGTCTACGGAGGGCCGGTTCACGTATTGCACCGGAAAGCGCAGGTCTGAAAAATTCCGGTCTGAGTCCACATGTACATTTTCCAGGAAATCAAGCAAAGGTTTTCCCTTATACCAGGGCATATTCTCTGAAGAGTCCACCACGTTATCCCCGTTTAAAGCCGATAAGGGGATAAAGTGAACATCGGGTATATTCATTCCCACAATAAAGCGCTTATAGTGCTTAACGATCTGGTTATAGGCATCTTCGCTATACTCCACCAGGTCCATTTTGTTTATGGCCACCACCACATGTTTTATTCCCAGGAGGGAGACGATATGGCTATGTCTTTTGGTCTGAGTGATCACGCCTTTTCGTGCATCAACCAGTAGTATGGCCAGGTTAGCGGTGGATGCCCCGGTAACCATATTGCGCGTGTACTGTTCGTGCCCCGGGGTATCGGCGATAATAAATTTTCGTTTGTTGGTGGAGAAGTAACGGTAAGCCACATCAATGGTTATTCCCTGTTCTCTTTCGGCTTTCAGTCCATCCAGGAGCAAGGCATAGTCCATACCTCCACCGGCATGCCCTTCCCTTTTGGAGTCACGCTCTAATGCTGATAATTGGTCTTCATAGATCCGTTTGCTGTCAAACAGCAAGCGCCCGATAAGGGTAGACTTTCCGTCATCTACAGACCCGGCGGTTAATAGCCGTAACAGGTCTTTCTGTTCGTCCTGGTCCAGAAACTCTTTTATGGATACTGATGTTGGTTGGTTCATCCTGATAAAATTATTGCTATTGTATTTTTTCCGGCGGTTTTTCCTTTTTGTGCTTTTTGCACAGGGTAGTTTTCCTCGAAGGCGTGTGTGCCGTTTCAGGGTTTAGAAATACCCTTCCCTTTTCTTTTGTTCCATGCTGGCCTCCTGGTCGAAGTCAATCACTCTGGTGGTTCGTTCCGACTTAGTGGTGGTCATCATTTCTTCCACGATTTTCTCCACGGTATCCGCCTGAGACTTAACAGCTCCGGTAAGGGGATAGCATCCCAGGGTACGGAATCGTACGGTTTCCATTTGGGCTTTATTGGCCAGTTCTTTTGGCATTCGGTCATCATCCACCAGGATCAGTGCGTTGTTAAACTTCACTACGGGGCGTTTTTTGGCAAAGTAAAGGGGCACGATGGGGATATTTTCCAGTCGGATATACTGCCAGATGTCCAGTTCGGTCCAGTTGGAAAGGGGAAACACCCGGATGGACTCCCCTTTGTGCACGCGGGTATTATATATATCCCACAGTTCAGGGCGTTGGTTTTTGGGGTCCCACTGGTGATATTTGTCGCGGAAGGAAAATATACGCTCTTTGGCTCTGGACTTTTCTTCATCCCTTCGGGCACCCCCAAAGGCGGCATCAAACCCGTATTTGGTGAGGCCATTGAGCAGAGCCTGGGTCTTCATAATATCTGTGTGCACTTTTGATCCGTGAGAAAAGGGGCCTACGCCGGCCTTAAAGCCCTCTTCATTAAAGTGAACAATAAGGTCCCAGCCTTTTTCACGGGCATAATGATCACGGAAGCGGGTCATTTCAAGAAATTTCCACTTAGAGTCAATATGCATCAACGGGAAAGGGACCTTGCCCGGGGCAAAGGCCTTTTCCGCCAGCCGCACCATCACCGAAGAGTCCTTGCCAATGGAATAAAGCATGACCGGATTGGAAAAGGATGCAGCCACCTCGCGGATAATATGTATGGACTCGGCCTCTAACTGGCGCAAATGAGTCAATGAAAACTGTTCCTGCATAATCTATAATACGTGTTTACTGAACAAAAATAATTAACGCCTTCAGGAGTCTCTCTGCCAAAGCAACAAAGGGTTTTCACCCCCGTGGTTTTCTATATACTCATCAAACTCAACCGGTTCAAAAACCACAAATCGAATTTTCCGTTGTGTTATTTTCTCCGCCTTTCCCACCAGACGCAGCAAATACTCTTTGTTGATATTGTTTCCCACAAAAAACAAGTCCATTACTCCGGCATCTATGCCATTGGCAAAATCACCGGTAAGGAACACTTTTTGAACATCCCCCAGCTTCTCCACCACCTCCTCAATAATGCGGTCAATCCCCACATATTTTCTGATAATACTGTGTATATCAGAAAAAAGAGGGTGCTCCGGGTTGGCTTTATATAGCTTCTTATTTCCCCGCAAGCGGGAAGAGAGCAATCCGGCCTTTTCAAATTTGTTCAACTCCAGCCGGATGGAGTTGGTTGACTCCCCAAATTCTTCAGCCAGGCTCCGTAAATACGCTTCCGAACGACTGTTGATAAAAAATTTCAACAACATCTTCATTCGTGTCTTGGATGTAATGAGTGCTTCTAACACTATATCAAGGTTTTATAAAAGAACTGCTTGACAGCAGCCCCAAAAGTTTTGAGTAACAAAGTTACTCATTTATTTCATATCACCAAATATGAATAATAAAATTACGATATTTCTTTGAGTCTGGTGTAATAATGAAAAGTAATTACACCGGTTAAGACTCAATCCTTCCCATTACTGAAGGGCGTCTGATTATGGGTATTCTTTAGGTGTTGGAGCAGAAATTTACTAAAGATCAATCATGTATATATATATATATTATACCGGTTTTATATTTGAGGTATAAAAAAAACCGCTCACTGTTTTTCAGTGGGCGGTTTTTAGTTTTCGGGATTATTGTCCCCTATTTGAGTGGTTATTTTTGCTCTTTAATGGCGGCATGTGCTGCAGCCAGTCGTGCGATGGGCACTCTGAATGGTGAGCAGCTCACGTAGTCCATTCCCACGCGGTGGCAGAACTCCACGGAGGATGGTTCTCCGCCATGTTCTCCGCAAATTCCCACCTTCAGGTCTTTTTTGGTTTGCCTTCCTTTTTCTGTTCCCATTTCCACCAGTTGTCCCACGCCAGTTTGGTCCAGCACCTGGAAAGGGTCATTTTTCAGGAGCCCTTTTTCCAGATACACGGGCAGGAATCTTCCAGCGTCATCGCGGGAATATCCGAAGGTCATCTGGGTAAGGTCGTTGGTACCAAAGCTAAAGAATTCGGCCGATTGAGCGATTTTGTCGGCAGTAAGTGCCGCTCTGGGCACCTCAATCATAGTACCCACCAGGTAGTCTATTTTATCGTTTTTTTCTTCGAAGACTTTATTGGCGGTACTTCTGACGATATCCTCCTGCATTTTCATTTCTTCCAGTGTTCCGGTCAGGGGGATCATTATCTCGGGGATGGCGTTAATCCCTTTAGCTTTCAGGTTTATGGCAGCTTCAATAATTGCTCTGGCCTGCATTTCAGTAATTTCGGGATAGGTATTCCCCAGTCGGCATCCCCGGTGTCCCAGCATGGGGTTGACCTCTTCCAGGCTTTCCACCCGTTCTTTCACGTATTGAGGAGAAACGCCCAGCTCTTCAGCCATTTCTTTCTGGTTTTTCTCTTCATGGGGCACAAATTCATGGAGAGGCGGGTCCAGCAGGCGGACCGTCACGGGCAGGTCTTGCATGGCATGGAAAATTCCTTCAAAGTCTTCCCGCTGATATGGCAACAGTTTATCCAGTGCTTTCCGGCGTCCTTTTTCATCATCTGCCAGGATCATCTGACGCATGGCTTTGATACGGTCGCCTTCGAAGAACATATGTTCGGTTCGACACAGGCCAATGCCCTGGGCACCGAAGTCACGGGCCACTTTGGAGTCGTTGGGTGTATCAGCATTGGTGCGCACATTCATTCTGCGGTACTTGTCGGCGACCTCCATAAGTTGTCCGAAGTTTCCTGCCAGCTCGGGTTTTTCTGTTTCCACCATTCCTTCATACACTTCACCGCTGGATCCGTTGAGGGATATCCAATCGCCTTCATTAAAGGTTTTTCCGTCGATGGTCATGGTTCTTTCCCGGTAGTTGATCTTAATGGCACCTGCACCGGAAACGCAACATTTCCCCATTCCTCTGGCCACAACGGCAGCATGGGAGGTCATTCCCCCTCTTGCGGTAAGGATTCCGTTGGCCACGTTCATTCCTTCCAGGTCTTCCGGTGAGGTTTCTATACGCACCAGGATGGCATTGTCGTACTTATTGGCTTCATCGGCAAAAAATACGATCTGCCCTGTGGAGGCACCCGGTGATGCAGGCAGTCCGCGGGCAATGGTATTGGCACTGTTGAGTGCCTCGGGGCGAAATACGGGGTGAAGTAGTTCATCCAGCCGGGAAGGATTGACGCGAAGCACTGCGGTCTTTTCATCGATCATCTTATCGTTAAGCATATCCATGGCTATTTTAACCATGGCGGCACCGGTACGCTTTCCACTGCGGGTTTGCAGTATCCAAAGCTTTCCTTCCTGGATAGTGAACTCCAGGTCTTGCATGTCTTTATAGTGGTCTTCCAGTTGTTGCTGCAGCTTATCCAGCTCAGCATATATTTGTGGCATTTTTTCTTCCAGTGAAGCATAGTTTTCTTTCCGGTCTTCTTCGGATACCTCAGCCAGTTTGGCCCATCTTTTAGAGCCTTCCAGAGTGATCTGCTGGGGTGTTCTGGTTCCGGCAACCACATCTTCTCCCTGTGCGTCAATAAGGTATTCACCATTAAAGATATCCTCTCCTGTGGCGGCGTCCCGGGTAAAGGCCACCCCGGTGGCTGACTTTTCACCCATATTGCCAAATACCATGGCCTGAACGTTTACGGCCGTGCCCCACTCTTCGGGGATCTTGTGCATCATTCGATAATAGCGCGCCCGGGGGGTGTTCCAGCTATCAAATACGGCCATAACAGAACCCCAAAGCTGCTCCCAGGGGTCTTCAGGAAATTCCCGCCCCAAACTCTTTTTTACCAATTCCTTAAACTGAACTACCAGCGTTTTCAAATCGTCGGTGGTGAGATCCACATCGGTTTCAACGCCCTTTTTCTCCTTCATCTGCTCGATAAGATGCTCAAAAGGATCTTCATCTTCCTTTTTCAGTGCCTTTACACCCAGCACCACATCAGCATACATCTGAATGAAACGGCGATAAGAATCCCAGGCAAAACGCTCGTTCCCGGTTTTTTTAGCAATGCCCTCCACGGAAACATCATTGAGACCCAGGTTTAACACCGTGTCCATCATGCCGGGCATGGAAACCCGGGACCCGGAACGCACCG
>PWNQ01000125.1 GCA_003557725.1 Bacteroidales bacterium | reverse complement strand
ATTGGGAAACCTGGTTGCCTCTTTGGTGTGTTTGGGTGCTGCCTTTTTCGGCACTCAGGGTTTTGACCCCGGGGCATTTTTATATCAGAACCTTTCTTTTTTCAAACTTCATCCATCATATTTTTCCTTGTATCTCACGTTTTCCATGGCCATTTTATTGTTTTACTTTATGCCTGCTCCGGCTTCAGGAAGTCCTTCAAAGACCTTATTGGTGGTTTTTACTGCCCTGTTTATGTTTGGCATGGTCATACTGCTTTCCTCCAGGGCGGGCATTTTGGCTGTTTTTATGGTAATGATATTAAAAGCCTTGCAGCTTATTTTCTCTCTTCAAAGGGTAAAGGCCCCTGTAAAGGTATTGTTATTCTTGGGTGTTGCCGTCTTGCTTTCTTATCCGGTCCTCACCAATAGCAGGGTTCAGGGGTTGTTTCGCGATTTTAACCTGGCCTGGGAGGGGTCGCTTCCTTCTGAAGAGCGTTTAAGCAGCAGCCATTCCAGGGTATATTTTTGGAAAAGCAGCCTTCATTTGCTGAAGGATCACTGGCTCACGGGAGTTGGTGTTGGGGATGTTTCCGCTACGGTGACAGCGCAAGCCAATGAAATGCTTCCCACAGAAAGGCCGTTGGAAAGAACCTATAATGCCCATAATCAGTTTTTGGAATCATTTCTGGCTTTGGGGATCACCGGGATCATGGTTCTTTTAGCATTGATGGTATGGCCCGCCATTATTGCTGTTAAGAAAAAAAACTGGCTGTTGATCTCGCTGGTGCTTATGCTGTTTATAAACTTGCTTTTTGAATCCATGGTTAACCGGCAGGCGGGAGTGATCTTTTTTACTTTTTTCCTGCCGTTGCTCTTTGGGATTCATCAGAGAAAAATTGATTAGACTGGTTGTCAAGGTTTAGTCTTAGTGAAAGGATAAAGTTCCTTCCCGGTGCGCTGATACCGGAGCTGTATGGTCGGTAGTGGCGGTCCAGGATATTTTCGCAACCGAAGCTCACCTCAGCAGTGCGGTGGATATTCCAGGAAAACATGGCGTTGAGGGTATGCCAGGCGGGCGATCCGTCGTGGGTATACATGTGTGTTTTAGCTTGTTCACACGGGGCCATATTATGTTTTTCCAGGGCGTTGTTATAGTTCACATAGAATGACCCTTTGATTTTTCCGGTGTTGTAGGTAATGGATGCATTGCCAAAGGCTGGCGGGACGTGGCGCAGGGGCACTCCCTGTTGGTCCTGTCCCAGGGTAATGGTGTAGTTTGCTGATGCAGACCATCCGCGCCCCCACTGTGCTGTGGCGCGGGCCGATCCCCCATAGATAACGGCAGCGCTTTCATTCACCATGGCCAAAACGTTGCTCAACCGACCATCGTACATGATGGAGTCTTTGCCGTTAAAATGGTAGTTCCTGCGCACCATAGCATTGTCCAGCCAGGTATGAAAGCCTGTTAGCTCCATGTGTAGAAAGGGGCCCGCCTTATAGCCAACGCTTGCTTCCAGGTTGCGCGCATATTCAGGCTCCAGATCTTTATTGGGCACTACTACGCTGCCCGGCTCAGAGTCAAACACTTTTGCCAGGTCATCCACATTGGGAGCGCGAAAGCCTGAAGAAGCACTGAAGGAAAGATCCCAGTTTTCACCGGGAGCCCATGATATGCCGGTCAGGCCATTTACTGCTCCGGTATTGAGTGTAATATGGGAGAAAGGAAGCTCATAAAAGCTTAGGCTTTCCCCGCTGAAATCAGCCCTGACATTTACCCTGCTGTAGCGTACACCCCCTTTTATGCTCAGGCTCTCATGCAGCTTATGGCGGTAAAACAAGTATCCTGCAAAAGTACGGTAGTCGCTCCCTCCGGAAGGATAGCGGGGTGCCTGAACAACCGTTTGGGAGGTGTTGATACACTCTCTGTTCGCCGTTGACACCACACGATTCCAGACGGCTTCACCTCCGTAATACAGGGACGACCTTCCGGTAAGTTGCTTGTCCAGGTCCAGACTGGCCTGGTATGCATCCACACTTTCTGTGCGATTGCGCAGCCAGTGGTCCTGAAACCGACGGTCGTGACGGCTTTCCAGGTAGTCCTGATAGCTCACAGAGACCCTGCCGTGATCAAACAGTTGGGTAATGTGGCGCAGGTTGACAACCAGGTTATGCATGGTCCACTTCTGGGGCCCATAATACCATTCTCCAAAGCGTAACCCCGCTTCGGAGGGCTCCGTTAGCCTGTCATAGCGTGGAATATCAGAGGTTTGCGAGTGATGAAAGCCGTAGGTGATATTTAAATGGTCGTTGGCAGAGTAACGAACCTTTTGAGAAAGGTTGAGCTGATGGTAGGCTGATGGATTTTGGATATTAGGGTCTTTGTTGGCCACCAGCGAATCCTGTCCGTGGATCCTTTTCACGTAATGGGTTCGTTTTCCAAAGTCAGGGTAGTGGTCAGGGTAGCTTCCACCTGCTCTAAGGTGGTCAAAGGAGCTGTAAGTCACTCCCGTGAGAAAGGCCCAGTTTTCCAGGCCCACATTTATCCGGGAGTGCACTGTTCGTTCCTGGTTGGCCGAGGAGTAACGGGTGAGCAGCTGGCCCGAAATGTTGGCCTTTTCTGCGCTTCCCCGCTGAGGGTTCAGGGTGTGAAATGCCATAACCCCGCCCAAGGCATCACTGCCGTAGATAACAGAGCCGGGCCCCAGGATCACCTCGGAGTCATCCAGCATATTGGGGTCTATGGATATCACATTCTGCAGGTTCCCGCTCCGGAAAATGGCATTGTTCATGCGTACCCCATCCACTACCAACAGTACCGAATTGGCAGAAAAGCCACGAAGCATGGGGCTGCCGCCGCCCAGTTGGCTCTTTTGAACAAATACCTCATTGGAGGAAGAGAGCATATCGGCGGTAGTCTGTGGGTTATAAAAAGATAGCTGCTCAGGATCCAGGGAGATTATCCGGTTAGGCACCTCATCGCGGCTCTGACGCCAAGAGGTAGCCGTGATGGTTAACTTGTCCAAATCTATTGTCCTGCCCTCCAGCTTTATGACCCAGTCATTATCCAGCAACTCCCGGTAACTTCTTTGTATGGTATGATAAGCCGGATGCTGGAAAACCAGAATGTCGCCCTCATTAAACAGGCTTAGATCTGCTTTTCCCCGGCTGTCGCTCATCACACTGCGAGCCTGATCGCTGTCGTATATGAACACATTGGGTACCACACTGCCATCCCCCTTATCCCGCAAAAGAACACTTTGCGAATATATGGGGCGAACCCCAAACAATAAAAGGAGCAAAAGAAAAAGTGCCTTGCGGGTTAAAGGGTTTGAAAATATGGAATATATATATATGGTCGATGGCATATTCGGAACGGGTTATTAACGCAGAGACAGGGGTTTTTTTAGGCGGTTATTTACGCAACTTTTATGTTACTACGGTTCATTAACGCAGGGACAGGCCCCATTATTTTTGGCTTTTGGCGTGCAAAATTAAGAAAAATATACAACCCCTCACCCGGCTTTAGCATATAATGAAACCTCCATGGCGAAAATTTTTTCGACACAGGAGAATAATTATTTCCTTACCGGAAAGCTCCCGCGCGCGCCCCTCTAACTCCCCTAAAGGGGAGGACCGGGCCACCGCACGCGCCCCTTTCCAAACCCTTCGGGGCCTGGACGAAAACGAACAAAATTCTAAACAGATAAAACCCCATATTATTCGTGCATTCGTGGCAAAAAATAAACAGATGAAAAAAACGTGTTTTTTTGGACCGGACTCTTTTATATTTCCCGGGGGATAAAACAAAAGGGGAGGGGCAGGCGTTATTAGTCTTTATAATCAAACAGCTAATACTTCCGATGGTACACAAATCATGTCGAAGCCTGCTGCTTTTGCCGGTTATCTTTCTTTTATCCACTGGTTCTCTGGCCGCTCAAGTTGGGGGTCGGGGTGTTTTTCCCTTCCTGGATATGACCAAATCGGCGCGGATTGCTGCCGTTGGAGGGTCTTATTTAACAGTAAATGACGGGGATATAAATAATGCCCTATCCAATCCTTCGCTGATCAATGAGGAGATGCACAACCATTTAGGTTTGGCTTTTGTGGACTTTTACGCGGATATAGCCAGTGGGTTTGCTTCCTGGTCCAGAACCATGGATCGCATTGGAAGTTTTGCTTTTACCATGCAATTTATGGACTACGGGGAGTTTGACCGCGCAGATATGACCGGTGCACGACAGGGGAAGTTTACGGCTGCTGAGTATGCTTTTACCGTGGGATGGGGAAGAGCCCTTTCTCCCAATTTTTCCATTGGAGCCAACCTGAAAGGCGTCTGGGCCAACTACGACAGAAACTCCTCGACAGGCATTGCTGTGGATGTGGCCGGCACATACATTAGTGATGACCAGCGGCTGGTCAGCTCACTTATCGTCAGTAATGCCGGAGCGCAGATCAAACCGTTTGATCATGCAGAAAGGGAACCCATACCCTTTAATATCAAACTGGGGGTGATGAGAGACCCGGAGCATGTGCCCTTCAAACTGTTTGTGCTGGCCGATAACCTGCACGTTTGGGATTTGCGCTATGATGACCCGGAAGACCCGGAGAAACAAGTGGACCCAATTACCGGAGAGGCACGCCAGGACTCAGACCTGGAGGCCTTTGGCGATAACCTGATGAGACATATGGTTATCGGTGGAGAGTTTTCCTTAACCGAAAACTTCCACCTCCGGGGAGGTTATAACTACCGCAGAAGACAGGAGATGAAAGTGCCCTCCCGAATGGCCATGATTGGATTCTCCTGGGGACTGGGCTTCAGAATTAGTAAATTCCATTTTAACTACAGCAGGGGAGCATTCCACCTCAATGGCTCGCCCAATTATATCTCCATAACCACCAACCTTAACCAGGTCTTTTCCTTTACTACCAGTGAATAATGATTTTTTTGCCCGTAGTGTTAACCCCCTGACGGAAAAACATAATTGTTATACCTTTGCATCAAAATGTATGTGACCGGTATAATAAGTAATCTTTTTAGACCGCACTCATTTATGTTTCTAAAAAATAGGGATCCATGCATGAACTAAAAGTAATTCAGGTGACAGGGAAAAAGCTGGCCAGAGAGTTTCTTTACTTTCCTGTTCGTTTGTATAAGGACGAGAAAAACTGGATCAGGCCTCTGGACCAGGATATTGAGCGGGTGTTCGACCCGGAAAAAAACAAATATTTTCGTCATGGGGACGCTATTCGTTGGATCATTCAGGACGAAGGGGTTACCGTAGGACGAATTGCTGCTTTTTACAACAAAAAAGTGACGGCAAAATATGAGCAGCCCACCGGAGGAGTGGGATTCTTTGAGTGTGTAAAAAGCCAAAAAGTGGCCAACCTGCTGTTTGATACCGCTAAGCAGTGGCTGAAAGAAAATGGAATGGAGGCAATGGATGGACCGGTAAACTTTGGCGACCGAAATGAATGGTGGGGCCTCCTGGTGGAGGGGTTTTATGAACCTAACTATACCATGCCCTATAACTTCTCATGGTACCAAAAACTGTTCGAAAACTATGGCTTTCAGGAATATTTTCGCCAGTTTACTTATGCTAAAAGCCTGCATGATCATAACGTGCACCCGGATATTGAAAATAAAGCCCTTCGCATAAAAAGGCAAAAGGCTATCTCCTTCCGGCATGCCCGGAAAAGTGATCTGGAAAAGTGCGCTCAAGACTTTAGGCAAGTGTATAATAAGGCCTGGGCCGCCTTCCCGGGAGTAAGTGAAATGTCCCAGGCCCAGATAATGGCCTTGCTGAAAAAGCTGAAACCTATTATGGATGAGCAGCTCCTGTGGTTTGGTTATCACAATGATGAGCCCATATCCATGTTTATTATGATACCGGAAATGAACCAACTCTTTAAGCATGTGAACGGAAAAATGCACCTGCTGGCCAAAATAAAATTGCTGCTTATGAAAACCTTTGCCCCGCCAAAAAAAGTACTGGGCCTCATTTTTGGCGTGGTTCCCGATTTTCAGGGAAAAGGTGTGGACGGGGCAATGGTCAGCGCATTCAGAGAGCATGTGAAGCGTACACGGATGAAATATGACGAGCTGGAGATGAACTGGATCGGTGACTTTAACCCCAAAATGATACGGGTGGTGGAAATGGTTGGGGGAAAAGTGAAAAAGGTGCATGTGACCTATCGACACCTTTTTGACCCCAATAAACCCTTTAAACGGGCTAAAATCCTTTAGACGGTAAATAATAATTCCCGCGCGCGCCCCTCTAACTCCCCTAAAGGGGAGGACCGGCCAACCCACGGCATCTTGCAGTGAAGGAACGTTGGTGAGCCAACTATGCGCGATGGCCCTCCCCTTTAGGGGCCGGGGGTGCGCGCCGGAAAATGATGCGAGGAGGCGAGAGGGCGACTTTAGCGACTTTAGCGAAGGAAGCGAACAAAATTGAAATTGATAAACAATTCAACGAATAAACCATTCAACGAATAATCAATTTAACAAAGAGCATAAGAATTTGCTTCAGCACAGATCGAAAGAATAAATACATAAACAATAAAAGATAAGCAACATGATAATTCCACATATATGAAAGTGATTATTACCGGGATAAGTGGTCTTATAGGCAGCACCCTGGCCAGGGTGTTGAGTTCCCGGCATGAGGTTTACGGGTTAACCAGGGATCCGTCAGCAGCATCTGCCCGGTTACCTGAAGAGGTAATCTGTTATCCGTGGGACGGGAAAGCCATTGGTGAGCAGGTCATGCATCTTTTCCAGGGCCGTTATGCTCTGATAAATTTGGCTGGAGAGCCGGTTGCAGCCAGGCCCTGGACAGATCGTCGGCGAAAAGCAATCCTGGAAAGCCGTACCCATACTGTAGATAGTATTTTTGACGCGTTGGAATCAGCGGAAGCCCCACCGCAGATGATTATACAGGCCTCCGCAACAGGATACTACGGGTGTCACGACCATAACGTGTTCACAGAGAGCAGCCCTAAAGGGGGCGGTTTTCTGTCTCACGTAGCCGCTCAGTGGGAGCAAGCCGCCCGGGCAAGAAATAAAGGGGGATATCCAATAGTGTTTCTGCGAACCGGCGTAGTATTAAGCATGGAAGGCGGAGCCTTGCCGGCCATGCTCCGGCCCCTGCGGGTTTTTATGGGTGCAATACCCGGAAAGGGAGCTCAGTGGATGCCCTGGATACACCTCCGAGACCACGTGAGCGCTATAGCCTTTGTGCTGGAAAACAACGCTCCTGAGGGTGTTTACAATTTTACGGCCCCAAATCCCGTTACTATGGAGCACCTTATTAAATGTGCTGGCCACATTATGAAAAAACCCGTTTGGGGAAAAATCCCTGAATGGGCCATTAAAGGAGCCATGGGCAGCAGGGGGGAAGAACTGATGCTGAAAGGTGCCCGGGTTATTCCCGAAAAACTCCTGAAAGAGGGATTTGCCTTTCAGTGGACCACGGTGGAGGATGCCCTGGAAGACCTCCTGAAAAAAAACGGAAAATGAATATGCTTTTTTTCTCCCATTTTTCACAGTTTAGTATTTTTGGCAGCTCAAAAGCGCACACATAATGAAACGATTTATACTTTTATTAGTTGGTTTTATCTTTATTATCAATGGTTACAGCCTGGAGAAGGATACCATAACCGTTGGGGTCCGGTCGGCTCCTCCTTTTCTTATGTTTGAAAATCACCAATGGACAGGAGCCTCGGTGGATTTATGGGAAAGTATTGCCGCAGACCTGAAGATCAACTATACGTATAAGGAGTATACCCTTAATGACATGCTCCGCGCATTGGAAAACAATGAGCTGGATGTAAGTATTAGCCCCCTGACGGTAACCTCTGACCGGATAGAGGCGTTTCAGTTTACTCAACCCTTTTACATTACCAACCTCACCATCGCTACCCAAAAAGAATCCGACAGCTATCTGGGGGCTTTTTTGCGAAACTTTTTATCCCCCGACTTCTTTAAAGCAATGATGGGATTGCTGGTGCTTATATTTATCTTTGGATTTATAATTTGGATCGCAGAGAAACGCAAAAACCCTCAGATGTTTCAAAAGGGATGGAAAGGAGTGGGCGACGGATTCTGGTGGTCGGCGGTGACCATGACCACCGTGGGATACGGGGATAAAGTCCCGGTTACCCCAATGGGTAAAATCTTTGGCCTTATATGGATGTTTACCGCAATTATTGTGATCTCAGGATTCACCGCAAGCATTGCCTCTTCTCTGACAGTGACACGCCTGAGTAGCTCCATAGAAAAAGTGGATGACCTGAGAAATGTGTCCGTGGGAACTGTAAAGGCATCCAGTACAGCAGAATATCTAAAATATCAAAATATCAGCTTCGAAGAATATGATAATATTAACCAGGCCATCCATGCACTGGACCAGGGCGATTATAAAGCACTGGTGTATGATGACGCCATCCTCACATACACCATACACCATAATAACCTGGATGATAACCTGGGCGTTTTGCCCATAAAATTTAATAAACAATATTACTCCTTTGCCATGCCGTATGAAAACCATCTAAATTACTCCATAAATATAAAACTGATAGACTTTATAGAAGGCCCCAATTGGCGCCTGGTACAGGAGAAATATAAAATGGAGATCCATTAACTTTCTAAATTAGCGTCCATGATAAACCTTTTAGCCAAAAATGGTGTCTGTAGTATGGGAGTATTGTTACAAATTGAATAATCTATCTTATTAAATAACAGATATATTTGAAATAAACCGATCAGCTGTTTCAAAATTCATTTTGATTTTGCGCAGAAAAAACTTTTATTATGAAAAATATTAAATTGCTTTTCCTTTTCTTATTACCGGTCTTTTTGTTTGCTCAAACCTATACAGGTGGGGAAGCTTCCCGCATTGTTGATGGTGCCGTAGAGGTTCGTATGTCTGCCTTTTATGACGGGCCCGACTACATTCGTTTTGCACAGGGGCGGGAGATTCCCTATGAAGACTTCCGTTTTTGGGCCTCAAAGGCGCTCAATCTGGATGAAGATTACTCCCTGGTTGAGCTGGACCGTTTTACCGGGCCTGTGGGTTATGAGCATGTGCGGTTGCATTTACACCACCAGGGCATTCCGGTGCTGGATGGCATGCTGTTGCTTCACATCAAAGATGGGCAGGTTGTTTCCCTAAACGGAAGCTTTCCTCCGGTGATGAACCCGGTAAATGGTTTTTCCATTTCTGATGACCAGGCCTTTCAGCGGGCACTGGGCTATGTGGATGCCCCGGTTTACAAGTGGGAGGTTGCGGAGGAAGAGCAGTTTATCAAGTACTTCATGGATGATACCGCTGCCACCTTTTTTCCCGATGGGAAAAAGGCCATTATCCCCACAACCCATCAGGGTGAACCGGCCTATGCTTATGCCTGGATGTTTGATGTGTATGCTCATGACCCGGTATACCGGGCAGACATATATGTGGACGGGGAAACGGGAGAGATACTGCTGGAAAACAAAACTATACACCATATTGACTCCCTGGGAACCGCTGAGACAAAATATAGCGGAACCAGACCAATTACTACCGATTATCATAATAACCAGTTCAGACTCAGGGAAACGGTGCGTGGAAACGGTGTGGAAACCTATAATATGAACAACTCCACCAGCTATAACAATGCGGTGGATTTCACCAACCCTGATAACTACTGGGATATTGCCAACGCCAGCATGGATGAAGCGGCCCTGGATGCTCACTGGGGGTCTGAAATGGCTTATGATTATTTCTACCACGAGCATAACAGAAACTCTATTGACGATAACGGACATAAGCTGATCAGCTTTGTGCACTTTGACGTAAATTATGTGAATGCTTTCTGGAACGGACAGTTTATGACCTATGGCGATGGAAACGGAAGTAGCATTACCCCTTTGACCGCACTGGATATTGTGGCTCACGAGATCACTCATGGGCTTACTTCACATACAGCCAACCTTATATATCAGGATGAGTCGGGCGCACTCAACGAAGGATTCAGCGATATCTTCGCTGCCGCTGTTGAAAAATGGGCCCGCCCAAATAACTATAACTGGGACATCGGAGAAGATATTGGCATTGTCATTCGTGCCATGGACACCCCCAATGCCTACAACCTGCCCCACACCTATCACGGAAACTATTGGTATCATGGAACCGGTGATAATGGAGGAGTACATACCAATATGGCTCCCATGAATTACTGGTTTTATCTTATCACCGACGGCGGCAGTGGCGTAAATGACAATAACGACTCCTACAGTGTTACCGGGATGGGCATGGACTCGGCGGCAGCTATTGCCTATCGCATGCTTACCGTATATCTTACCCCCTCCTCCCAATACGTGGATGCACGCTATTATGCCATTAAGGCAGCCACAGACCTGTATGGGGCCTGCTCCCAGCCTGTAGAGTCTGTAACCAATGCCATGTACGCCATAGGCGTTGGCGACCCCTACGTGCCCGGCGTGCAGGCAGACTTCACATCAGGTATTTCTCAGTTTTGCCAGCCCCCCGCCACCGTATCTTTTCAGAACCTCTCCAACAATGGTATTAACTATACCTGGAACTTTGGCGATGGAAATACCAGTACCGCACATAACCCTGTGCACACCTATACACAGTACGGAGAATATACCGTGTCGCTTATTGCTGACGGAGATGCCTGCGGGGTTGATTCTATTATCAGGCAAAAAATGGTTTCTGTCCAGGATACCAACCCATGCCATAGCCTGATGCCCAAACAGGGAAATGTGGTTACCACAAAATGCCATGGAATGCTGTATGATGATGGTGGCCCTCATGCCAATTATTCCGATGAGACACAGGGCAGTATCACTATTATGCCACCCGGTGCACAGTCCATTGAGTTGATATTTAGTGACTTCCACTTTGAAGCCGGTTATGATTACGTCAATATTTACGAGGGAGCCACCACCTCCGGTAACCAGGTGGGCTCATACCACGGCAGCAGCTTACCCAATGGGGGTAACCCTATAATTATTAATGATAGCGCAGTAACCATAGAGCAGGTTACCGACCAATATGTGAACGAATCGGGGTTTGCTATGGAGTGGAACTGTCAGTATCCTCAGGCCGCTCCTCAGGCAGCCTTTTCTGTAAACGATACGGTTTCCTGTAACGGGCTGGCCTTTTTCAATGACCATTCCAGTTATGGGCCCACCAGCTGGACCTGGCACTTTGGCGATGGAAACACCTCCTCCATGCAGAATCCCTCCCATCAATTTAGCGCCAATGGCATTTATAACGTTCAGCTAAGAGTGGAAAATGCTTATGGTTCAGATACCCTTTTAAAAAGTGCCTTGATCCGTGTGGATATCCCTGACGCGGTGTTTCCGGATACCTTAGGCGTATGTGACGGAGACCCGGTGACGGTTCAACTGCCAGTGAGCCACGGAGTGCCCCACTGGTATTCCGACCCATACATGCAAAACCTGGTTGACACCGGAAAGGTATTCAGCCCAGTGGGCGTAAGCCAGGATACCACTTTCTATGTGAGCAACTCCGCTACCAGAAAACCAGTATTTGGTGCCAAACTGGATAACTCAGGAGGCGGTGGAATATTTAGCTCCCCGTTTGAGCACTTCCTGGTATTTGATGTATATACGGATATGCTATTGAAAAATGTAAAAGTATACGCCGGAAATGCAGGAACAAGGCTAATATTGCTCCGGGATGCCAATGGAAATGTGCTGCACAGCGCCAATGTGTTTATCCCTGCCGGGGAAAGCCGGGTAGACCTTAACTTTAACATCCCCGCAGGGGTTAATTATGAGCTGGCCGGACCCGTGTCGCCCGGATTATTCCGGAATATGGGCAACCTGGACTATCCATATACCGCGGAAGGACTGTTTTCCATAAAATATTCCAGCGCAGGTACGGACCCCACCGGGTTTTATTATTACTTCTATGACTGGGAGGTGATCCCGCAGGCATGTCAAACTGCTGCTGAGCCCGTTAGGATTAAGTTCTTCCACCAAATGCCCATCGCAGACTTCAGCCTGCAGATCAACCAATCCCTGGTGACCTTTGACAACCAATCTGCAGAGGGGCTTAACTACTTCTGGGACTTTGGTGATGGAAACACATCCAAAGAAAAAAATCCGGTGTGGTTCTATAACCAAACGGGAACATATCATGTGAAGCTCCTGGTGGAAAACCCTTGTGGCGTGGATAGTATGGAAAAAACCATCACCATTACCCAGGTGGGCATGGAAGAGCATCAGGAAGAGGAACAGATAAACATCTATCCCAATCCGGCTCAGAACCTGTTAAACGTCACCTTTGGAGATAATATCAAAGCCACCCGGATAAGCCTTTATGATGTGAGCGGAAAGCTAGTCATGGATAAGGAGCTGCCCGCAGGTACAGAAGGGGCGGCCTTGCAGCTTCACCTGGAGCCCCTGGAGCCGGGGATGTATTTCCTCCAGGTAGACCTGGAGAATGCCGTGGTCAGAAAGAAAGTGATGGTGATCTAAACGGAATGGATGTTTTTTTTAATGATTTATAAATAAAGCAGGATATAACCATGAAAAGGATTTGTTTTTTTCTATTATTTTTTCCACTGATGCTTAATGCTCAGTTGAGTCGACAGGAGGCTAATGGAGAGCCCACCCGCCAGGTGACGGTTCATCCGGAGGGTGCAGTAACCATTACCTGGGAGTTTCCCCGGTATTTGTCCAACACCATTGTGGAAAACGATACCGAATTTGAAAGGATTATTTATCAGGGGTTTGGGTTTCTAAATGATATTGGAAAGCCGGATATGCCCGCCTGGATTGATCATATTGCCGTTCCGGATGACGGGGATGTGAGTGTAAGAGTTATGGATGCCCAGTACTATCCGGCAGAGAAGGGTGTTTTGTTAATGCCTGCTCAGGAGCCCCGTCAGGACAACTACCTCAGTGAAGACCCTGCTTTTGTGATGGATACAACCTTTTATGAACAGGACATCCGCTTTCCTGCCCAATATGCCAATGTGGATCTTTCCCAACGCATGCGGGATATACAGGTGGCGGCACTTCAGATTGTTCCCTTTAGTTACAACCCGGCGCGCCAGGAGCTGCAGGCATTAAAGAGCATCACGGTTGAGCTCACCTTTACCTCTTCAAAAAATACCATCACCGATCCGTCCATGCACAGTGGGTTTTATACCCGCTTTTTAGGCCGGTATTTTCTTAATGGAGAAGTGATCATGCGCCAGGCAGAAGGCCATGCAGACGCTTCTCCCTCCCAGGACCCCGATTACTTAATCGTTACCACCATTGACCATATACCGGCTGCGGAGAAGCTGGCTACCTGGAAGATGCAGCTGGGGTTCCGCCCGGAGATCATTGCAGAACACTCCTTAAGTGCGGCACAGGTGAAGACAGCCATTCACAGCCGATATGCTTCTTATACCCCCAAGCCAGACTTTTTTGTGATCATTGGCGATCACAGCACCGTGCCGGGCGAGGTTCATACCACCCATGGAAGGACTTATGCTACAGACCACTTTTACTCGGTGATGACCCCCATATCCACCAGCTATACAGCAGACATGGGCCGGGGCCGGATATCGGCCACCAACCCCGCACAGTCGGAAATGATCGTAGATAAGATCATCGCCTATGAAAAATCACCCCCAATGGATAGTAGCTACTATAACACAGGAGTTAATGCCGCTTACTTCCAGCATGCAGGAGGAGGATATGCTGAGCGACGCTTTGCGCAAACCAGCGAAGATCTGCGCAACTATGCCATGGGACGGGGGATGAACGTGGAGCGGGTGTATTATACCCACTCCTATGTGACCCCCACCAACTGGAATAATACCTTTTATTCTGCCGGTGAACCCATCCCTACGGAGTTGCTAAAGCCGGGGTTCCCCTGGGATGGCGACCGCCATGACATTCTTAGCCACGTGAACAGCGGCGTGTCCTTTGTGTTTCACCGTGACCATGGCTATACCCAGGGATGGGGAGACCCTGCCTTTAATAATAACGATGTTAACAACATGGCCAATGCGGATAAACTGCCCATATTTTTTAGCATCAACTGTCTGACAGGGAAATTTATCGGGCAGGAAAGCTTTGCCGAGCGGCTGCTCAGAAAGAACAATGGGGGCGCTGTGGGCGTATTTGCCCATGCGGACATTAGCTATAGTGGCTATAACGACGCCCTTTCCCTAGCCTTGTTCGACGGCATCTGGAGCGACCCCGGACTGGTACCCAACTTCACCGGAAGCGGCGGCGTTTCCAACCCCAGCATCACACCCCACGAGGGTATCCGTACCGGGGGATTCCTGGTTATCCATGCACTGGCCCGGATGGAAGCTACATGGAGTACCAACCAATATACCAATGAGCTGTTCCATTATTTTGGAGACCCGGCCATGGAAATAAGGGTGGACTATCCCCAACTGATCACCGCAGACCCCACCGACTCCATTTTATGTAATGTGGATACTGCCCTGATAATTCAAAACCTCAACACAGACAGCGTGCTGGCAACCCTGGTGGTGGACGGTATCCCTGAGGCAAGAAAGATACTCCGCGGAACACAGGACACCTTGTTCTTTAACCCCGTTGCCGGAGGAAACGCCCTGCTTACCCTATCCAAATCGGCACATGCACCCCATGTGGACACGGTTCATATTTACGGAGGATGCCCCAGAGCACGAATAGAAGTATCCCAGTCCAAACAATGTGTGGGTGATAGCATTACCTTCTCTCATAGTAGCTTCGGAAATATCAACTCCTATAGCTGGACATTTGATACCTCGGCAACCATCGCTCAGTCAAATAACCCCGGGCCACATACCCTGACATATACCTCCGGGGGAATGAAAAAAGTGTATTTGACCGTTTCCACTCCCTCCGGGTTGCTCCATACCGACTCGGTAATCCTGGATATTGCTTCACTGTGTGATTATAAAATGCCCGCCTCAGGCCATATAATTATTGATAAATGTAGTGGAAGGCTCTTCGATGACGGAGGACCATTTTCAAACTACTCCAATAATGCCGATGGAATGGTTACCATTGCACCACCCGGTGCCAGCTCCATTTCTTTAGTATTTAATTCCTTTCAGTTTGAACCCGCATATGACTACCTTAACATCCATGATGGCAGTAGCATTAATGCCCCGCTTATTGGTAGCTATGAAGGAGCAACACTCCCCAATGGAGGGGTAATTAATTCTACTTCCAACTCCATTACCCTGCATCAGCTAACCAACCAGTCGGTGAACGAGTCCGGGTTTGAACTGGAATGGCAATGTGCCTATCCTCATACTGCCCCGGTGGCCAACTTTAAAACTACCGATACCATGTCATGCAACGGGCAGGTGGCCTTCAGAGATCAGTCGTTGTATGGACCGTCCAGCTGGCTCTGGCAGTTTGGAGATGGAAGCACTTCAACACAGCAAAACCCTGTACATCAATATATGGACAATGGAGTGTATACGGTTAAGTTGTTGGTATCTAATTCTTTTGGAGTAGACTCGGTGGTCAAGGCCGCAAAAGTGGAGGTGAACATGCCGGGAACACCTACAGCACAGGATGCCATCAGATGTAATGCCGGGTCTCTCTCCCTGCAGGCTACTCCACCACCCTCCGGAGGAGGGTATATACGCTGGTTTAGTGATGCTACCTCAATGAACGTTCTGGGTACAGGAGATGTCTATGTGACCCCTATCCTGGGCAACAGCCGCTCTTACTTTCTGGAATATGCTTCGGATGAGCCTATTGCCTATGGAGCCAAATATGATCATAGCGGAAGCGGTGGCTTTTTTGAGTCTCCCTTTGTGCACTATCTGGTCTTTGATGTTCATGAGCCGGGTCGCCTGCTCACCGTTAAAGTCTACTCCAATGCATCCAAGAGCCGGGAAATACAGCTTAGAGACCATGCAGGGAACGTAATAGAATCCAGAATAGTAAATATCCCTGCAGGGGAGCATCGTATTACATTGAACTTTGACCTGCAACCGGGATTTAACTACCAGCTGGCCGGCCCCGCCTCGCCAAACCTCTATCGAAACAGCGGCAGTGTCAACTACCCATATACCGTGGACGACCTTATTACCATCAAACACAGCAGTGCCGGCAGCAACCCCGGTGGTTATTATTACTATTTTTATGACTGGGAAGTGGAACCCCCTGCTTGCCACTCTCACCGTGTTCAAGTGGATGCCATTGTCTCGGATACATTGTCGCCCGTTTCCCAGTTTTCCATAAATATGGACGCCGATCCGGAAATCCAGTTTACCTCCAATAGCCTCTATGCAACATCTTACTACTGGGACTTTGGCGACGGAAATACCACCGCCATGGCCAACCCAACACATACTTATGCCGCCAATGGCATGTATGATGTAATGCTGGTGGCATCAAACAGCTGTGGAAAAGATACATTGGTGAAGCAAGTGCAAGTGGTCGCATCATCCATTGAAGAATATGCTGAAAATAGTATGGAGGTGTTCCCCAACCCTACAGAAGGGGAACTGAATATACAGCTGCCCGAGGGAGTTAACGGAGTAGTGGTGCTGCAAATGGTAGATCAGGCCGGAAACCATGTGAGCGCACAATCGCTTGAAGCCAAAAACCAAAAAACCATCACCACACGCCTGGACAACCTGGCGGCAGGAACCTACTTTGTGCTATTGCATGACGGCCATAAAACCTATATGGCTAAGGTGGTGGTTTACTAATTGATGGTAAACCCCAGCAGTAGCTCAATAGAGAATCATGGGCTTTGTAAACCCGCTGAAAGTCAGCCTTTAAAAACCCTAACAGGGAGGCCGGCTTTCAGTGGAACCTGTCGTATATTTTTTCTGATTTTCTCTCCCCATTGGAATAATTTGTATTTTTATCCCCACTTATTGTTCAAAAACAAATATTTACTATATTATGAAAAAGGGTATACTTGTTATGGCTTTTCTGTCAGCTCTGATGCTTTATGGCAGCGAAGACGGAAAGAAACATGTTGTTCGCACAGTGGCAGACCATGGGGTTCAGGGGGTGGTGGTTCATTATGAGATTAATGACTTTCAATCTTTTCGTCTAACGGCGGCGGGAGTAGATTTTGAGCGCATCTCTATAGAGGGGTTTAGTTTCTTGCACAAAGAGGGTTATCCTGCTCTGCCATCCAACCGTGATATTGTTTTGCTTCCACATGGGGGTGCAACAACAGTTGGTGTGGAGGTGATTAGGGCCGACACGCTCCAGGGTATTAAGGTATGGCCCGCACAGCCGTTACAGCCCGATGGATATTCCCTTGAAGAGACCTTTCCCGGGACAGCGGAAGACCAGCCCCGCGGGAATGGGGATGCCTTTGTGTATGACTCATTGTTTTACGACCGGGATCAATATTATCCGCAGCAAATAGTTTCCCTTGACCAGCAGCAGCACCTGCGGGATAATCCGGTGGGGATTGTCCATGTGACCCCTTTTCAGTATAATCCGGCAAAACAGGAACTGGTGGTTATTCGTGAGGTAAAATATACCTTAGCCTTTTCCGGGGCGGAGCGTTTTTTTGATGATATTTCCCGGCATAGCCAGGGATATTTGAAAACCCTTCCGCAGAAGTTTATCAATCATGAAAGCATTGGGGAAGAGATGAGGGGGTATTTGTCTGGCGGGGTTCGTTCTTCCCAGGTGGATTACCTGATAGTGGCTCACCAGATGTTTTCAATGGCGGCAGATACGCTGGCCCAGTGGAAGCGCCAGTTGGGGCACGGAGTGCATATAATGAAACGCAGTCACTGGACTACGGCCCAGGTCAAGGACTCCATTCATTCCTTCTATCATGGAGCCGCTACCTATCCTGATTTTTTTGTTATTCTTGGCGACCAGGAGCATGTGCCCGCAGAACTGGTTCATGTGGGTAGAAACCGGTATTCAGATCACTATTACGCCTGCATGGGCCCCCCTGGCGATTATTTCCCTGACATGGCCCGGGGAAGGATCAGTGCAAAAAGTAGTGAAGAAGCCTTAAGCACTGTAAGAAAGATCATTAGCTATTAAAAAACCCCGCCACAAAACCCCGGGTTTTATAATAACGCCCTGGTAGCCGCTTACTTCCAGGATGACGACACCAGTGGATATGCCAGCAGACGCTTTATTCATACCAGCGAAGAGGTGAAAGACTACCTGGAAAGCATGAACTATCTGGTGGATAGGGTCTATTATACAGAAGGGTACATTAACCCCACAAACTATAACCCGGGACACTATTCCTATGGACAACCTTTACCACCGGAGTTGCTTCGGACCAATGGATTTTTATGGGATGGGGGAGCTGATGATATTGTTGAAATTATTGATAATGGGGTTTTTATAGCACTACATCGCGATCATGGCAGTACCGATGGATGGGCTGATCCCCCTTTCTTTTCCACTGATGTTGCCCGCCTGGACAATGGGAACAACCTCCCTGTGGTGTTGAGCATTAACTGCTCCTCAGGAAGGTTTATCGACAGCCGTACCTTTGCGGAGAACCTGCTGAGGAAAAGCCCCGGTGGGGCTGTTGGCGTTATGGCCTCTTCTGCGGTTAGCTTTAGCGGTACTAACGACGGCCTTTCGGTTGGCTTCTTTGACGCTATCTGGGCTAACCCCGGGCTGATCCCCAACTTTGGATCCGGTGGGGTCAGCAACCCTAACCCAACACCCAACTTTCATAATATCCGACAAATGGGCTATGTGTTAAACCATGGCTTGCTGAGAATGACAGAGACCTGGGGAACCAGCCAGGCCACCCATGAGTTGTTCCATTATCACGGTGACCCAGCCATGAAAATATGGACGCAGGAACCCCAACCCCTAACGGCCAGCCATGATCACTCTCTGGCCTGTGGAGACACCAGCCTTATCATCAGCGCTGTCAATATGGCCAATGCCACGGCCACCTTGGTGATGGCCGGCAGCACCATGGATGCCATTACCCTTTCCGCAGGGGCCGGAACACTTTCCTTCCCCCCGGTGAGCAATGTGAAGCCCTATGCTCTGCTTACCATCAGCGGAGAAGAGATGAAGCCCTATGTGGCCCAAATACCGGTTACCGGATGCACCAACCCGCCGGTTGCTGAATACGCAGTGTCCGATAGCTTGCTAAGTTGCTTTTCAAATACCATTCAGCTTTTTGATAACTCCATGTATCAGCCCGACTCCTGGCAATGGAATATTGAACCGCCCACATGGTCGGTGCTGGATGGGTCAACCACATCCAACTACCTGGAAGCAGCTTTCCATGATACCGGCTATTATGACGTGAGCCTTTTGGTTAGTAATGCACATGGTGTTGATTCCATTGTGAACCAGCAACAGGTTTATGTAGCCCCTGCTATGCCCACCCCTTACCTGGAAACGGTTGAGCAAATGGGAGGGTTCAGCCTCACTGAGACCGGCTGGCAGTCCTTAAGCAGCTCCTCCTTTGAATGGCATATCCACAACGATAGCACCCCCTCTTTCAGAACAGGACCTATCGTTGATCATACTACCGGAACCAGCCAGGGAAAATATATATATACCGAAGCCTCCAGAGGAAAGCCCGGGGATACCGCCCTGCTCATTTCACCTGCCCTGGACATAAGTACACTGAATACCCCAGCCCTGAAGTTTTGGTACCACATGTTCGGTGCTACCATCAGTGAGCTCCACGTGGATGTGAACGATGGCAGCGGATGGCAACAGCTGAGAAGCTTCTACGGACAGCAGCATACCAGCTATACCGACCCCTGGAAAAGGGCATTGGTAGACTTGTCACAGGTGAATTCCAGCTGCGTACAGGTTCGCTTCAGGGCCATCCGGGGGGATAGCTGGACAGGAGATATGGCAGTGGATGATATTGAAATACTGGACTACGACAGCTTGCCTCATTTCTTATTTACCGCATCTAAAGAAAACACCTGTTGTGGGTTTACTGTACAGTTCCATGACTTGTCATGCTGTGGGATCACCCAGAGATCATGGCAGTTTCCCGGTGGAAACCCGGCCGCCTCCAACCTGGAAAACCCGGTAATCACCTACGATGTGGCCGGGGTTTATGATGTTACCCTTACCCTGGCCAACCCCCAGGGGACAGACTCACAGACAAAACACGGGAAGATACATGTCAGGGACAATCAAAACTTGCCGTTGTTTGAGGACTTTGAAACATTTGTGCCCGGCAGCCCCGGATTGTTTTACAATGACTGGGCCATGGAAAAGACCCATGATTTTGAATGGCGCGTGGGTAGCGGAACCACTCCTTCAGCCGGGACCGGCCCGGCTGTGGACCATACCACCGGAACCAGCAACGGAGTATATGTGTTTACTGAACCCTCACACGTGTCAGAAAGCGAAAAGTCATACCTGATTACACCATGTCTGGCCCTGCCACAGGGGGAAAAGGCGTTTATGTCCTTCTGGATACACATGTATGGCTCGGGAATTGATACCATCCATGTGGATGTCCATGATGGAACCCACTGGCATAAAGATGTGTTTAAAGTGGGAGGACAGAAGCAGGTGAGCCAATCCCAAAGCTGGGAGCAGGTAGTTGCTGAGATATCTGAGTTTGAAGGAAAAAATGTGATGCTCAGATTCAGATCGGCGCGCACCAGAAGCTGGAGAGATGATAAAGCCGTGGATGACGTGTTTTTCTTCTCCGGGGGAATGAAACTGCTTCCCGATACACTGGACTTTGGAGTGGTGCAAATGGGAAACACGGATTCCAAAGATATTACCATCTATAACAACAGCCCGCAAACCTTGTGGCTTGATGATGTTTCCCTGCCTGCCGGATTCCAGGCAGGAGCACTCCAGGGGATGCAAGTGGCCCCGGGAGATAGTCAGATAGTCAGCCTTACATTTAATCCCAATGCCATAGATTTTTTCTCCGGATATGTACATGTACACTCCAGCCTTAATGACGACTCGGTGTTTGTTATCGGTAAAACCCCGGGTGCCGGTGCCCGAAAAGTGCGTTATGATGAATCCATTGAGATATTCCCCAACCCCGCAGCTATAACCATCTATATCCGAATGACCCAACCCGGGGAGGCAACTACCTACAGTGGCGCTATTGTCAACGTGAACGGACAGATCGTTGAACAGTGGGTCGAAGAAAGTATTCCGGAAGACGGACTAATGGAAAAAAATATAGCCCATCTTGCAAGGGGGGTATACCACATCAGAATAACCACCCGGAATAACTCATACAGTGGGGTATTTATAAAATATTGATGAGCCCTGCCGGAGATATATATGGTAAGTAATTTATAAGACAGTCTGTTACAGGGGAAGGCCAGGGGTATGGCACAGGGGAACAGCTCTCTGCATAAACCGGTAACCGGAAATCAAAAAAACATATTGATTAACTCTAAGTTAATCTTTGGTCAACCCTTTTTAGGCTGTTGGTTACTTAATCTCTTTTTACGTGGTAATCAATAAGCCCCTGTAATGGTGAACGGCACACCACAATAGATGGATAACCACAAGCCCCGGCTACATTTTCCAATAAAGGCTGAAAGTGGTGCGCCACCGATCCGGTAAAGAAAACAGGGTGTTGCAAGGCATCAGAAAAAGTGAGCACGTAGTTTTGGAAAAATGAATAGAAACATTGATCAACTACTTGCTGTATGAAGGGGTGTTCCAGGTTTTCACCTGCAAGCTTTGCAAATCCTGCCAGGTATCTGTTAGGGAATGGCTTGCCATATACCTGATGAAGTATTTCTTCTTTGCTTTCAGCATATTTTTCTTCCAACAGCCGGGCTAATGGTTTCGGCATTTCCTCTTTCAGGTAGCTTGCAGCCATTTTCTTTCCAATATGTGCTCCGCTACCCTCGTCTCCGAATAAATACCCCAGCGAGAACACTTTTTCCCTGATCTCTCCATCTGCATATAAGCATGCATTGGACCCGGTGCCCAGGATACAGGCTATTCTGCTTTCATTTCCGGGAAAAGCCCTGGCTGCAGCCATCATATCATGAGAAACCCGGATATCCGAATCGGGAAAGACCCCTTTAAGACCGGATTGGACTATCTGGCATTTGCTTTCTGAAGAGCAGCCCGCTCCATAAAAGTGGACCCGCTCTACATCGTTGAACCCAATATCTTTATCCCATTGCCTTCTGACCAAACTGGTTATCTCTTCCCGCTGCATATAAAAGGGGTTTATCCCCGAAGTGGAAAACCTATGCAGTTCGTTGCCAGATAATAAGTCCACAATCACCCAGTCTGTTTTGGTGGAGCCACTGTCTGCAATAATGATTTTTTTCATCTGTTTAAAATTTTGTTCGTTGTTCGTTGCCACGAATGCACGAATAATATGCGGTGAAATTATTATAAAATGCCAAATAACTCTGCCCTCTGCCCTCTGCCCCTAAAGGGGAGGGCCATCGCGCATGGTTGCCTCACCAACGTTTCTTCACCGCAAACTGCCGCGGGTTGGCCCGGTCCTCCCCTTTAGGGGAGTTAGAGGGGCGCGCGCGGGAGCTTT
>PWNQ01000040.1 GCA_003557725.1 Bacteroidales bacterium | reverse complement strand
GGCCGATAACTCCTCCTGCCATGGAGTTATAGGTGTTGTGCTTTCCCTGCAATGCTAACTCTTCGATGGTCATAATTTTTTCTTTTTTATTGAATTGAATAATCATTTCTTTATCTTCATTCACGTAGGCCCCATAATTCATTTTCAGGGGATTAATACTAATGGGCACATGCTTTGCGGCCAGTGTCCGTTTATTTATTTCCTTTTGCAACACCGGGTCATCCGCATTATAGATGAAGTAATCCCCGGGGGTTTGGTTTTGGGTGATCTTAAGCTTTGAGTCCACATATTTCTGAAAGTCATAATCATACCGGTCCAGATGGTCTGGGGTAATATTGGTGATCAGGGCCATATTGGCTTTAAACCTTCTCATGCCGTCCAGTTGGAAGCTACTTATTTCCAGCACTGCGTAATCGGGTGTTTCCCTGGTTAGTGCCATGGCGAAGCTATCTCCCATGTTTCCGGCCACCACCACCTTTTTTCCGGCTCTTTTTAGTATGTGTCCTACCAGCAGTGCGGTGGTGGTTTTTCCGTTGCTTCCTGTTATGCAGATGGTATATCCGTTAAAGAATCGTCCGGCCAGCTCCATATCAGAGATCACCGGAATGCCTTTCTCCCGGATTTGCTTCACGATGGGCACATTTTCGGGTATTCCCGGGCTTTTCACCACCTCTTGTGCTGTGAGCAGCCTGCCGTGGCTGTGTCCTCCTTCCTCAAAATCCACTCCATGATGTATAAGAACGCGTTTATATTCCTCCCTGATCTCAGACTGATCGCTGAGAAACACTGCATATCCTTTGGTTTTAGCCAGCACGGCTGCTCCTGTTCCTGCCTCTCCCCCTCCAAGCACAACCAGGCTTTTATCCATTATCTTAGCTTTAGGGTGATTATAGCAAATACGGCTAAAATTATGCTTACAATAAAGAAGCGCATAACGATCTTGGCCTCATGCATACCTTTTTTCTGATAGTGATGGTGCAGCGGGGCCATAAGAAACACTCTGCGCCCGGTTCCAAAGCGTTTTTTAGTATATTTAAACCAGGATACCTGCATCACCACCGAAAGGTTTTCCATCAGGAACACCCCACATAATACGGGGATAAGCAGTTCTTTACGTATAAGGATAGCGAATACGGCAATGATACCCCCGATGGCCAGGCTTCCGGTATCGCCCATAAACACCTGGGCGGGAAAGGAGTTATACCACAGGAAGCCTATGGTTGCTCCCACAAAGGCACTGATAAAGATGGCCAGCTCGCCCGTTTCGGGGAGGTACATTATATTAAGGTAGTCGGCAAAAATTATGTTTCCCGACACCCATGCCAGTATTCCCAGCACGCCTCCGGTAACGGCTGACGTACTGGTAGCCAGGCCATCCAATCCGTCCGTCAGGTTGGCACCATTGGAGACAGCGGTGATAATAAGGATCACCACGGGAATAAAGATCAGCCAGGCGTAGGCTCTGGCCCGTTCTCCCAGCCAGGCGATCAGCACAGCATAGTCAAACTCATTGTTTTTCACAAAAGGGATAGTGGTTTTAGTGGACTTTACACTTTCCCTGCTGAACAGCAGTGCCCGTTCCTGTGACAGGTCTTCCTGTTCACGGATATGTTGGGCCTCTTCCATGGAGATTTTTTCCCGGATAGTGATTCCTTCGTGAAAGAACATGGTGGCACCCACCACGATTCCCAGCAGCACCTGTCCCATCACTTTGAACTTTCCTGCCAGGCCGGCTTTATCCTTTTTGAACACCTTTATATAGTCGTCCACAAAACCGATCATGCCCAGCCATACGGTAGTAAAGAGCATTAGCTGGATATATATATTGTCCAGCCGGGCGAACAACAGGGTGGGAACAAGTATGGCTCCCAAAATGATCAGTCCTCCCATGGTGGGTGTGCCTTTTTTCTGCATCTGGCCTTGCAGGCCCAGGTCACGCACTTCTTCTCCCACCTGTTTTTTTCGAAGGTAGCTGATAAGCTTATTTCCAAACAACAATGTAATAACCAGAGAGGTGATCACGGCACCACCGGCTCTGAAGGAGATATACTGAAACACGCCTGCCCCGGGCAGGTCTATGGCTTGGTCCAGATAATCAAACAAATAATACAACATCTTTTTCTGTGTTTGTTATTGGTCCTTAAAGCAGGAGCCAATTATTTCTTTATCATCAAAATGCTTTCTTTCTCCATTGATCTCCTGATAGTTTTCATGTCCTTTTCCGGCCACCAGGATAATATCTTTGTTTTGCGCCAGCATACAGGCGGTGCGTATGGCCTGTTTTCGGTCTGTTATTTCCAGTATTTTGCGGTTTGCCGTGTGTGTAAGGCCATTTTTCATCTGGTCAATGATGTCATTGGGGTCTTCGCTTCTGGGGTTATCGGAGGTAAATATGATCACATCCGCATATTTTTCAGCGATTTTAGCCATCAGCGGTCTTTTTTGTTTGTCCCGGTCGCCACCTGCTCCCAGTACGATCACAAACTGTTGTCCCGGTGGTTTTAGGTCACTAATGGTTTTGGCCACGTTTTCCAGTGCGTCGGGGGTATGAGCATAGTCTACCACAGCGGTTTGTCCTTTGGCAGAGCGAATGATCTGGAAGCGTCCTTCTGCGGGTCTGAGGGTACTGAGGTTAAGCAGGGTTTCTTCTTTTTCCTTCCCCAACAGCCGAGCAGCGGCATATACCATCAGCAGGTTACAGGCATTAAACTTTCCGGCCAGCGGGCTCCACACCTCTCGTCCATCCACCTCCATCTGTATTCCTTCAAGGGTGTTTTCCATTACCCGCCCCTTAAACTCAGCCATCTTTTGCAGGGCACAGGAATGCTTTGATGCCGGGGTATTTTGCATCATGCGCAGCGCATTTCGGTCATCCAGGTTTACCAGGGCTTTGGCCTGTGGTTTCAGCAGGTCAAAGAATTGTTTTTTAGCTTCTATGTAGGCGTCAAAGGTTTTATGGTAGTCCAGATGGTCGTGGGTGATATTGGAGAACATGGCCAGCTGAAAGGGCAGTCCATGCACCCTTTTTTGGACCAGTGCATGGGAGCTCACTTCCATAAAGGCGTACCGGCATCCGGCCTTCACCATCTGTTGCAGCGTGTTGTTCACGGTGAGCGGGTCGGGGGTGGTGTAGGCTGCCGGTTGGGGCTGGTCGTTGATCACCACTTTAACGGTGGACAGCATTCCGGCTTTGTGGCCCATGGCTCTAAACAGCTGATGTAGCAGTGTTACGGTGGTGGTCTTTCCGTTGGTGCCGGTGATGCCGGCCAGGGTAAGCTTTTTAGCCGGATGGTCATAATATGCGGCAGCCACCAGTGCTAAAGCTTCTGCACTGTCCTCCACCCTGATCCAGTCGGCTTCCCCGGAGGCATGATCAGGGATCTGCTGGCATATTACGGCCGCCGCCCCCTTTTCCAGTGCCTGGGGAATATGGTTATGGCCGTCGGTTTGTGTTCCGGGCACGGCCACAAACAGGTCTCCTTTTCCCACCTTCCGTGAGTCAAATACTACCCGGGCTACGTAGTCCTGCCTGCGCCCGGCCCGTTCCAACACGGTAACTTCTTTTAATAATATGTTTAGCTCTTTGTTCATACGTTCAGTTCTAAAATGATCTCCCGTTCTCTCACCACCGGCGTTCCGGGCCGCACCGACTGCCGGGTCACCACTCCCCGCCCCTTCACCTGCACTCTGAGGCCCTGACGGCGCATCAGGTATACGGCATCCCGTGCTCCCATGCCCCGCACATCCGGCACCACTCCGCTACGGAAGTGCCGGGGGGCCACACGGATACCGGAAGGCTCGGCAACCGGACTGACAAACCGGGCCGCCGCAGTGGCCCCGTTTACCGAATAGCTTAAAAATGAAGCCATGCCCTGAATGTCTTGCTGATAACCGGCTATCAAATCAATGTTTACGCTTCTGGCGGTATCTACTTTCTCCTCATGGATATCCAACTGTGTAGCATATACCTTGTCGGCAATCTCCTTAAACACAGGAGCTGCCACCGCACTGCCATAATAAGACCCGCGGGCAGGCTTGTTTATCACCACGATACAGGAGTACCTGGGGTTGTCGGCCGGAAAGTAGCCCACAAAGGAAGCAACATGCCCCGATTCCACATAGCCCTCACTGCCCATGGCAATCTGGGCCGTGCCCGTCTTGCCGGCAATGGTATAAACGGTGTTAAACAGGTTCTTTGCCGTACCCTCTTCCACCACATTAACCAAAATTTCCTGTACCTTTTTGATGGTTTCCCTGGAAGCCAGAGCAGGATTAAGCACCTGTGGCTCCATCCTTTCCACTGTCTGCCCCGCAGAGCGGATCTCTTTAACAAACATGGGCTTCATCATGCGCCCATTGTTGGCAATGCCATTATAAAAGGCAAGGATCTGCAGTGGAGTCATGCGTACTTCATAACCTATAGACATCCATGGCAGGGTCACTCTGGACCAGGTGGGATGGCCCGGGGATTTTATCAGTGGCTTTCCTTCCCCGGCAATCTCCAACCCCAGGGGCTTGTGCAGCCCCAGTTTTTGAAGACCCTGGGAGAACTTCTCCGGCTGAGTGACGTATGCTTCATGTATCATTTTGGATATGGCAACATTGGAGGATATCTCCAGTCCTCTGGCTATGGTGATCCTTCCATGTCCCCGTTCCTGTGCATCCACCATTTCCTGCCCGTAGAACTTCATTCTTCCGTCGCGGGTATCTACCGAGTCGTTTACATTAAACTTTCCGTGTTCCAGGGCCACCATCAGAGAGGCGGTTTTAAAGGTGGATCCGGGTTCAGTGCTGGCCCCAACGGCATAGTTATATGCTTCGTGGTATTGTCCTGTGGCTGTGTCCCTCTTCAGGTTGGCAATGGCTTTGATCTCTCCGGTGGCCACCTCCATCAGTACGGCACAGCCATGGGCGGCTTGATGACGTCGCAGGTTTTCTTCCAGCGCACTTTGAGCCACATCCTGGATATTGACGTCCAGGGTAGTGATAATGTCGTATCCATTTTTGGGTTCTACCAGCAGGCCCTGATCTACCGGGATCCACACGTTACTGGCAACCCTTCTCATCAGGTGCTTTCCGCTGTCTCCGCGCAGCACCTGGTCGTAAGCTCCTTCCAGGCCCACCTTATAGCCCGGACGGGCATAGCCGATGGTGCGGGAGGCCAGCTGCCGAAAAGGCTTTACCCGCCGGCTCCGGGGCACTTCTATCAGCCCACCACGGTACTTACCCCGACGTAATATGGGCATATTACGAACCACTTTTAACTCGGTATAGGTGGCATTGCGCTTGATGAGCATATAACGGTTGCCCGCATTGCGATTGGAGATCAGATCGGAACGGTAATTCCTGTGATGACGGTCTTTGAAAAGATTGGCTAAAGCATGAGCCAACGAGTCTACCTTGCCATGAAACAGCTCATCGTCAATAAGCGGCGAAGCCACATCCATGCGGATATCAAATAACGGCACCGAAGTGGCCAGCAACATGCCATTCCCATCGTAAACCGAACCGCGGGCCGCCTCCACACTGTGATAAGCCATGGTGCTCTGCCGCGCCTTTTCACGCAACTCATCCCCTTCCACCACCTGCAAATACACAAGCTTGCCGATCACTGCCAAACCAGCCATCAGCAAAATAAAATAGAGCACATATACCCGTATCAGTATTTGCTTGCGTGCATCTTCCATTATTATTTTTTATTACGTTGTGTATAAAGCTTTTTGGGCGGCTCCGTGCTTTCACGGATGCCGGTTTTTTCCAGCTTGCGCGCTACCTCCGACTGCTTGCTTTCAAACATTAACCTGGAATTGGTGGTACGATACTCGTACCTCAGCTCTATCATGCTGCTTTCCAATTTATTTAAATCCCTGATCTTGCGCTGGGCATAATAGTTATTGGCAATATACAGGAGTGCGAACAGGGATAGTAACAGCACGTATGGCAGGGATAACAGCTTTTTATTACGCACCAGCACCGATCCATCCAGCACCCGCTGGATGAACTTTCCGGGCGAAGCAGCTCCCCGCTTCTTTGTGGGAGCGCTTCCGGAAGAGCCCTGCTTATCAGCGTCTTGCTGAAGCTCCCCGGGGTGCATATGTTTGTTAGCCTGCTCGTTCATAGCCGTTCCCCTATCCTTAACCGGGCACTTCTGGCCCGGGGGTTGTCGTGGATCTCCTGTTCACCGGCAGTGATCACTTTATTGTTTATCTTTTTAAAAGGTGTATTTACATTTCCAAAAAAGTCCTTATCCTGCTCACCATGTATATTCCCGGCACGGATAATGTTCTTTGCCATACGGTCTTCCAGGGAATGGTAAGCGATGATCACCAGGCGTCCGCCGGGGTTGAGTGCCTGTGCAGCCTGCTGTAACATCTCCTCCAGGGCTTCCATTTCCTGGTTCACTTCTATGCGGACCGCCTGAAACACTTTAGCCAGATACTTGCTGCGCAAGTGCTTAGGTGAGTACTTTCCGGCGAGCTGGGCAAACTGGCTTATGGTTTTTAGCGGGTGGCTTTCCCGGTGCCTCACTATGGCTCCCGCCAGCTTTCCGGCACCACTGAGCTCTCCATAAACTTTGAACATGCGCTTCAACGCCTCCTGACTATACCCATTGAGCACGTCCTCACCGGTAAGCACCTGATCACGATTCATGCGGAAGTCCAAAGGACCATCAAAACGAATGGAAAAACCCCGCTGCGCAGTGTCAATCTGCCAGGAAGAAATACCCAGGTCTGCCAAAATACCGTCACAGGGATAGGCATCATAGTACCGGAGATAGTTCTTTAAATACCTGAAATTCCCCTTTACCATCGTCAGCCGTTCATCATCCAAACGGTTAGCCAAAGCATCCTCATCCTGGTCCATGGCAATGAGACGACCCCCTTCCAGCCTGTCCAAAATACCGGCCGAATGACCGCCCCCACCATAGGTGAGGTCAACATAGGTCTTGCCGGGGCGGATATCCAACCCCACGAGAGACTCCTGCAAAAGAACCGGCTTATGGTAGTCACTCATCTCCATAGGTTTTATTGTCGTTATCTCCCATTACCTGCTCCGCCAAACGAGCAAAATCCTCGGGCTCATCAGAAAGCAAACGCTCGTAAGTGTCCTTATCCCATATCTCTATATAATCCGAATAAGCAAATAACACCAGCTCCCGAGTAATGCCGGCATACTTTAATAGCTGCCGGGGAAGCAAAATGCGATGACTGCCATCCATGGATAAACGAGTGGCCCCGGCAAAGAAATAACGCTGAAACTCCCTGTTCTTTAAATTGAAACCATTCAACTTCTTTA
This sequence comes from Bacteroidales bacterium, assembly GCA_003557725.1. Classification (GTDB taxonomy): domain Bacteria; phylum Bacteroidota; class Bacteroidia; order Bacteroidales; family PWNQ01; genus PWNQ01. The sequence continues at coordinate 15,548 of PWNQ01000040.1, read as the reverse complement.
CCCTGGACGAAACACGAGACCACTCATTATTGGGATATAAAGAGATGCAACGCTCAAAACCCCGGTTGGCCACAAACTCATCATTCGCCTCCGGAGGAAGTTGCTTTTTTAACCCTGAAGGAATCATTAACCTTCCCTTAGAGTCTAATTTACAGTAATATTCGCCTACAATGTCTGCCATGGTCAATGGTGTGTTTTAAGGATGTAAATATACAACAGTTTTTCCCACTTTACACCATTTATTTCCACTTTTTCCCACATTGTTGATAACTTTTTCCACCAGCCCCCCACAAAGCCCATGTCTGGCGGGGGAAGTAGCAGAAAGCGGCATTCTATTCTGTGGATAAGTTTTTTGAGTCCGGTCTGTAAAGGCGCATATATTTCATATGTGTAAAATTTTTGTTCGTTGCCACGAATGCACGAATAATATGCGGGGATATTATTATATAATACCAAATAACTATGCCCTATGCCCTCTGCCCCATGCCCTATGCCCTATACCCCGAAGGGCTGACATGATTATTTCTTCGCCTCCTCACATCATTTCCCGGCGCGCGTGGGCTGGCCCGGTCCTCCCCTTTAGGGGAGATAGAGGGGCGCGCGTGGGCTGGCCCGGTCCTCCCCTTTAGGGGAGTCAGAGGGGCGCGCGTGGGAGCTTTCCGGTAAGGAAGTAATCATTCTCCTGTGTGTCGGAAAAATTTTCGCCATGGATATTTCCTATCCACTGAAAATCAAATGGGGCCATTTCAGACTGGAGTTATTTTTTCCATGTTGATCTCATCCGGGGCCTTATGGGAAATTACTTTCGAATAAATTCTGCTAATATTTCCATTATGCTTAAATTTGCCGTCCAAACCCATCAGGACAAATGCCACAGGATCGTCATCCGGAAACAGAAAGAAAATATGTTGATTTGGATAAGGTTATCGCTTCCAAGAGCAAGCGCTTATCCCGTCTTATGCCTTGGTTTATCAAGTCGTACCTCAAGCGGGTCATCCATCAGGATGATCTAAATTCGTTTTTGAGTGCCTATGGTCATTTGGAGGGTTTAGATTTTGTGGCGGCGTCAGTAAATTTTTTCCAGTTGGAGATTTCGGCTACCGGTCTGGAGCATTTGTCTCCAAAGGGGCGTCAGCTGGTGGTATCCAACCATCCCCTGGGCGGGCTGGATGGCATTGCTTTAATGCACACTGTGGCCCAGATCAATAAGGACATTATCTTTCCCGTAAATGACATACTGCTCTTTTTACCCAACATTCATGGGATTTTCATTCCCATCAACAAGCATGGAAAGAATACGAAAAATATCCGGCGTTTTGATGAGGCTTTTGCCTCCGACGCCACCATTCTGTACTTTCCTGCCGGACTGGTATCGCGCAAGAAAAAAGGGCAGATCAGGGACCTGGAGTGGAAAAAAACCTTTATTCAAAAGGCAGTACAGCATAAAAGGAATATTATTCCCACCCATATTGGCGGAAGAAACTCAAACTTCTTCTATACTCTGGCCAACCTGAGAAGCATGCTGGGGATTAACTCCAATATTGAAATGCTATTCCTGGTGGATGAGATGTATAAGCAGACCCGCAAGACCATTCCCATCACTTTTGGCGAAGAAATACCTTATACTGTTTTTGACCGGAAAAAGAAAAAAGACAGGGAGTGGGCAGCATGGGTAAAGGAAAAAACCTATGCCACAGGAAGTAAAAGCACCCCGGCGAAGTAAATCAAAGTAAGAAAGGCAGATATTATGAAGGATTTAATTGCCCCCGTGGAGGGGGATTTGATAAAAAAAGAGCTAACGGAAGAGCGGTTTATCCGGAATACCAACAATGGCAACAGGGAAATATATATTATTGATAAAGATAACGCTCCCAACACCTTACGCGAGATTGGCCGACTAAGGGAGTTGAGTTTCAGGGAGTCGGGTGGCGGCACAGGAAAGGACTGTGACCTGGATGAATATGATCTGGAAGACCCCTGTTTTAAGCAACTTATTGTCTGGGACCCCCAGGATGAGGCCGTGGTTGGCGGCTACCGGTTTTTGCTGGGAAACCAGCTTACCAAAGATGCCAAAGGATACCCCAAAAGCCCCACATCTAAACTGTTCCGGTTTAGCCAATCCTTTGTAAAAGAATACCTCCCACAGGTCATTGAGCTGGGAAGATCTTTTGTACAGCCCGAATATCAGCCGCTGTTCAATATCAGAAAAGGCATCTACTCACTGGATAACCTGTGGGATGGGCTGGGGGCACTGCTGGTTGACCACCCGGGTATTCAATATTTCTTTGGAAAGATCACCATGTACCCCAGGTATAACATTACTGCCAGAGACTTGATCCTTTACTTTTTATACACCTTCTTCCCCGACCCCGACAGACTCATGCGCCCTTATAAGCCGGTGGAACTGCACACCCCGGAAGATGAACTGAAAGGGGTGTTCTCAGGAGAAACCTACGACGAAAATTATAAGATCCTTGTGAAACACATACGCCGCTATGGAGAAAATATCCCTCCACTGGTGAATGCGTATATGAACCTTTCTTCTACCATGAAAACCTTTGGAACCTCTGTAAATATAAACTTTGGCCGGGTGGAAGAGACGGGAATACTAATTACCATTTCCGATATCTATGAGCAGAAAAAAGAACGACACGTTTTGCAGTATGAAGGGAAAAATAGCTAACCTTCCCCTTATTTATCATCCATAGTCCTTTATTTATCAGTCATATTTTTTTTATTCATCAGTCATATTTTTTTATTCATCATCCCTAGTCCTTTGCCTCATCATGGAAGTTCGTCATGCAGAATATATGATCAGCAGTCCTTCTGTTGAAAAGTGCCCTCCGGCAGATGCGCCTGAATATGCATTTATCGGGCGCTCCAACGTGGGCAAGTCTTCGCTGATCAACCGGCTCAGCAACCGTAAAAATTTGGCCAAGACCTCTTCCACCCCGGGAAAGACCCTTATGATAAACCATTTTTCCATTAACCGTGGTGCGATGTACTGGACCGATCTGCCCGGCTATGGATACGACCGGCGATCAAAGAAGATCATTGGAAAGCTGGAAGGGATGATCTATTCCTACCTTAAACGACGGAAGAACCTGTTAACCACTTTTGTGCTTATCGACAGCCGGAGAACACCACAGGATTCCGACCTGAAGTTTGTCAGATGGTGCGGGGCACAACAGATCCCTATCATCATTGCCTTTACCAAAGCCGACAAACAGGGGGAAAAGCATACCCGGGAAAATATGGAGCTATTCAGAGAAAAGCTCTATGAGGACTGGGATGAACTCCCGCCCCAAATAATTACTTCCGCAAAAAACGGAGAAGGGTGCCAGGAGGTGCTGCAGTTTATGCATGATACCAACACCTGCTTTGTAAGTGACCCATAAGGCCGGGCTCTCCCATGCTAAAAAAACCGACGATGGGGCTTATATCCTGACTCCCGGAGAACAATATGGCTGCGGTCTTCCTGCAGCAACTGCCGGATTGTATAGTCCCTGTTGTTATCCATATAACTGGTAACTATTCGCCAGCCATACCATTGAGCCATCCGGGGAGGGGCCTCCCGGGAAATGGCAGCGGTAAAGGGTGCTTCATCCACAAAGGGCTTTAACCTGGACCGGTCACTGGAATATAAAAGCTCGTTTTCAAGGATATAACCCCACACAAATGCTTCCGAATCTTCCATCCACTCCATCTGTTTTGGCGTATAGCGTATCTTATAGCTTCGGTCTGTATCGGGTAAAAAGGCATCCATAAGGTATTGTATCTTCCCCTGACGCACCATATGATCCAGCAACGACGGGTCCTCTTCCGATTGAATCCACCGGGAAACAATGGTCTGACACACCTCCGGGATCATACGCTCACGAATGTACCACCTTGAAATATAGCGGGGAAGACCCAGCTTATCATAATAACGAGTCTGCCCCCCAAGGTACATGTCCAGGGCGATCACCAGCACCGAATCTTCATAAATCACCGGCAACTCATGGTTCAAAGAAGAGACATATGTGTAAACCAATGGCACCCGGTAATCCGGAAAATAGTACTTTATATGACGAAACAGACCCTCCAGACCTTCCCGGATATCTGAAACATGAGGGTATTTCTCCATCACCTGGCCGTAAAGGTCCTGGTTTACCGGATCCAAAACAAAATCCCTGAGCATGAGCACACCAGCAGAATCAGGATCAGGTGTAACAAAAAAAGGAAAATCATCATGCAGACCTTTTACCGATGCAATGGTAAAATCATCCGAATCCATGGAAAAGATGGCGTCCCCATACCGCCTGATCTCTATGCCGCCGGGAAGCTGATCGCTCACATCAACATGCAAATCACGTGACCGGTCACAGGAAAAAAACAAAAAAGGCAAACAAACCAATAAAATAAAAACCCTCATCGATTGTATTTTAATATGACTACTTATACCAATCTAACACCAGGCAAAGGTAGTTAACAATTGACAAATATGAAACATGAAACATGAAACAAAGACGCACGGCCGTGCGTCTACAGACCAACCCCCAAACCCTGCCATACGCAACAATAATTTTTAATTTAGATTATCCGTTCCCAATTTATTCCCTATTTTTGTCCTAACATTTAGAGCGTTTATATGTTTAATTGGACATACGTCATTGTTGATTTTTTTTAAATTATCCCATAAACCTGAAACTATGAAAAAAATTGTTATTTCTTTATTGATTTTATCGCTGGCTTTAAGCGTATTGCAAGCAAGCGCACAGGAAGATTCCCGGCCATTCCGATTTGGTTTACATGCCTCTCCCTCTGTTTCCTGGTTGAATCCGGAAACCAGTGATTATGATTATGACGGATTGCGTATTGGTTTTGGATATGGCTTGCTGGCCGAGTACAGCTTTTCTGACAACTATTCAATATCCACCGGGTTTGATGTGGTTTACCAGGGTGGCCGTTTGTCGTATGCCGACACCATTGAATTTGACGCCGGCTGGGAACGTATCAAAAACACTACCTATAAATTACAATACCTGCATCTCCCCATAATGCTAAAAATGTCTACCAATGAGATTGGCTATATCACTTATTTCGCCAATGTGGGCCTGGGTGCCGGCATCCGCCTCAGTGGAGAAGCGGATTATATCCTGGACGATGGAGACAATACCCGAAAGCCGGAAGTGGATATCACCGACAATATAGCCCTCTTTAAAACTTCCCTGATCTTTGGAATGGGAATAGAATATTCCCTGGCAGAAAATATTGCACTGGTGGGAGCCCTGAATTTTAACAACGGATTCAATAATATCCTCAGAGAAGACAATGCCATTTCCGAAGAAAGAGAAAAAGCCATTGCCAACTACCTGGAGTTAAAAGTGGGATTGCTGTTTTAAAGCACGCCCCTCCGGCTCCGGACGCCCCCCGAACGCGCCCCGCTAACTCCCCTAAAGGGGAGGACCGGGCCAACCCGCGGCAGTTTGCGGTGAAGAAACTTGGTGAGGCATCCATGCGCGGTGGCCCTCCCCTTTAGGGGCCGGGGGCGCGCGCCGGGAAATGATGCCAGGAGGCGAAGAAATAATCATGTCACCCCTTCGGGGCATGGGGCATAGGGCAGAGTGCATGGGGCATAGGGCATGGGGCATGGGGGTTTGGGTTTGGTGTGTAGCGCGGAGCGTTTGGGTGTGATGCGTGGGGTGTGAGGAGTAGCATATTATTCGTGCATTCGTGGCAAGGAACAAGGAACAATAAAATAAACACATGAAGGTTGCTTTAGGACAATTGGATTTCCATATCGGGAATTTTCAGCATAACACCCGTAAAATTACAGACAGTATTCACGCAGCATCTTGCGGGGGTGCTGATCTGGTGGTCTTTCCCGAGCTGGCCATTTCCGGATATCCGCCGGGTGACCTGCTGGACTATGATCATTTTATTGCCCGGTGTGGCGATGCGCTGCAGCATATCTCCCGGGAGTGTGTAGATATTGCCGCCATTGTGGGGGTTCCGATGCCCAACACCGGCATGAAAGGCAAGCGCCTATACAACACAGCCTGCTTTTTACACCAGGGAAAAGTAAAGGCTGTTACACGCAAATCGCTGCTTCCCACTTACGATATCTTTGATGAGTACCGGTATTTTGAGCCGGATACCACCTCTTCTGTGGTATCTTTTCAGGGTAAACGGATTGCCATAACCATTTGTGAAGACCTGTGGGGACTGGGGGATAACCCTATGTATGTGACCAACCCCATGGACCGGCTGGCCCGGGAAAACCCACACATGATCATAAATATTGCCGCCTCTCCTTTTGATTATTCACAAGGGGAAAAACGCTTAAGCATCCTGCAAGCCAATGCCAAAAAATATAACCTCCCTCTCATATATGTGAACCAGACCGGCGCCCATGCCCAGATCATCTTTGACGGAGGCTCTATGGTCATTGATAAACAGGGCCGCCCCATTATGCAAATGCCTTTCTTTGAAGAACGAACGGAAATTTTTGATACACAACGGCTGACCGCAACAAATGATCATGCCGCCCCAGCCCTGGAAATATTGAAATACCCCCACAGAACAGAACGCCTGTATCAGGCTTTACGATGCGGTACGGCAGACTTTTTCAGAAAGTCAGGGTTTAAAAAGGCGGTGCTGGGACTGTCCGGAGGACTGGACTCGGCACTAACACTGGCCATCGCCGCAGATGCCCTGGGACCACAAAACGTGATGTCCCTCATTATGCCGTCACGATTCTCCAACCAACACTCCATAGACGACTCCCTGAAAATAACTCAGAACCTGGAAAGCCCCAAAGAAATTGTTTCCATCGAAGAAGGATTTAATGCCCTGGAAAATACACTGAAACCCTTCTTTAAAAATATGCCCTTCGATACCACCGAAGAAAATCTCCAGGCCCGGCTGAGAGCCACTTTGCTGATGGCATTTAGCAACAAAAAAGGATACCTGCTGCTCAATACTTCCAATAAAAGTGAAGCAGCAGTAGGATATGGAACCTTGTATGGGGATATGTGCGGAGGACTTTCCATTATCGGCGATATCTATAAGACCGAAGCCTGGCAACTAGCTAAATATATAAACAGAGACAAAGAGATCATCCCGGAAAGCATTATTTATAAAGCCCCTTCCGCCGAATTACGACCCAACCAGAAAGACAGCGACTCATTACCCCCCTACCACGTGCTGGATAAGCTTTTGTACATGTACATAGAAGAGCAAAAATCCCCCCAACAGATCATGGACGCCGGATTTGATAAAGAGATGGTAAGCAAAGTGCTTAAGCTGGTAAACAACAGCGAACACAAACGCTTCCAGGCACCACCCGTACTACGGGTGTCACCAAAAGCTTTCGGATCAGGACGACGCATGCCACTGACAGCCCGGTATCAAATCCCCTGAACCACCTGAAAAACAGCTTTTAAAACATAAAGCCGTTGCAACACCGAAAATTAACCCATGGGAGAAGCACCTCCGGGAAGATTGGTAGCCTCCACCGACTTGATCTGGGGAATGGCCTTCTTCATGGCCTGCTCAACCCCCTGCTTTAACGTCATTATGCTCATGGGACAAGTGGCACAGGCTCCCTGCAACTCCACATTGACCACATTGTCATCGGTGAGGTTAATGAATTGAATATTACCACCATCTGCCTCAAGATACGGGCGAACCTGGTCTATTACACTCTTTACCCTGGTCTCTAATTCTTTTCTGTCCATAATATCTAAATTTGAAAGGGCAAAAATAGTAATTTTTTGGTTTCGGGGTTTACTCCGTGAAATGCCATGTCAGATGTTTATTTCAACAGGGTTTCGGATTCGCTTACCCAATAGGCATTATGGGTAGAATGGCCACGTTCCCAACCACCCAGATATTGGGAGCTAATGGAGGGCGATTCAATATAATGAGCCCAATCTAAAAAGGTTACTTTTGATTTTCAGCGGCTTTTTGCCCCAGACCCTAAAGGGTGAAGCCGCTGAAAATCAGCCACCCTTTAGGGATGGGGCAAAGCTGATTTTCAGCGATGTGAAAGACGTTTGGTATTAGACTGGACCCACATAATCTAAAGAAAATCATCTATATGACTGGCTTGCAATACTCTTGCATTCGCGCAATTTATACTACCATACGTATAAGGAATTACCTATTTTTGCGGTATTATTTTATTTTGTGTGAAACAATTCACAATGTTTCCTGTTAAAGGTATCATGTATGTATAAATATTACACAAGCCTATGGGCCGTTCCATAAAGATCAGTAAGGGCCTTGACATACCGCTTCAGGGTTCCGCCAGGAAAGAGGTATCTCCTTTGGATGCTTCCGTTTACGGGGTAAATCCCACGGATTTTACCGGGGTATTTCCCAAGCTATTGGTTAAAGAAGGGGATAAGGTTAAAGCGGGCACCGCCTTATTTTATGATAAGTATAATGAACGTATCCGGTTTACTGCGCCGGTCAGTGGCACCATACGCGCCATTGTCCGGGGTCGTAAGCGGGTGATCGAGGAGATCATTATTGATGCGGACGACCGCCGGGAGTATGAGGATTTTCCCCATGGGGATCCCCCGGGTTTATCCCGGGATAAGATTGTGGAAACGCTTCTGGCGAGCGGCTTATGGCCATCCCTGTTGCGCAGGCCTTTTGAAGTGATCGCCCGTCCGGAAGACAAACCAAAATCCATATTTATCTCCGCCTTTGACAGTCACCCCCTGGCCCCTGACCTGGACCTGGCCATGGAAGGCAGAGAAAAAGAGTTCCAAACGGGTATCAACGCCTTAAGCAAACTCACTTCCGGCACCATACACCTGAACCTCAGGGCCGGAAAACCCCATGCTAAAGCCTTTGAGAATGCCAAAAACGTACAGATCAACACCTTTAAAGGACCACATCCTGCAGGAAACCCGGGAGTTCAAATCAACAAGCTGGACCCGGTAAACAAAGACCAGGTGGTATGGCATGTTAATGCACAGCACGTGGCCGATATGGGACGACTGTTTCAAACCGGACACTACCAACCGGAAAAAATTGTGGCCCTCACCGGGTCGGAGATCAAAGACCCCCGTTACCTGAAAATTACCGCCGGAGCCTGCATGGAACCCATGCTTAAAGATAACCTGAAAAACGATAACGTGCGGATAATCAGTGGAAACCCATTGACAGGCAGCACAGCACATGCCAAAGGGTTTGTGGGATTCTATCACCACCAGCTAACCGTCATCCCCCAGGGGGATCATTATGAATTTATGGGCTGGGCTGCCCCGGGGTTGAACAAATACAGCACCTCACGCACCTTCTTCTCCTGGCTGTTCCCGGGGCGCAGATACCGCCTGGATACCAACTATAACGGAGGCCCCAGGGCCCTGGTAATGACCGGACAGTATGAACGCGTATTCCCTATGGATATTTACCCCATGCAACTGTTAAAGGCCGTTATTATTGAGGATATTGAAGAAATGGAAAAACTGGGCATCTACGAAGTGGGGCCGGAAGACTTTGCCTTATGTGAGTTTGTGGACACTTCCAAAACCGAAATCCAACATATTATCCGAACGGGGCTGGAAGTGACACGAAAAGAGCTGATGTAGAGCCGGATATGATTTGTTAATTAAGATAATGCATTTATAATCACATACAAATGAAAGCTTTACGCAATTACGTTGATAAGATAAAGCCTCATTTTGAGAAGGGCGGCAGGTTTGAAAAGTTGCATTCCACCTTTGATGCTTTTGAAACTTTCCTTTTTGTGCCCAACAAAGTGACACGGAGAGGCAGTCATATTCGTGATGCCATTGATATGAAGCGAACCATGTCTGTAGTGGTCCTGGCCATGATCCCTGCACTGCTGTTTGGCGTATGGAATGTGGGATACCAGCATTACAATGCCCTGGGAGAAATTCCTCATTTCTGGGATATTGTAGCATACGGGCTTATGAAGGTATTGCCCATTATTGTTGTCTCCTATGTCACCGGCCTGGCCATAGAGTTTGCCTTTGCCCAGGTGCGTGGCCATGAGGTGAATGAGGGCTTTTTGGTGTCGGGCATGCTCATCCCCCTGGTACTCCCTCCGGATATCCCCCTATGGATGGTAGCTGCTGCCACTGCTTTTGCTGTTATTTTGGGTAAAGAGGTTTTCGGCGGAACAGGAATGAACATTTTAAACCCGGCCCTCACCGCCCGGGCTTTTTTGTTTTTTGCTTATCCGGCCCATTTTTCCGGCGATCAGGTTTGGATAGCCGGAAAAGCAGACACTTACTCCGGGGCAACCCCGCTGGCCAATGCTGCTTCCGGCGAAATGGAGGCCATCCCAGACTTCTGGGACATGTTTTTTGGATTTATTCCCGGGTCTATCGGCGAAACATCAACACTGGCCATAATGCTGGGAGCCGCAGTGCTGCTGGCCACCGGCGTGGGTAGTGCCCGAATTATGTTTACTGCTCTGCTGGGGGGATACCTCATGGGACTGCTGTTCAACCTGTGGGGGGCCAATGAATATATGATGATACCCGCACACCAACACCTGGTAATGGGAGGATTCGCATTCGGTGTGGTGTATATGGCTACCGACCCCGTAACGGCCACTCAAACCAATAAGGGAAAGATTATTTACGGATTCCTTATCGGACTGCTAGCCATGCTTATCCGTGTATTTAACCCCGCATACCCGGAAGGAATTATGCTGGCCATATTGTTTATGAATGTGATGGCCCCGCTGATTGACTACTATGTGGTCAGGGCCAACGTAAAATACCGCCTGAAAAGAGCTCAGGCACAAACAACTTAACCTGCAAAACACAATAACAATGTCGGATTCGTATATCTTTCGATTTGCCACCATAATGGTGGTTTTGGTGGCCGCGATCCTGACCCTGGTGGCCTCCTTGCTCAAACCCATGCAAGAAGATAACCGCCGGGCTGAAAAGATGCAGGAGATCCTTGGCGCGGCGAATATTAATGTTTCCAGAGACAGCGCCATACATGTATATCAGCACCGCCTTATCGCTGAGTATGCCATTAGCCTGCAGGGAGACATCACCACCGTTTACGATGGCAGCAAACAAGAGTTCACCAAAGGAGAAAACCGGCCTTTTGAAATGGATATGAAAAGACTTATGAACGACCTGGAAAGGTATGAAAAAGGAAGCCTGGAAACAGCTCCTACCCTGCCATTGTTCATCATGCGTGACCATAACGACGACTCCCTGTTTGTGTTCCCGCTACGGGGCAATGGCCTTTGGGGGCCGATCTGGGGGAACATGGCCCTGAAAAACGACCTGAACACCGTGGCCGGAGCCAGCTTCGACCACGCCGGGGAAACACCGGGACTGGGAGCACAGATCAATACGGACCAATTCTCAGAACAATTTGAAAATACCCGGATATTTGATGATGATGGAGAGTTTGTATCCATAAAGGTGGTGAAAGGAGGCGTGGAAAACAGCTCTATCCCCGGTGATCACGGGGTAGATGCCATCTCCGGAGGAACCATCACCAGCAACGGAGTCACCCATATGATCGAAGACGGATTCCGCTATTATTTACCGTTTATAAAAAAATATCAATAAATTATGGCTGAAGCAAAAGAGAAAGACCCCCTGTTTTCGCCAAAAAACAGAAAGCTGCTGTCCGAGCCTCTGGTGCTGAACAACCCCATTACCGTGCAGGTACTGGGAATCTGCTCTGCACTGGCCATTACAGTGAAACTGGAGCCTTCAGTAGTTATGGCCATCAGTGTTATTGCCATTATGGGTATCGCAAACCTGATCATCTCTATTATCAGAAAGCTTATCCCCCCGAGGATACGAATAATCGTAATGCTCACCGTGATCTCTTCACTGGTGGTGCTCACCGATCAGATCCTGGAGGCCTTCCTTTATGATGTGAGCAAGCAGTTATCGGTTTTTGTGGGACTGATCATCACCAACTGTATTATTATGGGGCGGCTGGAAGCCTTTGCATCCAACAATAAACCCTGGCCCTCCTTTTTGGATGGCATCGGAAACGCCTTTGGATACGCCTGGATACTGGTAGTGGTAGGCTTCTTCCGCGAGCTGCTGGGATCTGGGGAGATATACGGCTACCCCCTAATGGAAAAGCTGGGAATGTATCAGATAGGATATGTGGACAACGGCCTGATGATCCTGCCCCCTGCCGCACTGTTTATCGTGGGAATCATTATTTGGGTACACCGGGGAAAAAATGAAGAACTGGTTGATATTAGCTAACATCAATAACCGCTAAGCCTTTATGTTATGGAAAATCTATTTGATATATTTATAAAAGCCGTCTTCGTAGAGAACATGATCTTTGCCTACTTCCTGGGCATGTGTTCTTACCTGGCTGTATCCCGCACCGTGGAAACGTCCACCGGCCTGGGACTGGCAGTGATCTTCGTATTAGGCATCACCGTTCCTGCCAACTATTTGATAAACAACTTCCTGCTGGCCGACGGCGCACTTGGCTGGCTGGGATCCACCTTTGCATCCATCGACCTGAGCTTCCTGTCTTTTATCATGTTTATCGCCGTTATCGCTTCCATGGTCCAACTGGTGGAGATGGTTATTGAAAAATTCTCCCCCTCCCTGTATGCTAACCTGGGAATATTCCTGCCACTGATCGCCGTAAACTGTGCCATCCTGGGGGGATCACTGTTTATGCAGGAGAGAAGCTATAACAACATCACCGAAGCCACCGTTTTCGGACTGGGCTCCGGCGCAGGATGGTTCCTGGCCATTATTGCCATTGCCGCTATCAGAGAAAAAATACGATACTCCAATGTGCCCCCCGCACTGAGAGGACTGGGCATTACATATATCATCACCGGCCTTATGGGTATAGCCTTTATGGCATTTATGGGTATTGAACTGTAACTTAAAAAAATATAACAATGATATTGCTGGATGCATCCATAACTACTACCGTAATTACCAGTACCGTCGTGTTTCTGTTCGTGATCCTGCTACTGGTGATCATCTTGCTCTATGCAAAGAAAAAGCTCACCCCTCAGGGTGAAATGAACCTCAAAATCAATAAGGAAAAAGAACTGACCGTAAACCCGGGAAGCACCCTGCTGGCCACACTGACACAACATGAAATATACCTGCCCTCGGCATGCGGAGGACAAGGAACCTGTGGAACATGTGAATGCCAGATCCACGAGGGCGCAGGGGATATCCTGCCAACCGAAAAAGGCTTCTTTAGCAGAAAAAAACAACAGGATAACTGGAGGCTGAGCTGCCAGGTGAAGGTGAGAGACGACCTGGATATTACCATCCCCAAAGAAATATTCGGTATTAAAAAATGGGAGTGTGAAGTGCTCTCCAATGAAAATGTGGCCACATTTATCAAAGAGTTCGTTATTCAATTGCCCGAAGGTGAAGCCATGGACTTTAGCCCGGGAGGATATGCACAGATCGATGTGCCTCCATATAAGATTGACTTTGCCAGGGATATCCACGTGGATGAAGAGTACCGGCAGGACTGGGAAAATGCCAACCTGTTTGACCTTAAAGCCAGCAACAGCCAGGAAGTATCCCGGGCCTATTCCATGGCCAACCATCCTGCCGAAGGAAACATCGTCAAGCTAAATGTACGTATTGCCACACCCCCCTGGGACCATAAAAAGAACCGATTCAAAAAAGTACCCCCGGGAATCGCCTCTTCCTATATATTCTCCCTGAAACCAGGTGATAAAGTGATCGCTTCCGGCCCCTATGGAGAGTTCTTTATTAAAGATACACAACGGGAAATGGTCTATATCGGCGGAGGTGCCGGAATGGCTCCGCTGAGATCTCATATCTTTCACTTGTTTAAAACGCTGAAAACCAACCGAAAAGTGTCATACTGGTACGGCGCACGGTCCAAACGGGAGATATTCTACGCACAGGAATTTGAAGAAATTGCCAAAAAATTTGATAACTTTAGCTTCAATATCGCTTTGTCCGAACCACTGGAAGAGGATAACTGGGACGGATATACAGGCTTTATTCATCAGGTAGTCCATGACCAGTACCTGAGCAAGCATGAAGAGCCGGAAGAGGCGGAGTATTACCTCTGCGGCCCGCCCATAATGAATGAGTCTGTGCTTAATATGTTGGATGAGCTGGGCATCCCGGAAGAAAATATCGACCTGGATGACTTTGGCGGATAAGTATAATCCATGAAAATAGCCTGCATTACCGTTTTTCTTTTTGCCACCATCGCCTTAAAGGCCGTGCCATCACCGCCCCAGGGGCTTCGTATTGACTATACACGCAGCGGAGGTACCCACCAGGAACATATCCATATTTACCGCCTGACCCAAGAACCATACTTTAGCGGACCACCCCGCCATATGCTGTTCCCATTTGATTACGGCAACCATAAAGTGGAAGTTTCCCTCCACAAAAAGGATACAATTACTTATAGCTACCATTATAACTCCCTGTTCCGGGAATGGCAGCATATCCCCTATGAAGCCAACAGCCCCCGAACCTTTCCCGGATCAGTGAAGATCCCCTACCCACAACAACCGGTAAATATCTGCTTCTATTCCCGAAACCATTCCCAACAGTGGGAAAAAAAACAAACCTTTACCATAGACCCCAACCATGATATGATCAGGAGAACCCCTCCAAAAGACTATACTGTGGAAAAAATCCATGACTCAGGTGATTATAAAGAGAAGATGGACCTGGTGATCCTTCCCGATGGATACAGGGAGGATGATATGGAGCAATTTCACCGCGATGCGGTGCGCTTTAAAGACTATCTAATTAATTGTGAGCCTTTTAAAACACACAAGGACAAGATAAATGTTTGGCGGGTGGATGTGCCTTCCATTGATGAGGGCATCTCAAAGCCCCATCGGGGGAAATGGAAACATACGGCTTTCAGCACCCACTACAACACTTTTGGCTTCCGGCGCTACATAACCACCAACGACCATTACAGCTTGCGGGAGGCGGCTGCCAACACTCCCTATGACCTGATATTTATTTTGGTTAATGAAACAACCTACGGCGGTGGCGGCATCTTTAACTTCTATTCTATTGCCAGCTCCGGAAGCAGGCAGGCCGCCTACCTTATGATCCACGAATTTGGCCACCATATGGCCTTCCTGGCAGATGAATACGAGGGAGGTACCGGCTATGAAAACTACTACCCCACCAATATGGAACCACTGGAGCCAAATATTACAACACTGGTGGCGTTTGACCAGAAATGGAAACACCGGATGGCCCCCACAACTCCTGTCCCCACCCCGGAAAAGCCCAAATACAAAGACCAGGTGGGTGTATTTGAGGGCGCAGGCTATGAGACGAAAGGCGTGTTCAGACCCTACATGAGCTGCAGCATGCGGTCGGCGCAATACGACCATTTCTGCCCGGTATGCCAACAAGCCATCATTAGAATGATAAAATATTATGCCAATGAAAGCCTGGATTAAAGATAAAAGAGTCCGGTCTAAAAACACACATTTTTCACATCCGCTGAAAATCAGCTTTGCCCCATCCCTAAAGGGTGGCTGATTTTCAGCGGCTTCACCCTTTAGGGTCCGGGGCAAAAAG
>PWNQ01000225.1 GCA_003557725.1 Bacteroidales bacterium | reverse complement strand
CGAATGCACGAATAATATGCTACTCCTCACACCCCACGCATCACACCCAAACGCTCCGCGCCACACACCAAACCCAAATCCCTATGCCCTATGCCCTCTGCCCTCTGCCGTTTTACCCATGGTTATTGCAAAAATTGCTAATAAATTTTTAATTTTCATAGTTGATAGTGTGTTAATTGTAAATAAATTATCACACTACAAAGAAAAGGCAACCTACCCGGGGGATCCTTACAAATCTATAAAAATAATTTGTATAAATCACAGATTTTCAAGATTGACGCTTCGGCCCTTCTTTATCTTTTTGAAATAGGAAGGAGTAAGTCCGGTAATCTTTTTAAACTGGTTAGATAAGTGGGCCACGCTACTGTATTGCAAGAGGTAAGAGATTTCTGTTAAATTAAGCTCATCGTAAAGGATGAGTTCTTTCACCCTTTCTACCTTATGTTGCATAATATAATTCTGCAGGGTGATGCCTTTCACTTTGGCAAACAGGGTGGACAGGTAAGTGTAATCGTAGCCCAGCTTTTGGCTAATGTGGTCAGAGTAGTTAATCTTAGGAAACTCATCGGAGTAGTGGATCATTTCAACCACTAAATTTTGTATCCGTTCAATAATTATAGTATTATTATCATCAAGTAATTCCAGGCCGGATTTACGCAAATTAGTATTTAGCTCTTCACGTTGTTCGGGAGAAATATCCCCAAGGATCTCCACCACTCCCAGGTCAACCACTGCATAGGTAATATTCAATCTCTTCAGTTCTTGCTTAACCACCATTTTACACCTGAGGCTAACCATGTGTTTAACAAATAATTTAACTTTTGCATCAGGGGTTACCATCATCTCTACCAGTTATTAATGTTTATTAGGGTAAAAAAAGGTTTCAGTAAATCGGTATTGGATGCAAAAAAAAATCCAGTTTTTCGGTCTGTCTACTCTTTATCGGTTTTTCTTCCGAATACAGAGAAGTGCAGGTACCGTTGTGGGTTGATCCGTATGTCCTCCACCAGCAGATCCAGGTTGTTGGCAGAGTTTTCCAGTTGATAGTATAGTGTATCGTTTTCCAGTAGTTTTCCCAGGGTTCCGTCGCCCCGTTGTATCCTTCCGGTGACTTCCTGCAGGTCGTGGAGTGTGTTATGGATTTGTGCCATGGTTTCCCCCACCCGGGCCTGTGCCAGGGTATCAGAGATGGATTGCAGGTTTTGGAAGGTTTGTGTAATTTGTTGGTTATTATCCTTCAGGTTTCCGGTGATGCTTTGTACGTTGGTTAGTATGGCGTTAAACCGTCCTTGTTCCCTGATTATAAGGTCATCCAGTTCTCCTGTGGTATTTTCCAGGTTGTCGATAGTATTTTTGATATTGGCAAAGCTTTGGGCGATATTCTCCCTTGTTTCCGGGTTAAAGATATACTGTATCACGGCCAGCACCGAGTCCAACTGCAGCATCAGGTCTTCAGCCTTTCGTTTCACGGGCATCATCTGCAGGCTCACTTCTTCCTGGATACTGGTAGCCACCGCCGTGGGCAAGGTGTCTCCGATGGCATAGTGTTGGTCATGGTCGCTCAGCCTCAGGTTGATCATATTGGATCCCAGCAGGTCCCCTTCGATCCGTGCCTGAGTATTGACCGGAATAGGGATATTGTTTTCCATCACAAAGCTTATTAGCACCCGGTTGTCTCCCGGGGCCAGTGGGAAGGTGATCCTTCTCACAAAGCCTACCTGCACCCCATTGACCCTCACCGGGTCGCCCTCTTTCATGTTTTGTATCCCATCATAAACGGCAAAATATTCCACATCCTTGCCAAAGATCTTTATGTTATTCAGGTAGTGGTAGCCCCAAAACAGTAATATAAAGGCGGCAAGTACCAAAATGCCAATGCTGATCTCTTTTCTCATAGGTTTAGCTTTTGTGGTTTTTTCTGTTTTCCGCTCTACAGTTAAACACTGTAGCCGGGAATTAGTTTGCTATTTTTCGGGAAGCCTCGCTCACTGATATTCTTTTCCCATTGTGAAAAGCAATCACAAAGGCGCCGCTATATCCCAGCTTTTGGATCTCATGCTGAAGCAAAGTGGCCTTATTCAGGGTCTTTTCGCTGCCCACGTAATACTTGTGCAGCCCGCCTTCATAATAGCTTTTCACCTCACCCAGCCCTTCGAAGTGGTCTTTTTCAATATTTTTTCGTTGTGATGAGGCAAAGAACTGCACTGCAAACACGATATTATTTCCTTCATCGCTTTGAGCTTCCCGGGGGGTGTCCCCACTGCCGCTGCTGTCACTGCCGTTGCTACTGCCGCCACTGCCGCTATTGCCACTATTGCTCTTGTTGCTGTTGTTGTTGCTGCCGTTTTCATTCCCTTGCGGGTTGTCTGTTCCCGGCCCTTGTGGCCGTTGAGCCAGCAGGGGCTCCTGTTCTTCCGGGGTAAGGATATCTTTTTCCATGGCGGATTTATACTCCCTGAATGCCCGGAAGATAGCCGAAGCAATATAAGCTTGTCCCTGTTCTGATCCCACAAATGCTTCTTCATTGGCGTTGCTGAGGAAGCCGGCCTCCACCAGTACGCCGGGCATGGTGGTTCCGTACAGCACCAGGAACCCTGCCTGCTTCACGCCGCGATCCCGTCGCATCATGCGTTCCCGAAACTGGTGCTGGACCTTTTCAGCAAACATAAGGCTTTGATTACGATAGGTGTGCTGATACAGGGAGAAGATAATATAGGCTTCAGGCGAGTTGGGATCGAAGCCCTCGTACTGCTCCATATAGTTGTCTTCCAGCAGCACTGAAGCATTTTCCTGCTGGGCCACCTTCAGGTTGGCTTCGCTGCGGTGAAGCCCCATTACAAAGGTCTCAAACCCATAGGCCGACCGTGAGTTGGCGGCATTGCAATGGATAGAAATAAACAGGTCCGCCTGGTTCTTGTTGGCCACCTCCGTACGCTTCCACAGTGGCACAAATACATCCGTCTTTCGCGTATAAATAACCTCCACATCATCAAAGTGCTCTTCAATATAGTCGCCCAGCTTCAAGGCAATGGCCAGCACCACATCCTTCTCTTTGTACCTGCTGCCCACCGCCCCGGGGTCCGAACCGCCATGCCCCGGGTCAATAACCACCGTGTTGATGCCCCCCTGTGCCAGCATTACCGCAGCAGGGAAAAGAAACAAGAAAACCGCTATAACAATCCTGTGCATTTTTCGTTCCTTTCTGTGATGTAAAAATTGCTTAGTTTTGAACGCAAAAATATTATGAATTAATGAATTTTTAATGGACAAATATACAAACCCT
Organism: Bacteroidales bacterium; assembly: GCA_003557725.1. Classification (GTDB taxonomy): domain Bacteria; phylum Bacteroidota; class Bacteroidia; order Bacteroidales; family PWNQ01; genus PWNQ01. The sequence goes on along the minus strand of PWNQ01000225.1, from coordinate 3,270 downwards.
TTGTTTAAATTGATTTCTTTTTTTTCGAAAAAATTTTAACGGACCATTGGAAAATCCGGGGCACATACATAAACCATCAACGAACACACTTGCAGCCAAATTGTGCCACGACTCCGGTATCTTTTGTTTTCTACTCATCTCTAGCCTCCTGATAGCCCTATATCCCATCCCGGCCCTTGGCCATGTAAACCCTGCGCTTGCTGTGGCCCAAAGCAATATAAATACCCCTAACCAAACAAATGCCGCACACCCCGACACTACCGTTTCCGCTCCGGATACTACGGTAGCTGTCACCACCGTCACCACCGTCACCACCGATACTGCCGATACTGCCGATACTGCCGATACTGCCGATACTGCCGATACTACCGATACCACCGATACTGCCGATACTGCCGATACCACCGTCACTGCCGATACTACCGACACTACCGACACTACCGACACTACCGACACCACCGATACCACAGACACCACCGACACTACCGACACCACCGATACTACCGACACCACCGACACTTATTCAGACCCATCGACTACTACTTCCCCGGATACGGTACCCTCCCCGTCGCCACCGGCTGCACCTGACCGGAAGCCCGGCTTCACACTGGAAGGACCCATTGATTATCCGGCCTACGACTCCATCATTATGGATATGGCCAACCGGAAGACTTACCTGTTTGGTAACTACAATTATGCTGAGATCACCTACCAGAATATCCATCTGAAAGCCGGCTATATAGAGATCGACATGAACAAGAAGGAGTTGTATGCCAGGGGGTTTACAGACAGTACGGGCACGGTAATCAATCGTCCGGTGTTCCGGGAAGGCAATAAGGAGTACCAATCCCGGGAGCTTCGCTACAACTTTGACACCCGCCGGGGCATCATTACCGACGTGTTTACCGAGGAAGGGCAAGGCTACCTGCACGGCAGCCGCGTAAAGAAGGAAAGGGATAACAGCACCTATATCCAGGGGGGCATGTACACTACCTGTGACCTGGAGCACCCTCATTACCACGTGCAGTTTAATAAGGCACGGGTAATACCGTCGGATAAGATCGTTACCGGCCCGGCCAACTTAGTTATCCAGGGCGTTCCCACTCCGGTGTTGGTCCCCTTTGGCATCTTTCCCAATGTCCAGGAGCAATCCAACGGCATCCTTATGCCCAGCATAGGAGAGTCGGGCAACCGGGGCTTCTTTCTGCGCGATGTGGGATACTATTGGGGCTTTAGCGACTATATGGACCTGGCCCTCACCGGCGATATCTACTCCAGAGGAAGCTGGGCCGCTAACGCCACCACCCGCTATAACGTGCGATACCGATTCTCAGGAGCACTGCAGCTGGAATACTCTGTAAACAAATTTGGCGACCCGGAAGCAGCCGACTACCGCGAAGATACAGAATTCTTTGTCCGATGGAGACACCAACAAAGCCCGGAAGCCAGACCAAACGCTAACTTTAATGCCCAGGTACAGGCCGGATCAATGCAGCATAACCAATATAACCCCCAAAACGCCAACGACTACCTGTCTAATACCTTCTCCTCATCCATAAACTACTCTACCATGTTCGCACAACGGTTTAACCTGTCCGCCGGATTCCGACACTCGCAAAATACCATCACCAAAGAAGTGGACCTGACACTGCCACAGGTGTCCCTGTCGGTACAACGATTCTATCCGTTCCGGAAAAAACAACGCTCCGGACCACAGAAATGGTACGAAAATATTACCATGAGCTATACCATGGACGCTAGAAATGAAATAAAAACTACAGACAGCCTTCTGATGCATAGTGATTTCAATGACTTTAGAAACGGTATCAAACACTCGGTACCCATACGGTCAAGTATTAAGCTCTTCGACCACCTAAACCTGGATAATACCCTTAACATCAATGGATACATGTACTCAAACTCCATCCGGAAAAACTGGAGCGACGATACCCTGGTATCCGGAAATGATACCCTGTACGGATATGTGCGCACCGATACTATCCATGGATTTACCCAGGGATACGACTTTTCTTTTACCTCCGGAGTGAACACCAAGCTGTATGGCATGTTCAACTTTAAACGGGGACCTGTACAGGCCATGAGACACGTGCTCACCCCATCCGTGAACTTTAACTACCGTCCCGACTTTGGGAAAGATGTGTTTGGCTATCACTTGTCATATATGGATGGCCACTCCCGTAGCCCGGTGAACTACTCCATATTTCAAAATGCTATCTATGGCGGCCCCCCAAGGGGAGAAAGCGGCAGGGTGACGTTTAACCTGCAAAATAACCTGGAAGCGAAGGTGCGCGACCGGAAGGATACCACCAAGAGCTCGCGAAAGGTGATGATAATCAGAAACCTGAGCCTGAATATGAGCTATGATGTGGCCAAAGACTCGCTCAACTGGTCGCCACTCACACTGAATGCCTATACTACCCTGATGAATACTATCGACCTGCGCTTTATGGGCACCTGGGACCCCTACGTGGTGAACGAGCAGGGAAGAACTATTAACGTAACACAATGGGAAAGAAATCGAAAGCTGTTCCGGCGACAAAAGAATGAGTGGGTGTTCAATGCCTCATACCGCATTAGCTCTTCAGACTTTGGCTCAGGCAAAAACAACGAAGGACAAACAGCCGGCAACGGAACACCAGAGGATAACCAGGACCAAATGCCATCCATGCGCAGCGAACAACCCGGAATGGACTACTCCGCATCTTTCGACCATAAATGGGACCTGGGTATTAATTATACCTTCCGGTATACGAATACGTATATGCCGGATAAACAGGGTTTTGAATATGCTACCATCCAAACTCTGGGGTTTAATGCCAATATTAACCTGACGGATAAATGGCGCATCGGCATGAACTCGGGATGGGACTTTGAAAGCTCTTCCCTGTCATATACCTCGGTGGATATCTACCGCGACCTGCACTGCTGGGAAATGATGTTTAACTGGATCCCTATCGGATTTATGCAAAGCTATAACCTCACTATCCGGGTGAAAGCCCCCGCACTGCACGACCTGAAACTGACTAAACGGAAAACCCACCTGGATAGGTTTTGATGACGCAACGGTACGATACGTTATCGGTATTGGGATTGATGGTGATAACGTAGGGTGCAACGGTGGAATACGTTATCGTTATTGGGATTGACGGTGATAACGTAGGGCGCAATGGTACGATACGTTATCGTTAATGGGATTGACGATGATAACGTAGGGCGCAATGGTGGGATACGTTATCGTTAATGGGATTG
>PWNQ01000076.1 GCA_003557725.1 Bacteroidales bacterium | reverse complement strand
CAACTTCAGGAAATTTTAGATTGCCCGGTGGGTATCATACACACATCATGGGGAGGGAGCCCGGCTCAGGCATGGATAAGCAAGGAAGTGTTAAGTACATATCAGGATATAAATCTGGATGATGTAGATATTACCCATAGAACAAATCACATCCCCACGGCATTGTACAATGCAATGATTAATCCTTTGATACCCTATACTATAAGAGGGGCATTATGGTACCAGGGTGAGTCGAACCGTTTAGAGCCCGACTATTATAAAGAAATTTTCCCGGCTATGGTACAGGACTGGCGGACACGGTGGGGGATAGGAGATTTTCCGTTTTACTATGTACAAATTGCCCCTTTTTATTACAGGGATCACAGTGATGCATATCAAACTTTTGAGAACTCAGCATTTATTCGCGAAGCACAACTGCAATGTCTGGATTTAATTCCCAATTCAGGTATAGCCATTACCATGGATATTGGTGATGAATATTCTATTCATCCACCAAAAAAGAAAGAAGTAGCTGACAGGCTTTTGTTTAATGCACTGAATCAAACTTACGGATATGAAAATGTAGATTATGCATCTCCGGTATATGAATCTTCAGAGGTAAAAGATGGAGGAATGATTCTGAAGTTTAAAAATGCCGAAAGGGGTTTGTATGCCTATGATGCATTAACCGGGTTTGAAATTGCAGGTAATGATAAAGTGTTTTATCCGGCCACGGCTGAAATTGTGGACCGGAGAAATATATTTATCATCAGCGAAATGGTTCCTGAGCCTGTTGCAGTCAGGTATGCGTGGCGTAATTGGATTAAAGGTACTCTTTATGATACTTACCTTTTGCCTGCATCATCTTTCAGAACAGATAAATGGGATGATGCCACAAGAGCGGAAGAATAGGATCAGGGGGATGCTTTCATGGTTTTTACATTCCATAATCCATATCCGGCAATAATAACAAAACAAAGCAGCGGCACAAAAAAAGCCATTTTGATACTACCGGTAATATCAGATACCTGCCCCTGGATGGCAGTAAGTACCGCTCCCCCAAGAATAGCCATAATCAATCCTGACGCTCCGATTTTGGTGTCTTCACCCAGGCCCCTGAGCGATATCCCATAGATTGTGGGAAACATTAACGACATAGTCGCTGAAATGGCCACAAGTGAATAAACGGCAAATATTCCGCCACCGAAGATTGCGAAAAGCGTTAATAGTATCGCCAGTGAAGCTGAGAAAGTAAGCAATTTCCCTGGCATAAAGAATTTCATCAGACCAGTAAAAACAAAACGCAGTACCATAAACAGGATCAGTGCAGCTATATAATAGTTAGATGACTGTTCTTCATTGGTTCCCAGTTCCTGCATTACATACCGGATCGTGTAAGACCAGACACCAATTTGCGCACCCACATAAAAGAACTGTGCAACTACCCCTGTTGTATACCTGGTATTGCCCAGTAATCTTTTGATAGTGGGAAACAAATTAACTTTATTGGAAGTATCGGAAGCTTTTGGCATTTTAACCGATGCAATTACTACCCACAACACCAGCAGAAACAATGCAACGCCTACATAAGGCCCCATGGTGGCATTGAGTTCCTGCGAGCGCATCAACACAAGTTCTTCGTGACCCATGGTTGCTCTTTGGGCTGCATCAGCGTGATTAAGATGGGAGAGAATAAAGAATTTGCTGATAATGACTCCTGAAATAGAACCAATGGGATTAAACGACTGGGCAAAGTTAAGCCTGCGTGTTCCGGTTTCCTCGGGCCCCATGGCAATAATGTAGGGATTTGCTGTAGTTTCCAATATTGACAATCCACCGGCAAGGATAAAGAGTGCCCCGAGAAAATGACCATATTGCATGGTAATACTGGCAGGGAAAAACAACAACCCACCTGCTATAAACATCCCCAACCCCAGCAGTATCCCGGCTTTGTAAGTGTAGCGCTTAATAAAAATTGCAGCCGGCAATGCCAAAACAAAGTAGGAGCCGTAAAATGCAATCTGAATCCAGGAAGTCTGGAAATCAGTCATACTCATGATACGCTTGAAAGCCGCCAGCAACGTATCGGTCATGTTGTTGGCCAGGCCCCACATGAAAAACAGGGAAGTAACCAGAATGAATGGAAGAATGGGTGTTTTTTTCATTTTCTGTATCTTATGGCTTAGTTAATTATGGTATTTGACGGGGCCACTCTGAGTGACCCCGCCACTTGAACTCTGTTTTTTTAGTCGCCCCGTGACCGCGTTAATCAAACTAATTTCTTAAACTCAACTTTTGACTTTCAAAATCGTCAGAAGTCATGGGGTGACGATCAACGGATTTATTTATACAACGGCCCAAAACTCTGACAAGCACGATAATCAGCCCCTTCCTTATCCATACCGAATGAGCTCCAGGTTGATGGTCGGAATATTTTATCATCCGGAACATTGTGCATATTTACCGGGATGCGTAGTATCGAAGCAAGTGTAATAAGATCAGCACCGATATGCCCATAAGAGAAGGCTCCATGATTGGCACCCCAGTTTGCCATTACGCTGTACACATCGGTGAAAGCGCCTTTGCCCGTGATATTAGGTACAAACCAGGTAGTGGGCCAGCTGGGATTGGTGCGAAGATCAAGGGTTTTATGCACATCTTCAGGAAGTTCGGCGGTATAACCTTCCGCAATCTGCAGCACAGGCCCGAGGCCTTTTACCAGATTAATGCGCGACAAGGTAATGGGCATGCCCCCTTTTGTGATGAAGTTGGATGAAAAACCTCCCCCTCGGAAATATTCATGAATGGCGGCACCCCAGCTGGTGTTGTCAAGACAAGCCTGTGCTTCTTCTTCAGTAATATCCCACCATGATTTGATGGCTGGTTTACCATCGATGGTTTGCTGGCCTGAACCATCCAATGCCGATGGACCCGAGTTGATAAGGTGAATAAAACCATTGGCTGCCAGACCTTCGGGTTTGTAGCCGGTTACACGTTCTACAGCTTCGGGGCTCCAGTAGGTGCGCACATCAGAAAATATCTGTGCCGAACCCGTAAGCAAATGGCCAAAGAGCATGGAAACCCCATTCAGACTATCGTTTTCGGTAGCCACCATAAAGGGCTGACGAATGCCGTTCCAATCAAAAGATGAGCACAGAATTGCTTCCATAAAGTCGCCATTGGGGAAATGATCGGTCCATTGGCGTTGTCCCTGGAAACCACTCACAATGGCATTATGCCCCAGCGCTTCCTCTCCAAAACCCAGTTCCTTAAGCCGAGGGTTTCCAATCATCAGGTCGCGGGCTATCAGGGTCATTTTTATTACAAAATCCCATTCGGCATCTTTTTGTGTAGCATTTTTTTGTTTTTCAACAGGATTGAAATCAGTACCCTCTTTACAGTTTTCTTTTACCCATTTTTTTGCCTTGGCAAACTCATCGGGATCGTAAATATTTTCATTGATACGACGGATAAACTCGCTCATATCAACATATTCACAGCGCATTCCCAGAAAATCTTCAAAGAAATTTGCATCAACAATGGAACCGGCTATGCCCATTGACACTGAACCCATTGAAAGGTATGATTTACCCTGTATGGTAGCCACAGCAAGCCCTGCTTTTACAAACCGGAGTATTTTTTCACTCACATCAGCAGGTATGGTTTCGTCGCCTCCATCCTGCACATCCATACCATATATCCCAAATGCGGGAAGCCCTTTCTGGTTGTGTGCGGCCAATACAGCAGCAAGATAAACAGCACCGGGTCTCTCGGTACCATTGAAACCCCAAACCGCTTTAGGGATCAAGGGATTCATGTCCATGGTTTCGCTGCCATAACACCAGCAGGGAGTTACGGTTAGTGATACACCTACCCCTTCTTTAACAAACTTTTCAGCACATGCGGCTGCTTCCTGCACTCCGCCAATGCACGTGTCGGCAATTACGCATTCCACCTTGCGGCCATCTGTATGACGAAGATTTTGCTCAATTAACTTTGCGGCATTTTTCGCCATGGTCATGGTTTGTTCTTCCAGCGATTCGCGCACGCCAATTCTTCTCCCATCAATTGTAGGACGGATACCTACTTTGGGCAGGCGTCCTGTAAGCTTTCGTATTGATAAATTTTCCATTTCTTAATTAAATTTCCGACATTAAAAAATTTGTATTCCAGTTAATCCATTCTCTAGGGTTCTTATTTTTTATCGACTTTAAACTTGCTGTTTCAGGATTTCCATTTAAAAGAGAAACTGATATAGAATGTTTATCTGCGGTTTTAAACTCCAAAACACCCATTTCGTAATTTTGATACTTTTCAGTTGCAGCCTGTTTTCAAGTTTATTTAAAGTTTTTTTCACTAAAGCTTTGATAGAAATCCTGGTATAATATACTGTTTTTGCTTGGTATAAATTCGGATGTATGGCAAATGACTTGTTTTAGCGCATCATTGGGGTCATTGTACCACTTTAATGCTGCCATGGCAAAACATGCGGCTCCTATAACCGTTGTTTCCTTAATATCATTAGTTAAAATGGGTACACCAAGCACATCAGATCGAATTTGATTCCAAACCCTGTTTTTTGATCCACCTCCCACACATATTACTGATTCAGCCTTGGATACTGATGCTTTCTCAAGTTTTGACAAGCCCATTTTCATATAAAAAGATAATGCTTCCAGAGTTGCCCTGTATATATGGGCACGGGTTGTTTTATGCGTTAAACCTTCAATGCAACCCTTCATATTTACAATACCTCCCGGGAATAACTCCGGAACTACACTGACTCCATTGCATCCAGGTTCTATCTTTTCAGCATCGCTTATTATTTTCCCGAATCTGGAGGCATTTGATTTAATATCGGTATAAATCAGGTTCATGATCCATTCAAGTACACCCGATGCAACCCATTGTACACCTGGATTAACGAATCCGCTAACAGCATCAAGTTCAATTGTGATACCATCTCTTCTGTCGGGGAGAGCAAGCTTGCTGGTTTCAGTTCGTCCCATAAGAATTTCCCAGGTGCCTGAGCTGAGAACGGGTTGATTTGAAGATGCCCCTGCGCCAAAAACTGCAAACTGGGTGTCGTGTCCACCAACAATAATCGGTATTTTTGGAGACAATCCTAATTCACATGCAGCGTTCTCAAGAAGATGACCGGCTATTTTTCCAGGTTCAACCAGCGGATAAAACTTTTCTTTGTTTAAACCAATTTTCTTCAAAATTGCTTCATCAAAGTTGCGCTCCTTAAGGTTTGTAAACATGGATGTTCCGGCCATTGTAGTATCATTTAGCATTTCACCGGTCATGCGTAAAATGAAAATCGAGGGCATAAAAAGGTATTTATGAGACTGGTCAAGGATGTCGGGTTTATTCTGCTGTAACCAAATAAGCTTGAATAGAGTGTTAAAAGGGTACGATTGCAATCCGTTTAACTGGTAAAGTTCATCAACATTCATGTATTCGTGAATATTATCACTGATACTCTTTGTCCGGCTGCATTGCCATGATATTACAGGGTAAAGAAGTTTCTTCTCCTTTCTAACAGGAGCTCCATCAACCCCGAATGTAGTAACGGTTATTCCATCTACCGTATACTTCCCTTTCGTTTCTTCTATCACCTTCCGGCTGCATTCGCACATTTTTCTCCAAATCTCATCAACGTCCCATAAAAGGCCGCCTGCATGAAGGGGATCTTTAATCGTATTATTTGGTATTGAATGTTGCGAAACTATCAAGCCTCTTTCATCAACCATTACCGAACGCACATTCGTAGCACCGCAATCGAGAACAAGGATGGATTGATTCATGAAATTGAGAATTGGATTATCAGGTAATTTATCGCTGGCTGCCTATTCATTAATCTGCGTAACTATTTATGTAAATTATTCAACCATTTTCCTTTGGGCGTATGATTCGAATTTTCAGTAAATATGCAATCACAAAAATAAAGAAATAAATAAATAAATAAATACACTACCTATGTCCCTAATGTTCCAAAGTTTAACTCTCATGATCCATCAAACTTACAACTGACAGCCTAAATTAATGCAAAAGAATCTAATTTGCGCAAAAATATGTTTATATTTTAATTTCTTTACAATTGTATCACATATTTTTAAATCATTTCAGGATATGGTTAATACACTGATATGCAATATATTCAAAATTCCATGTTAATTCTCATGCAATCTGATTAATGATTCTGAGACACTAGTGAAATAATTGGACTAATATTAGAATTATTTGAATTTTTTTCTAATAAAGATAAGTGCAGGAAACTAACTTGCCATCATAATAAGGGAATTGAATTATAATTCAAGTTCGTAGAATTAGTAAAGCGGGTTTTACCCCAATTGTGCAGATGTTTTCTGCCTGGGTGGTGGTGTGCAGAAAACACGCTCATCAGGCCGTGTGCAGTATATTTTCTAAATGGACTCAACCATTTATTTATCTTAATACAAATGCTCTGTCAATGTATTAAGATAAAAATAATGATAAAAACCGAAACCCCTAATACAACAGCCAGAATAATTTCAGGAAGATATCTGCTGGTTTCTTTTCTCAGTCTCCTTAAAAAAT
>PWNQ01000202.1 GCA_003557725.1 Bacteroidales bacterium | reverse complement strand
TGCTCTCTTCATCTTATTATATGCTCTATTCAGCCCGGGTTTTTTTATCATATTAAAATGAAAACTTCCCTGACAAAGCACTAACAAGCCGGCAAAGGTAATTGTTTTTCCACAAACACATATTCATATATAGCTACTTTACTTATTTAATTTTAAGGTTTTTAGGGTAGTCGATGGAGTAGTGCAGTCCTCTGCTTTCTTTGCGTTGCATGGCCATTTTAATGACAAGGAATGCCAGGTTGACCATATTTCTCAGTTCGCATATTTCGGAAGACAGGATTGATTTTTCATACAGGCTTTCGGTTTCCCGGTTCAGTATTTCCAGGCGGTCCAGCGCTCTTTTCAGTCTGAGGTTTGATCTCACTATTCCCACATAGCTACTCATGATAGACTGCAGTTCTTTAACGGACTGAGTGATCAGTATCATTTCCTCATTGAGGGTTGTCCCTTCGTCGTCCCAATCGGGGATATCCGTTTTGAATTTACTATTTCTCAAGTTTTCCAACACGTTGACGCTGGCGTTATGAGAGAACACCAGTGATTCCAGCAGAGAGTTCGATGCCAGTCGGTTAGCTCCATGCAGGCCGGTAGATGCCACTTCTCCGCTGGCGTAAAGGTTATGGATTGATGTTTGTCCGTGTTTGTCCACCTTTATTCCTCCCACCATATAGTGAGCAGCCGGCACCACCGGGATCATTTCTTTGGTGATATCGATATTGATGCTCATGCATTTGGTATATATTCCGGGGAATCGGTTTATGATCTCATTCTTATTCAAGTGAGTACTGTCCAGCCACACATGGCTTTTCCCACTCACTTTCATCTCGTTGTCAATGGCTCTAGCCACAATATCTCTGGGTGCCAGGGATCCTCTTTGGTCGTATTCATCCATAAATGCCTCCAGGTGATGGTTTCTCAGGATGGCTCCATACCCTCTGAGTGCTTCAGTAATGAGGAACACGGGAGTTTCGCCCGGGTTATAAAGGGCGGTTGGGTGAAACTGGATAAATTCCATTTTCTCTACCATTCCTTTAGCGCGGTACACCATAGCCACTCCGTCGCCGGTATTAATGAGGGGGTTGGTGGTTGAGCTGTACAGGTTTCCTGCGCCTCCGGTGGCCATCATAGTATTTCGGGACAGGACGGTATATATTTTATGAGTTTGAGGGTTCAGTACGTATGCGCCAAAACAGGTAATATCTTTTTTGGCCCGGGTAACTTTGATTCCCAGGTGATGCTGGGTGATAATATCCACGGCAAAATGGTTTTCCAGGAGCTGTATATTGGGATGCATTTTCACGGCATTAAGCAGGGCTTGCTGGATTTCAAATCCGGTACTGTCTTTGTGGTGTAGCACCCGTTTTTCCGAGTGGCCGCCTTCCTTTCCCAGGTCAAAGCGGCCACCGGGCTCCTGATCAAATCGCACGCCCCATTTCACCAGCTCTTTAACCCTTTGTGGGGCTTCATATATGGTCATTTTCACGATTTCATCATCGCTCATATCATCACCGGCACCAATGGTATCAGCGATATGCTTTTCAAAGTTATCCGGCGGATAGGTCACCGAAGCAATGCCTCCCTGGGCATAGCGGGTGGCCGTTTCATCCGCATTGCCTTTGGCAACGATAATGACTTTTCCATGCTCTGCCACTTTTAGCGCAAAGCTGAGGCCGGCTATCCCGGAGCCCAGAACCAGAAAATCCGTTTTTTTTCGCATAGCATACAAGCATTTGGTAAAAAACTATTATAGAATATGCTGCAAAGATAATACAATTCCGCCCGGCACAATTCCACCACCTCCGCCAACCCCGCCAAAACGCCTGCCACCCAACCACCATAGTCTACGGCACGTAATCCATAATCCATAACCGGCTACCCATAAAAATTGATTATCTTTGCCTTTCCAAAGCCGGGAGAGGCTGCAGCACATAAAAAACTGTTTTTATGCTGATTAGATAACTAACAGCCGGTTATTTATCCGCATAAGTTATACATATAAGGCATTATCATGACCAGGAGAAAAACCAGGAGGGTTTCACAGTGGTTTAAACGTTTTCGTCATAAGTACCGGCTGGTAATTATGCAGGATGATACGTTTGAGGAGCGCTTGTCCTTTCGTCTTTCACGGCTCAATGTGTTTGCTCTCATCTCTTTTATTGCGCTCCTGCTAATTTCTTCCACCATTTATCTGATTGCTTACACCCCTTTAAAGCAATACATTCCCGGCTACAGCAATGTGGAGATCCGTGAGGAGTTATACGAACATATCAAGCGTACTGATTCTTTGGAGCGTGTGGTAACAGCCCGGGAGGTTTACCTGGAGAGTATCCGGAACATTCTTCAGGGGAACACTGATTTTTTGAGAGATACGGGAGCTGTCTTTCCAGACCCGGAGGGAGGTTCCGGTTACCGTGATATTGAATTCAGCAGGAGTCGTGAAGACTCTCTGTTAAGGCAGGAGATTCAGGAGCTGGAGCGCTACAGTCTGATCTATTATGATCAGGATGGGCAACGACCCATGCATCATAATCCTTCATCCATAGGTAATTTTTTCTTTTTCACGCCTATGCATGGCCGGATCACCAATGGGTTTAACCCGGATGCAGACCATTATGGTGTGGATATTGCCGGAAAAGAAAATGAGACGGTAAAAGCGACCCTTGACGGGCGTGTAATTTTTGCCAATTGGACGTCCCAGACGGGCTATGTTATTGCGCTGATGCATCAGCGCAATTTGGTTTCTGTATATAAGCACAATTCGGCACTACTTAAGCAGCAGGGGGAGAATGTAAAGGCCGGGGATCCCATTGCCATATCAGGCAATACGGGCAGTCTCACCACGGGTCCACACTTGCATTTCGAGTTGTGGCACAATGGCAATCCGCTGAATCCCAGAGAATATATAAATTTTTGACCGTGAATAGCCGGCAGGATGGAGAAAAACATTTAGATGGAATGAAAAGGAGAGTATGTATATTAGGAAGCACGGGTTCAGTGGGTAGGCAAGCACTGGAAGTGATACGGGAGTTTCCCTGCAGCTTTACGGCAGAGGTGCTTAGCGCCCGGGATAATGCCACCTTGCTCATTGAGCAGGCGCTTTATCACCAGCCCGACACCGTGGTTATTGCCTGCAAAGACCATTATAAAAAAGTGCGGGATGCTTTGGAGCCCAAAGGCATTAAGGTATATGCCGGACAAGAGTCTTTGGAGCAGGTGGTGGAGCTGGAAAACGTTGATTTGGTACTAAATGCCCTGGTGGGATATGCTGCATTAAAGCCTACGCTTCATGCCATAGAGCATGGAAAAGTGATTGCCATGGCCAACAAAGAAACCTTTGCTATTGCCGGAGAACTGGTAACCACCAGGGCACGGGAAAAAAAGGCTCATATCCTTCCGGTAGACTCGGAGCACTCCGCCATCTTTCAATGCCTGTCCGGCGAAGAGAACAACCGGGTGGAAAAGATCTACCTCACTGCCAGCGGAGGGCCCTTCCGTGCATTTTCCCCGGAACAGCTTCAGCGCGTAACGCCGCAAGATGCCCTGAACCACCCCAACTGGGATATGGGCAACAAGATCACCATTGACTCCGCCTCTTTTATGAACAAAGGACTGGAAGTGATTGAAGCCCGGTGGCTTTTCAACCTGAGCCCAACCCAAATAGATGTGATCGTTCACCCCCAGTCCATAGTACACTCGCTGGTACAGTTTGAAGACGGATCACTAAAAGCACAAATGGGGCTTCCCAGCATGAAGCTGCCGGTACAGTATGCCCTGAGCTACCCAAAACGACTTAAAAACAATCATAAACGATTTAACTTTCTGGACTATCCCACCCTTACTTTTGAAGCGCCCCGAACCCACCTGTTTAAAAACTTGAGCCTGGCTCGGTATGCCCTGGAAAAAGAGGGAAACATGCCCTGCATCCTCAATGCTGCCAACGAAGTGGCTGTTGAAGCCTTTTTAAACCATAAGATAGCATTTCCCCGCATGAGCGACCTGATCGAAAAAGCCATGCACCAGGTGCCCTTTATTGCCCACCCGTCCTACGACAACCTGGTGGATACTCACCGGGAAACCCGGGAATTGGTCACTGACCGGATAAAGAACCATTCAATAAAACAAAATATTTGATATTAGCCATGGATATAGTCATCAAAATAGCTCAGCTGTTACTTAGTTTATCTCTATTGATCATCCTGCATGAAGGAGGCCATTTTCTGTTTGCCCGGCTTTTTGGCACTCGTGTAGAGAAGTTTTATCTGTTTTTCAACCCCTGGTTTTCCCTGTTTAAAGTCAGGAGAGGGGAAACGGAGTACGGTATGGGATGGCTTCCACTGGGGGGCTACGTAAAGATTTCCGGCATGATCGATGAGTCCATGGACAAAGAGGCCATGAAGACGCCTCCAAAGCCCTATGAGTTCCGGTCAAAGCCGGCCTGGCAGCGGCTGCTTATCATGCTGGGAGGCGTACTGGTGAACCTGCTGGTGGGCTTTCTTATTTATTCGGCCATTCTTTTTACCTGGGGTGAAAAATATTTACCGGCAGAAAACCTCACCGACGGGGTGTGGGTAACCGATTCACTGGCAATGGACCTGGGGATAGAGCATGGAGATAAGATCCTGCGGATCGACGACCAGCCGGTAACCCGGTTTAACGAAATCATGGGCAAGATGCTCAGCGCCAATACCATTACTTTGGAACGCCAGGGAAAGGAAAAAACCATTACCCTTCCCAGAGACTTTGCAGGCCAACTGGTGGAGAGAGGCGCAACCATGTTTATTTACCCCAGGGTACCCTTTTTTATTCAAAGCATCCCCGACACTTCGGTGAATGCCGGGGCCGGACTGCAAGCCAAAGACAAAGTGATCGCCATAAACAGCCACCCCATCCGGTATTATGACCAGGCACAGGAGTTATTACCTAAATACAAAGGCGATACCGTTGATATTACCGTGGAAAGGGAACAAGAAGCCAGGACTTTTAGCGTATTTATAACCCCGGAGGGAAAAATGGAAGTACAGGTAGCCATACTTAGCCCCTCAGAACTATCCCGGCTGGGATTATATGAATACAAAACCCAAAGCTATGGCCTGCTGGAGTCCATCCCGGCCGGCTTTGTGAAAGCAGCCACCACATTAAATTCCTATATCAACCAGTTCAGGCTTATCCTGAGACCCGAAACCGGCGCCTATAAAGGTCTGGGAGGGTTTGGAACCATTATGAACCTTTTCCCCGAGCGTTGGGACTGGCTGGCATTCTGGGAACTTACAGCATTCCTTTCGCTGATCCTGGCATTTATGAATATCCTGCCCATCCCGGCACTGGACGGAGGGCATGTGATGTTTCTAATGTATGAGATCATTGCCGGAAGAAAACCCAATGAAAAATTTATGGAGTACGCCCAAATCATTGGCATGGTATTGCTCCTTTCATTACTCCTTTACGCCAACGGAATGGATGTGATACGGGGATGTACCTGACGGGGCCTTCATGACCTAATCAACCGGGCTCGTGGCTTAATCAGCAGGGCTCGTGCTTTATTCAATGAAGTCGGGTGTTTCTGCAATTTTCTTTTCCAAAGGCTTAAACCCCCCTCCCAGAATTTCATTGGCGTTGATAACGGTCATAAACGCCTGTGAATCTACCTTGTAGATATAATCCTGCAAAATGGTAAGCTCCCTGCGGTTTACTACGGTGAATACGATGGTCTTTTCCTGGCCCTTGTACATCCCCCTGCCCTGGATAAATGTCCCCCCCCGTTCCAGGTCGTTGATGATCTTATCCCGGATTTTATCTGAATGATCGGAAACAATAAACAGGGTTTTTTCATAACTGACTCCCTCTAAGATCACATCGATCACTTTTCCAGTAACAAAAATAGTGATCCAGGAGAATAATGGGATCCTCCAGTCGTGAAAGGCGGCCAGTCCTCCCAGCACAATAACCGAGTCTACATATATTAATAACTGACCTACAGGCCTTCCGGTATATTTGTTCAATATCATGGCAATAATATCCGACCCTCCGGAGGTGGCTTTTGACTTAAACACAAGCCCCAGGCCGGCTCCCAGTAATACACCCCCAAAAATGGATGACAACAACCCTTCATTTTCCACCAGTTGCTGCCCCTGCCAGTAATAATTGAGCAGGTCTACCCAAAATGCTGTCAGTAAAAAGCCCACGATGGTCTTTACTCCAAACCTGGGTCCCAGGATCTTGTATCCTATAATGGCCAGAGGAATATCAATGACCAGGGCGCTTAACCCTATAGGGGTTCCCAAAAGATGGTGTAAAATAATGGCAATACCATAAGAGCCACCAGGAGCCAGCTTATAGGGTGCCACAAAAAACACAAATCCTGCTGCCATCACAAAAGTGCCTAAAGTAATGAGCGTATAGGCGCGAAACCACTCGCGTGAAAAGGGTTTCTCTTTGGTTATTAATCCCATGACATTTTCTTTTTAATGATGAGTGAGTCCAGTCTAAAAACACACATTTTTCACATCCGCTGAAAATCAGCTTTGCCCCATCCCTAAAGGGTGGCTGATTTTCAGCGGCTTCACCCTTTAGGGTCCGGGGCAAAAAGCCGCTGA
>PWNQ01000167.1 GCA_003557725.1 Bacteroidales bacterium | reverse complement strand
TGGTGAAGCCATTGTCATTGATTACGATGAACTTTATGAGAACCGCGAAGAATATATCGGTAAGAAACTCACCATCGAAGCTTATGTTTCAAGTGTCGGCGGGGGTACCGCTACCTTGATGAATGAAGACGGTGAGAATATCATTGCACTTTATTTGGCGAACCAGACCACAAGCAAGCTGCAGTCCTGTTTCAAAGTCCGGTTGGAAGATGTATTTGCGGTTTATTGGAACAATAACTTTCAACTCACAAATTTCTCGCCCACACGCACTCACGTTTTAGATAACGATACACAATTTTGTGATTAAAACCTATATTAGGAGGAGTAAAAGAGTATGAAGAAATTGTATATGTTGGCACTACTGCTTTTTGCATCATTCGCACTTGTTGCATGCGGTGGAGACAACACCGAAGAAACGCAATTGCAAGAAGCCTATAACTCACTGATGATTTACGACACGCAACTCGGCCAAATCAGAGGTAGCTTCAATGTACCCCTGGAAGGGCGTCATGGTGTAGAGGTTTCTTGGGAAATTCCGGAAGACTCACAACCCTACTTAGAGCTTGGCGATGTCTTTGAACCTACAGAAGAAGGCGACTTACGCGAACAACGTGTTGTCGTCACGCGCCCTGAGGCCGAAGAAGATCATGAAGATATCATGTTGATTGCAACCCTCACCTTTGGTGATTTGACAATGACCAAGGAATTCGATGGCCGTGTCATGGCTGAGGTACCTAGAGATATCTTTGAGTCATTTGAAGATCTTTACACGCAAGCATCTATTGGTGATGACGTCATCGTTAAAGGTGTCGTGGTTGCTCGCGTAGGATCCGGTTACTTTGTCACAGACGGCACACATGTTCTAAGTGTCTTCCGTGGTGGCAGCCACAACATTGGCGATGAACTTGAAATCGCTGGTGAGTATGCACGCTGGAATACACTGTATCAGATTTCTGATCCGGATAACGTTGAAGTTTTGAGCACTGGTAATGAAGTCAATCTTGAACCCACCCCGCTAACGTTCGATGAACTTTACGATGAAGAAGCATTTGATGTAACAGACCCGCGCGTACACGGTGCCCTTTATGAAATGGAAGGAATTGTCGTCCGCGGTGACCTTGCCGGTTCCGGCCATACCAACTACTATCTTCAAGATGTCGAAGATGGATCACGCTTCTTCTTGTTCACCCACTATTCCCGCACCGAAGCGATTGGTCATATCGGCGATTATGAGGACGAATACATTCGCATCACCGTTCGTCTTTATGCTAAGCACGCTCGTGATGGCTTCATGATGTTCTTCGACGAAGCAAATGTTGAAATCGAAGTACTTGAACTTGATTAAGAAGCGCTTCTTGATGCGGATATCTTTGGACTTGAAGACCAAACCTACATGACCAATGAAGACTTTGTTTTACCAAGTGAAGGTCAACGTGGTTCTGTAATCACCAACTGGAGTTCTAGCGACACGTCTGTCATCAATGACGATGGTGAGATTGTTGCACTGCCTTCTGGCTATGCAGAAATCACCTTTACCGGTGACATCGCTTTCGGAGAGCACGAAAAGACAGTTGAAATCACCGTGTTGGTTGTCGGCACCGATACCATTTCTGTCGATGATGCTCTTAACACCGCTGATGGCGAATACGCCCATGTTGAAGGTGTTATCACCGGCTTTAACTATCACGCTCCCGGATTCTTCATTCAAGATGCAGACGGCACTGGGATCTATGTCCGTGTCTTCGCTGGAGAAGAATGGATGCTTGACGAGCTTGAAGTAGGCAACAAAATCACCATTTTCGGTGAAATTGATCGCTACTACAGCCACGGAAACAACCAAAAACAAATCAGTGGTATGAAATTACTGACTTCCAACGATGAAGGCGATCATGAGCTTAACATAGAAACCGACATGAGCTTTGAAGACATCATCAACGGTTATGTTGCCTTTGATGAAGAGACCGATCCGCTTACGCAACCCGGTGGCATCACCAACTCCGTCATCTATACGGTTGAAGGTTCATTCACGATCGATCTGATCGATTTCGGCGATGCAAACTTCGATGTCGGACTCGATATGAACATCATCTTCGATCTGGACAACCTCGAATGGTTTGAGATTGATCCTGACACTATCAGCGAAGGCGATGTTGTCACGTCAATCACCTTTATCACCGAGCGGATCCATTTCGGAAACTACCGCGTCGTTGTCATTGACATTGAGTTTGAATAAATCACATTTTAAATAACCAAAACCGGCCTCGTTTCGAGGCCGGTTTTTAAGTATCTATGCCTTTGATGATAGACCACCGATTTTTATGTGAAAATTGATGTCTATCAGACATATTTATGTTATTATGAAATGTTAAGTTAGCAGGAAAGGTATTGAGAGAATGAAAATTTTGACATTGTTGTTTATTATGCTGTCTACCCTTGCGGCTTGTGGTATCGGAAACGACCTACCCAACCTTGAAGGCAAGACCAAGGAAGAGATTCAGGGTGTTTTTGATGATAAGGGCTGGCATGTTGATTTCATAGAACGCAGCTTCATACAGAAAGAGAGATCATATCAATTTATAGAATATGGTCATACCGATATTGAAAATGAGTTTGTTGTTGTTATCATCAGTAGCAAGCTTCATGACGTTGAGTCGCTACCTCAATTGGATGGCTTGACCTACACTGAGGTCGTTGCAATGATGGATGAGAGCGATTGGGATTACACCATCAGCATTCGCGCTTTTGAGATGCGGGATAAGCCTCGGGAGTTCATCAAATTCAGTCACATTGATGAGACTGACGGCACGGTCGTGGTTGTCCTGAGTGCTATGATCTATGATGAAGAGAACATGTTCAGACCTGTTGATATTGACTATGACGGGCCGTATTTGGACGATAAATACTTCAATTTGACAGAGTATCCGTATTTTCTGGACCAGTACGATCCCGTCATTGGTGGTGGCGCCGCTTTCGAAGTAGGGTATCGTGACGGTCGTTGGCACGAAAGTGGTCCTTGGTTCAATAATCGTGCCGGGGGTTGCATCGATGGGGATACTACGGTCTTTGAGTATCCAACGGAAGTGCTGAATGAGATTACTTCCGGAACACCATCGACCCGTTATTTGAATCTGGATACACCTGAGACCTGGTCCGGTGTCGAAGAAGAGTGGGGACAGCCGGCCACGCAGTATGTCTGTTCGCTGCTTGCCGAAGCACAAAGCATCGTCCTCCAGACGGATCCGGGAGATAATCTTCTTGGTAACCACGGTAGACTCCTGGCTTGGGTTTGGATACAAATGCCCGGTGAAGATGAATATATGCTGTTGAACTATAAGGTGGTGCGTCAAGGACTTGGGGAGGTTGCTTATCTATTTGGTGCCGGTGAGACAGATATTCTCATGTATGACGGTTTGCGTTATAATGACTGGATGCTTAAAGCGGAAGAAAAAGCGATAGATGAAGGGCTGGGCATGCATAGTGATACGTTGTATGATCCGTATTGGGATTATGACAACGATCGACCGAATGCCGATTTATGGCCTTGATACGGAAGGGGAGTGTTGTGATGTACGATAGGTTGATTGATAAAATCAAAGAATATGAGACGATTGTGATTCACCGGCATATCCAACCGGATTTGGATGCGCTTGGCTCACAACTGGGTATGAAGGCGTTAATCGAATCGAATTTTTCAGACAAGACGGTTCATGTGCTTGGTGAGAACAATGAATTCTCTTGGATCGGGACAATGGATGAAGTTGATGATGCAGTCTTCAATGACGCTTTGGCCATTGTTTTGGATGTAGCGGGCAAAGAACGTGTGAGCGATCAACGGTTCTTAAGTACCAAAGAGAAGATTGTGGTCGATCATCACCGGAACGATTCGGATTTCGCTGATATATTTATCGGGGATCCCGAAAAAATCGCGACATGCGAAATGCTTGTGGAAATGATAGAAAAACACGACCTGAAGGTGAGTAAAGAGGCCGCGACTTATATTTTAAGCGGACTGATTACCGATTCGGGAAGATTCTTATATCCTCAAACCACAGCATACACTTTTTCTGCATCGTTTCTGATGCGAAAGGGCGCTGACCTTCAATATATCTATAACAATCTTTATCAAGTGGATTATAACTTTCAACGTTTGAAAGGCTATTTCATTCACAATTTCAAACAAACACCGAACAATGTGGCTTATATGAAGAACTCAAGTCATCTGAAAGACGAGTACGATGTTACGACATTTACCGTCTCCCGTGGCATGGTCAACCAGATGGCCGGTATCAAAGGTATTGACATCTGGGCGAACTTCACCGAAACAGATACGGGGGATATTCAATGCGAACTCAGAAGCAAGTCCGTACCGATTGTGGATATCGCGAAGAAGTACGGTGGTGGCGGTCATGATTTGGCTTGTGGTTGCACCGCCCAATCATGGGAAGATGTCGATAATATCATCGAAGATTTAGATGCAATTGCAGAAAGGATTAAACAAAATGGATAAAGCAAAACTTACACGCATTTATGAAAAGATCAAAGCCTACAAGAGAATCATTATTTTACCGCATGCCCGCCCCGATGGGGATTGCATGGGCAGTGCATTCGGTCTTAAAGACATCATTGAACAATCATTCCCCGATAAAGAGGTTTATGTAAGCGGTGAAGAGTCTGATTTCACCCGTTTCATCGGTCGTGTCGATACACTTGAGGATCAAGTGTTCGAAGGCGCACTTGTGATTGCTGTAGATACTGCCAATGCAGACCGCATTGCCGATAAGCGCTACGATAAAGGAGATTTCCTTATCAAGATTGATCATCATCTACTGGTAAGTTCTTACGGTGATATCGAGTATGTCGATACAAACAGACCTGCTGCTGCATTGATTATTTTGGATCTCTTCTCTTTGTTCAAATCGGAATTGAAGATCTCCAAAAAGGGTATAGAAGCCTTATATACGGGAACGCTCACAGACACAGGTCGATTTAGATATCCCGGTGTAGATGGGGATACGTTCAGAAGAATAGCCATGCTTTACGATCTTGGCCTTGAAGCGCAAAACGTTTATAGACAGATTGATACGAAGAGTGAGGCTTTGACCCGTTTTAAAGGATATGTTCTTTTAAACTACAAGAAGACGGATAACGGTGTTGCCTACATAAAGATCACACATGAGTTGCTGGATGAACATGGCGTGACCATAGAAGAAGCGAGTTCGCTTGTCAATGAACTCGGCGTTTTTGAGGATTGTCCCGTATGGGCTTTGTTTGCCGAGTACGAAGAGAAAATTGTTCGTGGTCGACTCAGAAGCAAAGGACCTGCCGTCAATGAGGTTGCCAATCGATTTGATGGTGGGGGTCATCCACTAGCCAGTGGCGTCAATCTTGGTACATGGGATAAAGCGGAAAAGATTTTAGAAGCATTGGATCAACTGGCAAAAGCGTACAAAGAAGCGAATTAATCGGCGCTTCTTTTTCTTGCCTGAATTTTACTTGCATGTTAAAGAACAATAGTATATAATACATACGCATATAAGGATTTCACGTATTGTGGTGATGAAATGACCAGAATTGATATCGATTTTTCAATCAAAAACGAAGAGAGAAAACAATCTTTCAAATCCAAAGGCGATCTTGATAATAACACCATGCGTTTTACTGACGACAATGGACAGAAACACGATTTGAAAGTTGTTGAAAACCGTCTACACTACCAACGTAGCGGTGACCCGTCTTTCACGTTCGTCTTTGAAAAGGGCGTATCTCACGTCGGTAGATATCAGATTGGGCATCAGACAATTCCCATGAACGTGGAAACGCATCACATGAAAACAGGGGATGGCGTGATTACGGTGACCTATACATTGAAACAAGAAGACATTATCATTGGTCATACGACATTCACCATCAAGTATAATGAATCAAAGGAGGAACACGAGTGAAAAATCTACAGGAACTGAGCTTGGTGAACATTGCCGAGATCATACTTTCGGAACAAAAAGCACCAATGGATCTTTACGAGTTGTTCGATACCGTTTTGAATCGCAAAGATTACGAACCAGAAAATCCCGAACGGACCCTCAACAATTTCTATGCGGAACTGACATCAAGTGCTAAATTCGTCTATACCGGAGCGAATCAGTGGGATTTAAAGGGCAATCAGAAAATTGATTTGTGGGACAAAGATGGTTCATTCTACAACGAATATAAAGAAGTCTCTGATGCGGCGATGGATGAGAGAATTGCTAAAGAGAAAGAAGCCGAACAAGCACATCAAGCCATGCTGGAAGATAGACGTCTCAAGGAAGAAGAAAAACAGCGTCTGATGGAAGAAAAGGCCAATGCCGAAGCGCAAGAAGATACCATCGAAGAAGTCGTTGCCGACCCCCTTGACGATATCGAAGATCTTTCCGAAGATTTGGATGAAGTCATCACCAAAGAGGAAGAAGAACCGGAAAAACTGGAACACGATATTGAAGAAGATGTCGAAGAGGAATTCGAAGAAGACTTCGATGAAGACAAGTATCTTGAGTATATGGACGATTACGAAGACGAATACGATAAATAAAAAATCAAGCTTAAAAACGGTTTCATTTACTGTTTTTAAGCTTTTACTTTTGTGATATAATGGTTTTAATTGATTAGGAGGGAAACAAACATGATTGAAAAAGGATTGATGGAACGTA
>PWNQ01000236.1 GCA_003557725.1 Bacteroidales bacterium | reverse complement strand
TTTTGTAATATTTATACAATATATTTGCATTTTTTTTTGAACAATTTTATAGTCGTAAAGTAGTATTAATAAATAATATATTATGAGTCCGGTCTAAAAAAACACATTTTTCACAGCCGCTGAAAATCAAAAGTAACCTTTTTACATTGGACTCGTATCTTTTCCCGCTTGCAAAAATAGGAATACCATTTAAACTCCCTTTCTGTTTACGTATGTTAACGGCCTTTCTGCTTCAGATACATGCGGGTCATCTGGTAAATACACAAAGAAAACAACAAAAGGTAAGGAGCTATGGAAGATTGAAATCCAGAGTCATATAACAACATTAGAAGCTTAAAAAAGGAGGATATGCTGATTATAAATACAAAAACTACCCGAAAAGTGTACTTCACCGGAATAATGGAAATCAGGGATAATACTATAAATAATACAAAGTAAAATATATTGACCAGCCCGCTCCAAAACTCACTGGTGAAAATACTTACCGTATCGGTTGGAAAAAGCAACAAAAAAAAGTACAGCACCATACTCGCTTTCAGCAACCCTTCCGTAAACCATGACAACGTAGATCTTTTTTCCATAATTTGTTTTTCTTTTTTACCTTTAATTTTGGTTACTCCGTGACATACTTTTCTTTACACCCAGCATTTCTCTGAACGGCAAAATGTATAAAGCCCGGTATTCAGAATACAGCCCATAAAAATACGAAAAATTATTCATAAAGCATGCTTAGCATAGCAACGTTCCCCTTATTTTCTATTTCCGTTAGCCAGGAAGAAAATTCCTGCCGCGGCGAGCAATGCGTAGAAGCTCACCGTATTATTGGGTTCCATTGGCATTTGGGCCAATTGCCAGCCAGACAGTAATCCAATAAAGAGTCCTGAGAGCATGGTTAGGCCATGTTTTTTTCCCAGTCCACCGGCTACAAGCAGGATAGCAAACAGGCAGAATAATGCTGCGACAAGAAATGATATACTACTATAGTTCAGCGTCTTGACTATTTCAAAAAACCTGACATACACCGCCAGGGCGATGGTCAGGCGGAGCGCCCAGAGGGCCACAGGCATTAAGTTTTTAAATGGTTTCATCGGGGGAATTTTTTAAAACCGGTTATTTCGCGTACTTCTTCTATGGTTTGCTGTGCACTTTCCCGGGCTTTTCGGGCTCCTTCTTTCATAACATCCTCCAGGTATTGGTTGTTATTATGCAGGGTGTGTATTTTCTCATAGATTGGTTCGATGAAAGTTATAACATCTTCTGCCAATCGTTTTTTCATCTCGCCATACCTTATGGTGCACTGGTTATATTGTTCTTCAAATGCGGCCACCACGGGTTGTGGTGAGACGATAGACATGAGGTTAAACAGGTTTTTAATTTCCTGTGGTTTCTCCTGGTTTTCCCTGGTGGGTCCGGCATCGGTAAGGGCCCGCATAATTTTTTTCCGGGTTTTTTTCAGATCTTCTCCCAGGAATATGGCGTTATTGTTATTTTCCGATTTACCCATTTTCCCTGTTCCGTCCAGTCCCGGCACTTTCACCAGTTGGTGGCCAAAGTTATAAGCCACCGGCTCGGGGAAGAAATTGGTTTTATAGATATGATTAAAGCGTTTAGCGAAGTTTCTGGTCATTTCCAGGTGCTGTTCCTGGTCTTTTCCCACCGGCACTTTACCGGCTTTATGCAATAGGATATCGGCGGCCATCAGCACCGGGTAGGTAAGCAGTCCTGCATTAACATTATCGGGTTGTTTCCGGGCTTTTTCTTTAAAAGAAGCCACCCGCTGAAGTTCGCCCATATAGGCATTCATATTGAGCAGCAGGTACAGCTCTGCCACCTGGGGAACATCACTTTGCAAATAAATTACCGCCTTCTCCGGATCCAGCCCGCAAGCCAGGTACTCCACCAGCACATTTTTTACACTACCGGCCAGATCATCCGGAGATGGATGAGTGGTGAGTGAATGGTAATCTGCTATAAAGAAAAAGCAATCATGCTCTTCCTGCAGGCGTAAGAAACTCTTTACTGCCCCAAAGTAATTCCCCAGGTGCAGGTTTCCTGTGGGTCTTATTCCGCTTACTATTCTGTCCATATTCACGTGTGGTTTTGGCTGCGAAAATAAAAAGAATCTTGATGCTAAAACTGAATCCTCCATAGCAGCATGGGGAAAAACCCCTGCTGATAGTCTTTTTTTACGGTCTGATTAATGGGGTCCCAGTGCCGGGCAAACACATTTTTCTGATCGGTTACATTGCGCAGGTCCAGCCCCCAGGTTTGAGAAAACTTTTCACTTTGCATTTTAAATCCCACTTTCAGATCCAGCCGAAAATAGGGGTCATTTTTTTCGGAAAAGGCTTTATCCCACTGATATCGAAGTTGATTATGCTTTTCAGAGGCTTCCTTATCTATGGGGGTATAGTACCTGCCTCCGGCAAAAACGCCACGCACATCCACTGTGATGGCATTATGCCGGCCCACATCCCACTGGTATCCTCCCAGAGCATTGATCACATACTCATTGTTAAAGGCTGTATTGCTCTGGTTCCCTTCCATATCTTCATATACCGACTGAAACAGGGACACGGTGGTTAGCCAGTAGTAGTTATCCCGGAAGAATCGTTCTAGGGTGATTTCCACTCCATAGTTCCTTCCAGTACCCTTATTAACCAGGCTATCATACAGCGGTATGTTAAAAAATGCGCCCGTATTCAACATGGAAAAGCCCGGTTGTTTTTCAGAAACCGGCACATTGGAGAGCCATTGATAGTAGGCTTCCGTCATTATGCGCATATGTTTAAAAGCAGTGGTGTTATAGGCTGCCACAAGCTGCCCGGAGCGGGTCATTTTCAAGTCTTTATTAGACATCACCTGCTTGCCGGAGGCATCCCGGGTACGGAGAAAATACACCTGAAAGGGTTGTATCATATTGTGTGTTCCGTATCCCAGGCTAAACCGGTGATGGGGGGATGGCTCATACTCCACTCCGGCCCTTGGCTCTAGAACAGACTCATTGTTAAGCAAAAAGACCATAGAGTGAAGCCCGGCATTAATTACCAACTCATTGGTGAGCTTATGCTGTGCCTGCACCCACATCTGGCTCAGAGAGGTTCGATCGCCGATTTTTAGATAGCTTTCAAAAGACTGATTCCCGTGTCTCCAGACACTATCCACCTGGTTAATACTGAACCATTTATAAGTAAACCCCAGGGATACCGTATTTCTGGAATCGAATTTTTTAGTCATTTCTGACTGAAAGGTCCCTCTCATTTCTTCTGCATTGCTTCTGAGGAAGGGGTATTTTTCGTCCTTATCCCCCGTTTTCAGGGAGTCGATGTGCATGATATTTTGTTGTCCGCTCAGTGAAATAATGTTGGTCATCCGGGTATTACGATCGATAAAAAGCACGTTTTTCACTCCCAGCACTCCGGTTTTGGAGCCATAATCCGTATCGGTTCCCTGCAATCCATAAGAAAACCCGGAGTCGTCTTTTTTACTGTCATAGAGTTGTATATTGCTTATCCCCCCTATTCCAAAGAGGGTTGTTCTTCCCCGTTTTAGTCCTGGGAAGTCCACTTTAAATGCGGCGTCCTGGTATTGAGGTATCGCTTGTCCGGCTCCGGGGTCAATTCCCAGATGAGCGGCCAGTTGCAGGACAGAGTAGCGATAGCTGACCAGGAATGAGCTTCTTTTCTCTCTGTTAAGAGGGCCTTCGGCACCCAGCTCAACCCCGTTAAACCCCACTTGCCCCGTAAATTCATGCCGGTCTTTGTTGCCCGATCGCATGCGTAGATCAAACACTCCGCTCAACGCATTACCATATTCTGCCGGAAAGGCGGAGGTGAAAAAATCTGAGTTATCCAGCAGGTTATTATTTAACATGCTTACCGGCCCTCCGGTGGTACCCACTCCTGCAAAATGATTGGGGTTTGGGATATCCACTCCCTCCAGCCTCCACGATACCCCAAGGGGAGAATTTCCCCGGATAATAATATCATTACGGGAGTCATCCACCGTGGCCACTCCCGCATAGGTAGCCACCATCCGTGACGGGTCGCCCAATGTCCCCGCAAAACGATTGGTCTCTTCCACAGAAAAAGAACGTGCACTCACCGTTGCCAGATTGTTTGCAGTACGGTGTTTGTCGTGAGAGGCCTTGATCTCCACTCCGGCGGCTTCCACATAAATCTCCTCCAGCTTAACCGTTAAATAAGGCTCTTTCCCGGTTTCCACAAGAACCCCGGAAAGCACCACCGGTTTATATCCCACATGGGAGACCTCAAGAGACACCCGCCCTGTCTTTACAGCCTCCAGTACAAAGTACCCCTGCTTATCTGCGGTGGTCCCTTTCAACGGGTCTGAATCCATAACCACAATGGTGGCTCCCGGTAAAGGCATATGAGAAACCTGGTCCATTACCTGACCCTTCACATTTTGACGGTAGATGTCATCTTGAGCCATTGATAACCGGGGTATTAACACGCAAAGGCCTGCCAAAAACCAAATACTGATAAGTGCATACTTCATAACCGTAACAGTTTGCTGCAAAGATCACACTATAAAAGTTACTGGCAAAAAAAAACACGCACTGATAAGCATTTGCCCGTCGTCAGAAAAAATT
Source organism: Bacteroidales bacterium (assembly GCA_003557725.1). Taxonomy (GTDB): domain Bacteria; phylum Bacteroidota; class Bacteroidia; order Bacteroidales; family PWNQ01; genus PWNQ01. Next base: position 2,097 of record PWNQ01000236.1, on the reverse strand, counting down.
TCCATAAGGCCTGCCATTCCATATATCATCCGTAACAACGCTCTATACTATTGTATATCTGCCTTATACTGTCATGCCGGGAATAAAATCAATGGGATTTGAGCAATAATTCTCTCTTTAATGAGTAAAAGCATTACTTTTGTGCCTAATAACCAAAGAGAGCCTTATTTACATGGATGACGATCTGGAGCCCTTTTGGCAGGGTTTATTAAGTATTGAACGTGCCGGATTTTTTGCCTCCTTAACTCTGGAAGTAGTTATTGGCATTGGGGTATTGCTTGTTTTGATTCTTTTTTCTGCCCTTATCTCCGGCTCAGAGACCGCTTTTTTTTCATTAACGCCTCAAAAAATAAACAGCGGCAGTCAGCGAAAAACCCTGGACACTTTAATCTTGAAACTACTTGGATCTCCCCGCAAGTTATTAGCCACCATTTTGATTGCCAACAACTTTATAAATGTGGGGATTGTCATATTAGGGACGTATATTACCCGTGAGTTATTTATGTTAGAGGGCAGCCCCATACTAACCTTTCTCATTCAGGTAATCGTATTAACGGCCATTTTACTTTTGCTGGGAGAGATCACTCCCAAGGTATTTGCGGCTCATGCCCCCCGGCAGTTTGCCCGCTTTATGGCCACTCCTCTTTTGGTATTAAAGAAAATCTTCAGTCCCCTGAGCAGCTTGCTGGTTTCGTCCACTGCGGCCATCGATAAAAGGATAAAAAACAAAGGCCATGAGATTACCATGGAGGATATTCATAGTGCCATAGACCTTACCCGCAGTACCCGGGAGCAGACCCCGCAGGAGGCGGAAGAACGCAAGATCCTTAAGGGGATCGCCAAGCTTGGAAACATTGAGGTTAAAGAAATTATGAAGCCCCGGGTGGATGTGGTGGCGGTGGAAGAATCGGAAAAATACCATCAGGTGCTTAACGTGATCAACGAAAGCGGATACTCCAGAATCCCTGTTTACCGTGAAAGCTTTGATAACATTCAGGGCGTGATATATATCAAAGACTTCCTGGGCAGCCTGGGGGAACCCCACGACTTTACCTGGACCAGCCTCATCCGGCCCGCCTTTTTTGTGCCTGAAAACAAAAAAATTAACGACCTATTACTGGAGTTCAAAGAGAAAAAAATCCACCTGGCAGTCGTAGTAGACGAATATGGGGGGGTCTCAGGCATAGTAACTATGGAGGATATCCTGGAAGAGATCGTTGGGGAAATTGTGGACGAGTTTGACCCTGAAGAAGAACACCTGTTGTATAAAAGAATCTCAGAAAATAAATACCTTTTCGAAGGGAAGGTGCTGCTCAATGACTTTTGCAAAACCATGCAGATTGAAAGCCAAATCTTCGATGAGGTTCGGGGAGAAGCAGACACCCTGGCAGGGTTTTTACTGGAACGACTGGGGCATTTCCCCGAGAAAGGGACTACCGTAAAACAAGAAAACTTTACATTTATCGTTGATAAAGTCAGCGACCGGCGCATCAGCCGGATAATAGTATTGGTAAATGAAGAACAAAAAACATAGAACCCTGTTGTTGGCTTTTTTCCTGTTTTTGATTGCGGCCGGATGCAATAAACAGGACCACTACCCCAAGCCCAGAGGCTACTTCCGCATTGCCCTGCCCGAAAAGGAATATGTCCGCCTGGACAGCTCCCTGAGCTACTCCTTTGAGTATCCGGTCTACGCCAAACCTGAACAAGACTACCTTACCATACGTGACCATGAGTGGATCAATATTTATTTCCCCCGGTTTAAAGGAACTATTCATTTAACATACAACCAAATAAACAACAACCTAAGGACTTATATTGATGATTCTCACGAATTTGTACATAAACATATTCCCAAAGCCAGTGCTATTAAGACCAAAACATATGTGGATGACTCTGCACGGGTTTACGGATTGGTGTTTGAAATCCGGGGGACCACTACTGCAACCCCCTTTCAATTTTATTTAACAGACAGCACAAATCATTTCATTCGTGGCGCTTTATACTTTGATACCAAGCCCAACAATGACTCCCTGGCACCCGTCATTGACTTTATAGAGAAAGATATTGCCCATATGGTGGAAACTTTCCGCTGGA
>PWNQ01000048.1 GCA_003557725.1 Bacteroidales bacterium | reverse complement strand
CGCGCCCCTCTAACTCCCCTAAAGGGGAGGACCGGGCCAACCCGCGGCAGTTTGCGGTGAAGAAACGTTGGTGAGGCAACCATGTGCGATGGCCCTCCCCTTTAGGGTCCGGGGCAAAAAGCCGCTGAAAATCAAAAGTAACCTTTTTAAACCGAACTCAATGATTATTTCCGAAACCTTGATGGAAATAATTCGTTTAACTTTGGGCCAGAGCAATCAACACAATGAACGCTAAAGAAATCATTGAAAAATTAGAACTAATAGAGCACCCTGAAGGTGGCTACTATAAAGAAACTTATAGATCCAGTCAACGTATTGAAACGGATTTTAAGGAAACCCGGAATATATGCACCGCCATTTATTTTCTGCTGGAAAATGACAACAGGTCTGTATTTCATCGACTTCAATCTGACGAATTGTGGTTTTTTCACCTGGGAAAACCTTTGGAAATTTTATTGATAATAGACGGGAAGGTGAATATAATAGCTTTGGGAAACAGACCTGACCGGGGAGAAGTTCTTCAGGCAATGATCCCCGCAAATACCTGGTTTGCTTCCGGAGTAAAGGATGCAAATGGTTATTCATTGGTTAGTTGCACTGTTGCGCCAGGGTTTGATTTTGCTGATTTTGAATTAGCCAAAAAAAATGACCTTATTAAGGAATATCCAGACCTGAAAGAAACTATTCAAAAATATACAAAATAATATTTTGTTGAGCAAGGTCTGAATCGCGGAAATATACAACCAGAGGTGTACACAAACCTAAATTCGAAACCATGAAAAAAAGACTATTTACTTTTGCCGTGGCAATACTGCTATGTAGTTCACTATCAGGGCAGGATTTTATTTCTTCAGAAAAAAAGTGGAATGTTCGGATAACCGGATTGGACATAGGGGGCATTGTGTTTCACACAGAGATTTTTCAAATCCATGGAGATACTGTGGTGAACTCATTGACTTATGACATAATATGGGCATCCTTTGACTCTTTGTCAACCTGGCAGTATCAGGGGTTATTGAGAGAAGATTCCAATATCGTTTACTATATCCCGCCTGGTGGATATGAAGGAGTGCTTTACGACTTTAATCTCAAAGGGGGAGATACGGCTTATGTTACCAACTTTTTTTGTAATGACATCCCTATTTATGTTATTGATGTTGACACGGTTGAGCACCTTGGAGTATCCCGGAAAAGGTGGCTGTTAGGGGAAGACGGTTATGTGCAGGAATCATGGATTGAAGGGATTGGAAGCCTTTATGGCCCGCTCCATACAAGGTTTATGTATTGTATAGTATGTCCAGCCTGGGATTTATTATGCTATTCCAACAATGACCAATTAGAATACATGATGTCCGGGCAAACGGATTGCTATCAGAGCACCGTTGGGATTGCTGAACAAATTGATGACAGCGGGTTTGTCATTTATCCCAACCCCATAAGAAGAGGAAACAGTATGTATATCAAAACCAATTCGGTTCCTTCCAATATTAGCATATACAACGCTTCAGGGCTTTTGGTGAAAACCCTGCGTACCGTTAATGACACCACCACCAGGCTGGAGACAGCCAACCTGGCATCAGGGCTGTATCTGATAACCGTTACCACCAGTGACAGTAAAATTAATACCCAAAAAATATTAATCAGATAATGGTGATCGGCACCTGTCCAATAATTCCGGGTGAAAGCCGTTGGAAATAAGAACCGATGGTGTATGCGTAGAAAAATCCGGAAGGTCATATTGCTTTCCATACTTTTAGCAGCAGGCGGGGTGGTTTTGTTTGCCGCCGCCGTATATGCGGGGGTGTTTGGGCCTTTACCCGGTCAGGATGACTGGGAGCAAATGGAAAACGCTACCGCCTCTCTGGTGCTTTCCACTGACGGGGAGACCATCGGGAAGTACTTTCTGGAAAACCGTACCAACGTGGAGTACGACCAGCTACCGGGCCATCTTATCCATGCACTGATTGCAACCGAAGACCACCGGTTTTACCGTCATGGCGGACTGGATACCCGGAGTGTTTTCCGGGTGATAATAAAGTCGGTGATCCTTAGGGACTCACATGCCGGAGGGGGAAGCACTCTCACCCAGCAACTGGCCAAAAACCTCTTTGGCAGAGAAAGACATGGTGTGCTTACCCTGCCGGTGAACAAGGTCAGAGAGGTTATCATTGCCCGGCGGATGGAAAAGGTGTTTTCCAAGCAGGAGATTCTGGTCCTGTATTTAAACTCGGTACCTTTCGGAGAAAATGTGTATGGTGTGGAAGCAGCGGCTGAGCGGTTTTTCAGCAAAAGTGCCGTCGATCTAAATGTGCAGGAATCCGCCATACTTGTTGGCATGCTGAAGGCCAATACGGCTTACAACCCACGCCTGTATCCACAGCGAGCCCGGTCACGCCGAAATGTGGTTATTGACCAGATGAAAAGGCACGGTCACCTGCAACAGGCAGAGGCTGACTCCCTCCAGGGGTTGCCTCTGGGACTGCTCTATTCCTTTAGCTTTGCTGATAAAGCTCAAACCGGGTATTTCCTTCAAATGGTAAAACAGGAGACCAACAGCATACTGACTGGGGTGTATGAACAAACAGGCGTGAAGTATGACCCGGAAACAGATGGCTTGTTGATAGGCACCACCCTGGATCTGGCTCTTCAGCAATCTGCGCTGGAAGCTTTGCGAACCCATATGCAGGTGATGCAGGGACGCCTAAATGCTCAATACCTTACCACGGCAGGAAGGAGGCAGTTCCACCGGATGGTTGAAAAGGAACTGGCACAGACGGGCCTTTCAGAGCGTGCCAATGAAGTGCGTTGGCAACATATGTTCCATTGGGATAGCATCAGGGGCGATTCCGTCACGGTCCGGGACAGCCTGCATCATGCACTGGGGTTGTTGCATGCCGGAATACTTGGGATGGACCCGGCAACGGGGGCGATAATTACCTATATCGGGGGAATAGATCATGCCACACAACCCTGGGACCAGATCAAAGCACGCCGGCAACTGGCCTCGGCATTCAAACCCATATTGTACGCTGCTGCCCTGGAAAAAGGAATCAAACCATGCCGGTATCTTGATAATGACTCCCTGGTGATAGCCGGTTATGAAGGATATAGCCCCCAAAACCACGACGGATCGTATGGAGGAATGTATTCCATGACCGGTGCCCTGGCCCACTCCATGAATGTGCCCACCTTTCATCTGTTCCTAAAAACCGGCTTTGCCCCCCTAAACCACTTGTGGAAAGAGATGGGCTTTTCCTACCCATTGAAAAATACACCCTCCCTGGCACTGGGCACTGCAGAGGCTTCCATAATTGAACTTGCGGTGGCCTACGCCGCTTTCGCCAACGGTGGCTACCGAGTGGAACAATATACTGTAGAAACTATCTCCGATCAGAATGGGAATATAATTTATGAGCGCAAAAAGCCCCACCAGGAAAACCGGGTGATGGCACAGGAGACCAGCCAGATTATCAACGTCATGCTCCAGCAGGCCGTGGAGAATGGAACGGCGAATGCTGTACGAAGCCGTTTTGGAATTCACCTGCCCCTTGCAGCTAAAACAGGGACCTCCCAAAACTATGCCGATGCCTGGTTCGCAGCATATAATCCCAATTTGCTTATTATTAGCAGGGTAGGAGGATCCTCGCCTGCCGTGCACTTTAATACCGCCGGAAATGGGGGCGCCAGCGCATTGGCATTACCACTGGTGGCAATGACCATGAAGCAGATACAGTCGGACACGGAGAAATATCATCGCCTGAGAAAACCCTTTCCCCCTTTACCACAACACCTCTCTGAAGCCCTGGACTGCCCACATAAGACAGAGAAAAAATGGATCAACCGGCTTATCCACCGCCTCCGAAGCAATATCATCTCTTTTGAGGAAGAAGAACAACATGAACATCAACAGGAACAACAGGAAGAACAGGAAGAAAAGCCCGGCTTTCTTACACGACTATTCCGCCGCCTGTAGCAATGTAAATCCCTCCCCACGAGGCCTGAGAGGGGACTGTGCCTGGCTATTTACACATTGCCACGCAAACAATATTATGCCCTGCTTTGTTAGTCACTTGAATCAAAACCTGTAATTATGAAAACCCTTATTATGGCGGTGACCGCTTTATTACTTATCGGTGCCGGCTATACCAAAAAAGAAAAAGATATGACCCCTAAAAGCTTCCATGATTTTGTCGTCGAAACCATCAGCGGAGAACAACTGGACCTCTCCACGCTTAAAGGTAAGAAAGTATTGGTGGTGAACACCGCCTCCAAATGTGGATTTACAAAACAGTATGAGGGCCTTCAGGAACTCTACGAAACCTATGGCCCGGATAAATTTACCATCATCGGGTTCCCGGCCAATAACTTTGCCAATCAGGAACCCGGCACCAATGACGAAATTCAGGAGTTTTGCCAGATAAATTATGGCGTGACTTTCCCCATGATGGCCAAAATCTCTGTGAAAGGCGATGACCAGCACCCCGTATATCAATGGCTGACAAAAAAGGAGCTTAACGGAAAAAAAGATTCCAACGTACGCTGGAATTTTCAAAAATACCTTATCGATGAAGAGGGACAACTGGTGGATGTGCTCTCCACACAAACCAAACCCTCAAGCAAAAAAATTGTGAGCTGGATTACCGGGTAAGACGAAAGTATCATAAGAAATATCCTCCATCCAAAACCTTTCATACAAAAGGAATGGTTTGTTAAGAGCTGGAGGGTTTAAATGGCGATTAGTTGTAATTGACATAAAAATTTTTAACACTCAGAAATAAAAGGAGTGCCTGATATGCTAATAATCAGGTCACTCCTTTTTTTTATGCAAATAAAATATCATCAGGTGCTTTTTTTCTTGATTATGAACAAATGTTCATTATCTTTGCAAAAAAAAAAGATATGCCCCGACCCAAGCGCAGGCGAAAGATGATGAACCCCCCGGGAGTGCGGGGGTACCGGCCATTCGGTATTCCCGGAGGCACGGATAGCCCGGTGACCTTGTTATATGAAGAGTTTGAGGCCATTCGGCTGGCCGACTACAACAAATTGTCTCAGGAGGAGGCCGCCCGGGCCATGGATGTGTCAAGGCCTACTTTTACCAGGATTTATGATCAGGCCCTTAAAAAGTTGGCCATTATGCTCAATGAAAAACGATCATTGGTCATTGAAGGGGGCAATGTGCAGTTTGATGATGATTGGTACCGGTGTCAAAAATGTCATTCGGTTTTTAAAACCAGTAAAAAAATTACAGGCCAATGCGCTATCTGTGGAAAGAATGATATTCATCATATTAATCCCTTAGTGGAATAAGTATATGGGGGGTTATATGTTTAGAGTTTTGTTTGTTGTTCATTGTTCCGTGTTCGTTGTTTGGTGTTTGTTGCCACGAATGCACGAATAATATGGGTTTTTATATGTTTATAATTTTATATATTGCTTATGTATTAATAGTTGTTTTTATTGCATCACCATTATCCCGAAGCGGTGACATGATTATAGCAAAGCGGTTCTCACGGCCACAGCCCCCCCCCTGCGGTAGCCCGGTCCGGAGTCAGAGGGGCGAGCGCAGGAGCTTTCCGGTAAGGAAATAATCATTCTCCATTGTGTCGAGAAAATTTTCGCCATGGAGGTTTCATATGTTGATTATTAACAACATCAGTATTGAACATAATATCAACCTTTTAATCTTTTAAAGCTATGATAAACAAAAATGATTCAAATTTGGGCAGAGGGTTTGGGGGAAAAGGTTTCGGGGCTCGTCACCGTTCGGGTGGGGGGCAATCTTCCCGGGAATGGGTAGCTGTCAGTGCAGAAGGAAACAGCCTGGACAGTTTAATTGACTTACGTTTTGGTCGCTGTAATTATTTTATGCTTTTCCACCCGGGTAGCCATCAGGTGCAATTCATTGAAAACCCTGGCAGGGAAGCCTCGGGTGGTGCAGGTCCTGCGGCGGCTCAGTTGCTGGCGGACCATGGGGTGAGGAAGGTGGTGTCCGGGGATTTTGGCCCTAAAGCGGCAGATGCCCTTAGGGCTATCCATATGGAAATGGTCACTTTGCAGGATAAAGGACAAACCTTAAAGTCTTTGATCGACAAGTTTCAGTAGGATTACAATAACCATTAAAATCAAAACCGCTATGCCAGGTTACAACAAATCAGGCCCAATGGGTGAAGGCCCCATGACCGGCCGCAAAGAGGGATTGTGCAATCCCCATACCAAAGGTCATGCTGAGCAGGAACTTCAGGAAAACAAAAATCCCCGGAGCCTCTTAGGGTTTGGCCGGAGGGGGTGGTTCCGTTTATTTGGTCACAGCAGTGGTGGGGGCAGGCGGCAGGGAAATAGCCCGGGATCAATGGAGGGCTCAGGGAAAAGATTTAGAAACAAGCAGTAATAAACCAGGGCATCCGGATTTTCCGGGTGCCCATAACAAAAGATCATTATGAAAAAAATTGCGGTTCCCACCACAGGTGGAGAGTTATGTCCTCACTTTGGACATTGCGAAAAGTTTGCCATTATTACCCTTTCCGATGATCAGATCATCAAAGAAGAAATGGTGGAGCCACCGATTCACCAGCCGGGGGTTTATCCCAGGTGGTTGAATGAAATGGGTGTTAGTGCAATTATCGCCGGAGGAATGGGGCAGAAAGCCCAAACCCTCTTTGAGCAAAACGGAATTCAGGTAAATTTGGGGGTGCAGCCCCGTCCTGCCAGACAGGCAGTGGAAGAGCTGATAAAAAACCAATTGGAAACCGGAGAAAACCTTTGTGATCACTGATCCAGTCAGTATATTATGCCATCATCAATAAAAATAGCGGTGGCCAGCGGTAAAGGGGGAACAGGGAAAACTACGGTGGCCGTGAACCTTTTTGCTTCATTGATAAAACAAGAGGGGCTATCGGTAACGCTGTCCGACTGTGACGTGGAAGAGCCCAATGCGCTATTGTTCTTCCCGGGAACCCCGAAACATGTACAGGATGTCACTGCTTCCATTCCCCGGATAGATAAGAATAAGTGTGTGTACTGTGGGGAATGTGCCCATATATGTGCCTTTAACGCCATTATGTTTCTCAGGGATCCTGCTCATATTCAGGTGATTCCGGAATTGTGCAAAAGTTGCGGCGCTTGCACCTGGGTATGCCGTCATGATGCTATCCGGGAGGATGAACAGAAGCTGGGAGAAATCAGCATTCTGGAAATGGGAACCCATAGCCTCCGGGAAGGGCGCCTGGAATTGGGGACCCCCTTTACTGTACCCGTGATCCAAAAGCTTAAAGCCATAACGCCAAATACAGAAGTGGTGATCTATGACTCCCCACCGGGAACCTCATGTCCGGTCATAGAAGCCATTCACGATGCTGATTATGTGATCGTGGTGACTGAGCCTACTCCCTTTGGCCTATCTGACCTGAAGCTGATGACTCAAACCCTGAAAAAACTGGGAAAGACGGCCGGAGTGGTTATCAATAAAGCCACACCAGACCATTCCATACTCTATGACTATCTGGAAAAAGAAAACCTCCCCGTACTAATAGAGATACCGTTTCACCAGCGACTGGCCGCCCATTATTCCAAAGGGCATCTTTTTGTGGATATTCATAGAGCATACCATAATATGTTCCGGTCACTGTATACTAAAATATGCACCCAAATACACACGGGAGGACGTCCATGAAGCAGATAACCATTGTCAGTGGAAAGGGGGGAACGGGAAAAACCAGCCTGGTAGGGGCATGGGCATCCATGATTTCCAATACGGTATTCACCGATTGTGATGTGGATGCCGCCAACCTTCACCTGTTGTTACAGCCGGAGGTGAAGGAAAAATACCTGTTTCCGGGTAGTGCCACAGCCCGCATTGACGCCGGTAGGTGCACCTTATGTGGCACCTGCTATGAACTGTGTCGCTTTAATGCTATTTTGAAAGGCAAAGCCTCCTTTCGGGTCAATGACATACGCTGTGAGGGCTGTAAGCTTTGCATGCATGCTTGCCCTAAAGGAGCGATAGGCCTGATGCCCTCCCGGGGCAGCCAGTGGTATGTGTCGTCCACGCGGTTTGGGCCCATGATCCACGCACGCCTGGGCATTGGAGAAGACTTGTCCGGGAAGCTGGTGGCCAGACTTAGGGAAAAAGCTCGGGAACGGGCTAAAGCAATAAATGCAGATTATATCCTGACAGATGGCCCGCCGGGAACAGGATGCCCCGTGATTGCCGCCATCAACGGAGCCGACCTGGCGGTGATAGTCACCGAGCCATCCCTCTCCGGTATGGCCGACCTGAAACGAATCCATCAACTGATTAAACACTTTGGAATCCCCGCAAAGGTTGTGATAAACAAATGGGATATAAACCCCGGAATGACACGGGAAATGGAAAGCTATTGCCACAATAACCATACGGAAGTAGCCGGAATAATTCCGTATACCCCTGTTTTCATGGAAGCTATGAATAAAAACATTACCGTCCCGGAATATCAACCTAAACACCATATGAGCCAGGTTTTGCAGGATGTTCTGGACCGGATAAGGAATGGTGGGGGGAACTAAATCATGCCGCCCGGGGCCGCCGCATCATCCATTATGGCTCAAGTGGTTCAAGCCAGTGGGGCTGGGGCTCCGGGTTTCCATAGTGATCAGAGCAACATGTCTATGACTTTTTGGGCACTGTATTGATTATCATAGGTGTTATCCAATACTTCTTTTCTGTGGTTTTGCTCTTTTTCTCCAAAGTGTAACGGCATGGTCCGTTCCAGTTCCTGCAGTATCTGTGCTTCTGTGTTGGCCACGATACATGCTTTATGCAGCGAGGTGCCGCTGAGCATGGGTTCATTCACCATAACAAACCGCCCCAGGTAAAGGGCATTAAGCAGCTTAAGCTTAAGGCCGGTAGCCTGAAAGGTGACCAGCAGGTTCACATGCGCCTGGCGTATCAGGTCATCCATTTCTTCTTGTAATGGATTGGCGATCAATTTTATGTGATTATGCTTGCCGGCTTCGCGCTGTAGCTTTTTTCCCGGGTTCATGCCTGCAATAATAAAAGGGCAGGGATAGTACTTAAACACCTTTTGTATGAGAAACAGTGCGGCATGGTCGTTTTCCGGTACGCCCAGGTTTCCGTGATACAGCACATAGTCTCCTTTTCCCGGTTTAATATTCAACTGGTCGTTGGCATGGAAGCAGGGGATGTGTGCTGGCTTCAGTTCCGGGTAGTGGGTCTGGAGGTATTTTTGGTCGGCACGGGAAACGGCTGCTGCAGCACTTGCGTGGCGGATTTGCTTCTCATACTTTTTTAGCTTTATGCTTTCCCAGAGGAAAAAGCCTTTGAGCAGAGGGTTTCGTACACTTTTATACAGGTGATGGTAGTAATGATGTTCAATATTTGCCGCCCGGTAGATGATGGTGCGGCCTTTAAGCCCGGGGTCGCTGATATGATAGCAGGAATGCAACCCTTCCACAAGGATAGGATAATTGTCTTTCAGCAGGTTGTCCAGAAGGGGCTGGCTTTTTCGGGAGATAACGATATAGGGTTTGTCTGATAAGGCCTGTTTGATACCGGTTTTTCGGGGGTAGTAATAGACCTTTTGGCACACCTTATCCAGCTCTTTGGCCGGCTGTCGTCCGCCATACTTGAAGCAGTGCAGGTGGATGCCCACACCTGCGGCATGCAGGGTCCGGATCTTGTGCCATACATCGATCACTCCGCCGTAGTTGGGCGGGTAGGGGATGTGGAAAGCGATAATATGCAGTTGTTTATCCGGCATAGGGTGCGATCAGCTCTGTCAATACCTTTCGTTCATTTTCCCAGGTCAGGCGGGAAGCTGCAAAGGTAAGGTTTTCCTTCCATTTGGCATATTGTTCCTTATTATCCAGGGCTGTTTGAATAGTTTTTGCCAGCTCCCGGGGCTCTGTCGACGGGGTAACCATTCCTATCTCATAGTGCTCCACAATGTTTCGCACCTCATAGATGTCCGATACGATCACCGGGGTGTGGGCGTGGATATAGTCGAACAGCTTATTGGGCAGGCTCAGCCGGTAATTATCGCTTAGGGGTTTGTCCAGGGAAAACCCCAGTCGGGCGTGTCGGGTATATTGATAAAGCTGGTGATAAGGCATCCGGTCCATGAATATCACCCGTTGTTGGAGGTGTACCTGTGACCGGACAAGCTTTTTCAGCTTGGGGATCACGTCCCCGCTACCGATGATAAACAGCACGGCCTGGTCCACGTATTCCATGGCCTGTACCAGTTCTTCGGCGCCACGTTCCACGTTGATGCCGGCACCTTGCATCAGCAGCATCTCTTGCCCTATTGGTATTCCCAGCCGGCTGCGGCTCTGTGGTTCCATGGCGGATGGCCGGGGTGGGATATTGCGGACCACGTGGACCGGTCGCGCGTATTGCTGGCGGAAAAGGTTGGCAATGGATTGGTTTACAGTGACCAGCTCATCCACCCGCCTGTAGGTAAGGCGCTCCAGGGCTTTCCAGACCCTCTTTTTCAACGGCTTATTTCTCAGCTCGGGCACACCGGTAAAGTACTCGTGGCTGTCCTGAACTACGGGGGCGCTGCGCAGAAGACCCGCCAGAAGGCACGGCAAAACAGTATCCAGGTCGTTGGAATAGAAAAAGTGGCCCTTTCGTAGCATGATCCAAAAAAATAGGCGGACCTGAAACTCCAAATACATCAATACCCCGTGGCGAAAAACCATGGGCAGCCGGGAACAACGGTATGGCCGGTGGCTTAGTGGCGGACTATCCGCAAGACGACGGCCCACCAAATGAACCGCAAAACCCGCCCGCTTGAGCTCACAGCAGGTCTTATCCACACGACGATCCGAATAAAGGTCATTGATCACCGTAACAATGGCGGTGCGGGACGAACACATAGGTGAAAATTTGTGGCGAAGGTAGTATTTTTTCCCCGCACGGACGGATTCTTGCTACTTTTGTGTCCTTTAAAACATGTGCCCCATGAAAATCGATCACAATATTTCTTTAAAACCTTACAATACCTTCGGCATAGACGTACGTGCCGGGAAGATGGTTATCCCTGAAAACGAAAAGGATATAATTAATTACCTGGAGCAGCACAGCCTGAAAAAGCGGCAGACTTTCATCCTGGGTGGAGGAAGTAATGTGTTGTTTACAAGGGACTTTGATGGAACTGTGTTTAAAATGGGCATAAAGGGAATAACGGTGGTCCATGAAGATGACAACCATGTTTATATCCGTGCCGGGGCCGGGGAGTCCTGGGAAGACCTGGTAGACCATACGGTGGAGAAAGGGTATGGGGGCCTGGAAAACCTTTCCATGATCCCGGGAAGTGTTGGGGCTGCACCCATTCAGAATATCGGTGCTTATGGCGTTGAGCAGGGGGAGCACTTCCATCAGTTGGAAGCTGTCTCCATCCGGGAGCAGGAAAAAAGAACCTTTAATGCCGGCCAATGCCGCTTTGGATACCGCTACAGCATCTTTAAAGACGACCTGCAAAACCAGTATGTGATCACTGCCGTGACCTACCGGCTGGATAAGCAGCCGGTGTTGAAGCTGGATTACGGACAGGTACGCCAGGAGCTGGAAGCTATGGGCATAGATAATCCCGCCGTTCAGCATGTGGCTCAAGCCATAAAAGCTATCCGCACTCGTAAACTGCCCCATCCCGACCAAACCGGCAATGCAGGAAGCTTCTTTAAAAACCCGGTGGTGACCATGGAAACATGGGAAAAGCTGAAAGCCCGATACCCGGACATGCCAGGATTTCAGGCACCCCATGACCACATGAAAATAGCCGCTGCCTGGCTTATTCAACACTGCGGATGGAAAGGAAAAGCCGTCGGGCACGCAATGGTCCATAAAAACCATGCCCTGGTGCTGGTGAACCTGGGAAAAGCAACCGGAGCTGAAGTGCTACACCTGTCCAGAATGATACGAATGTCTGTGGAAAAACAGTTTGCTATTAAACTGGAATATGAAGTGAATATCTTGTAAATCCTTTTTTAAAACCCTCCATTGAACCAACAACAGCAGTAATGGACGCCTGATCTTTACTGAAAGCATAAAATGACATTTTTTTCCCTGGTCAGGTATACCGGTTGAAATTTTATTTGTATTTTGGTAGATGTTTTTAATGCATGGGCCGGTCTTAAACGGTTGAGATCGGATAAATACGTATTAATCAGATTTCTACCAACCATTGTCCATGGTTTAAAGGAGATCATATAATGTTCTTTTTGTATGAAGGCGCTATTGATCGTTGTCTTATTTATGGTTTGGCCATGTTTGGGGCTATTTTCCCAGGAGCCGGTTATGGGGTATGCTGATTATAAGAGCTACTTAAAGACCAAAGGGTTGTCAGAAGATGCCTTTGAGCAGTTTCTTCATGAGCTTTCCCGCGATCCGGACCTGTATAATGGCTTATGGCGAAATGTGATGCAGCAGGCCGGGGGTACCCGGTGGGAGTTGTTGCGGGATGTGAATATCCGGTTTAAAACCTTTCAGGCAAAGGAGGATCTGCCGTCTTCACTGGGGATGTCTTATAATTTTTCCTTTGATTACACAGACTTTTCTGGCAAGGGTCGGCGCCAACGGGTTCAGTGTGTAGGGCTTGCAGCAAGGGGGAATGTGGCGTTTATCTCCGGTCATAATCCCAATGACTTTTTGGAGACCCACCTGAGTTATTCCTGGTCTGCTATTTTTGGTGGAACGGTAGGCACACCCGGAGATACTTCCGTTTATGAACACCTGAACCGTCTGGAAGATTCACTGGTGATGTTCAGTGATATGTCCAATGATACGGTGCAACAGTTGCTGGCTCAATTTAACCGTTACCTAAAGTTATCACCACAGTACTACTACCGTTTACATCCCCGTTTGGGTTTTGAGACCGATCAAACTTTTAGCCGGATGCAATACGTTACCGGCCTTTCGGTTGGATTGGGGGCTAAAGTATGGAATCCGGAAAGTGGGTTACGCTGGCTGAATGTCCCCGACTATCCCTTTGCGTTGATCCGTAGGATACTGGGGACAGACCGTCGTTTTACCCTTTACGGTAACACCATTCCTGTGGTTCGTGCCGGGGTATCCTACGTGGTTCCGGTGGAACACCTTGAGCGGGAACAGGTCACCGGTGAGCTGTCTTCTTTTCCACGCCTTGAAGGCGAAGCGGGCTTTAAGACCTTTTTGGGCAATATCCGCGATGATAAACTGTTCTTCTCGGCTGCTTACCGCTATTATCAACAAATTAGTCCCCATCCTGCCCTAAAGAAGTCCGGGTTGGCCACCCATCATTATGTGGTGGCTTCCCTGGAAACGGTTTCCGGCTTCTTTGTGAGCTATGCCGGGGGTAAACTTCCCCTGGACAGCCGGTACGACCAGGTCTATTCCATGGGATTCAGCTATAATATTAACTGAATTTTTTTGTTGCGCCAGCCCGGTAATGATTTGCGTCTTTTCAGCATCCTCATGCATTTTTATTTTAATGCTTCTGTTTTTGACGCATAGAAATCTCTGTCGTAGCGGAAGAATTTGTTGGCCTCATCAGATATAACAGGTTTATTATCCACAATAAGCGAAGCAATATTTTTACCGGCTCCTGGTCCAAGCATAAATCCCTGGCCACACATGCCCACAGCTAAAAAGAGACCTTTAGGGTTGGGTGCAAAGTCAATAATGGGAACTCCATCGGGTGTCATGGGGTAGCAGCCGCGCCATATTCGTCTGATTAGCAGGTTTTTGAGTCGTGGTATCAGGTTTATCATACGGTTGGCGATGATAGGCATAAACTCCGACTGCGATTCGCGATCGGTGCCAATAAAGAGTTCTTTTGGCGTATAGCAAAAAATGATTTGCCCTTCGTTATTTTGCCCAAAATAGAAGTTTACGGTTTTCCCTTCGGGTCCCGGTCTAAGGTCAACAATAAGTGGGGCCAGAAAATGTTTCACCGGCGCAGATATACCGGCTTCGTGTGTGTCGGGTGTAACGGGAATATCTAAGTCAAGCATAGGTCCATGCTCTGCGGCATCGGCACCGGCAGCCAGTACAACCACTCCGGCAGCATATTTATCCTTATTGGTCACCACCCCTGTTATGGTATCTCCATCGCGCAGGTATCCAGTTACTTTTTCTTTAAAATTAAACTGGGCTCCATGGCGTTGTGCTTCCCGCTGAAAGCCAATAGGTGCCAATAAGGTGGAAACCTGACCGTCTTCGGGGGAGTAAGTGCCGCCCCTGAGTCCTTCTTTGTTAATGCCTGGTACTATTTCTGCAACCTGATGGGCATCAACCCAGTTAATATTCAGTCCAAACTTCTTTTGTGTAGGCAACAAGCTTTTGAGCATGTTTTCTATTTTCTCATCGTACACCGGAAAACAGTATCCTCCGGGTTTCCAGCCCACATCAAAACCATAAGTTTCTTTCCATGTGCTATATATGTCAAGGCTTTCCAGGCAGGTTTGTATTTTTCCGGGGTCGGAATGTGTGGCACGTACACCACCTATGGCTGCTTTATTATCCCCTTGTCCTGAGGCTGCACGCATTTCCAAAACAAGCACCTTCAATCCCTTTTGGGCTAAAAAGCAGGCGGTAGGTGTTCCTATGCTACCTGCACCAATAATTATGGCGTCGTATGTTTTCATTTTCAGGTTTTTTTCTCTTCCTTATCAGACTTATTTTTAACAAAATCCCCCAGGTGTACTTCTGCAACAAGGGGTCTTGCGGTGGGCATTGTTACTTCTTCCAGCGGCACTCCTTCTTCTTTGTATATCCTGAGGATAAGATCTGTACATGTCTTTCCGCCACAACCTCCCATTCCGATTCTTACCAAAGCTTTCATTTGGTTTATATCTTTGACGCCGTTACGTATTTCTCTTACGATATCACTTTTACGCACTCTTTCGCAGCGGCAGATGATGGGGTCTGTTTGGGCTTCATCTACATGATCAGGCTTTGAGCCCTGGTAAACATCTCTGATGCGGAATCCTGCCACTTTGAGTTTCTCCTTATCCGGCACTTCAACAAGCAGGAGTTTCCTTCGGTCTTGTGATGGGCGGTCCCTGACGGCAATGGCTTTTCCAGTGGCAACCACTTCTCCTTCAAGGTCTGTTGTTACTACTTCTTTACCCAGGGGCACAGCTTCATTAACAAATTCAAAGGGCAGCATAACCAGTGCCTTTTCGCCTTCAGGGTCATAATCGTTGAAAACAAGCGTGATAGCCAGTCCCGGACAGGCTCTTACGCAGGAAGCACAGCCCAGGCACAGCCCTTCGTACTCAGGTAAGGACAATATGTTATCCTTCATTGAGATGAGGTTTTTGGGGCAAGAGCCCACGCAAGGGTCGCAGGGTATTTCCTGTACGCACCGGATAACAGGAAATACTTTAGCCTTTTCATCTTCAGGATTGAACTGGGCAGTGGTGCTGGAGTGGTGTTTCAATATATCGCCGAAGGACTTCCAGTTAGAAGGGATAGCCACGTTGATATCCATGTCACGTGCAATTTGCCGTCCTGTTATCTTTCCGGAAAAAATGGCTGCAGATGCTTCGGCAATTTCTTTAGCATCGCCGGCAGAATAGACATCCATGCCATACATTTGGGCTTTCACCAGGAATTCGTTCACGGGCGACAAGCCGACGGCCACGAGTACTGTGTCCACTTCAAAGGTTCTTTCTGTTCCCTTTATGGGCTGGAATTTTTCATCTATTTGAACAATGGTGACACTTTCACCCGATTCTTTTCCTTCTGCTTTCAATACGGTATGGGAAGTCCAGACGGGCACGCCCAGTCTTTTTATTTTATCTTTATGTACCTTATAGCCGCCGCATTCGGGCATGGCCTCAACAAGTCCCACAACGTCTATGCCCACCTGAAGGGCATGGTATGCGCCAATAAGCCCAACGTTACCCCCTCCGATAACAAAAAGTTTTTCGGCACAACGCACCAGGTCTCTGTTTACCAAAGTCTGAAAGGCCCCTGCGCCATAAACACCAGGTAGGTCAGAGCCGGGAAATGCCAGTCCTTTTTCTCTGGCTCCTGCGGCTACAAGTGTTTTTTCGGCTGATACCAGACGAAACTGCCCATTGGTAACCACACCCAATTTTTTATCCACATAAACACCAACAACGGTGGAGTTTAACCAGACTTTTACATTGGGTAGCTTCTTAAGGGTATCGGTCATAATATACCCGATATCCATTCCGCGTGTGCTTGCCCAACAGTCGGCGACAGACCCGAAGAAGTTATGTGTTTGCAAGCTAAGCTTACCTCCCAGTTCTTGTTTATCATCCACAATAAGCACTTCAACACCTAATTGTCCCAGCTCAGTGGCTGCTGCTATACCTGCCGGGCCACCACCAATAACAAGTACAGGCACATGCACATCTTCCACTTCAGGGGATATATCTGTCAGGGAGGCATCGGCAAGTTCAGGAAGGCCTTCAACACTTTCTACCTTCATGCCTGGCTGCACGGGGATCATGCAAGATTTAACGGGTTTGCCGTTTGCCACTACAGTACACTGAGAACACTGCCCATTGACACAATAAATGCCCTGTGCACCTTCATCCTTATGATGATGTCCAAATACTGAAATCCCTGCTGCATACAGGGCCGATGAAATCACTTCGCCCTGGCGCGCTTTAAGATTTCTTCCGTTAAACGTAAAATCAACCTGTGGCCTTTCCAGGGATGGCATAATGGGATGAGAGGTTATGCGGTAATCTGACTCTTGGCATTCCTTTTTTGCGTCAGCTATTTTACTGAAAGCCATTATTATTTGAACGTCCAGAACCTCCTCCCATGATCCTTTGCGGAGCACATAAGCGGTCCTTACAGCCTCCTTAAGGCTATTGCAACGGTATGTCATATCTTTTTTGGCAGCATCAATAATTCGCCGCCTCATGGTCATATCCACATTAAATACTGGATCGTTATTATCCGGGCCGGGTTGCCCTCCTGCCATGGCATTCACATCTATTACTTTTTGATTTGAAGCGGGTTCAGGAAGGTCTTCAGGGGACAATACATAAATGGTTTCCGCACCGGCAATTTGTTCCGGCGTGAATGCGGGCTTAACAGCAATGCCTTTGTTATTGAGGAAAGTAAGGGCATCTTCAACAAGCCTTTTAACCGTTTGTGTGTCGCCGGTAAGTGACAAAAGGCTGTCATACACTAATGTATGCCCAAGAAATAAGACATCTTTGGCATTTTCATCAAAGAGATGCTTGTATTTTTTGTTCAACAGTGGTTTTGCATCATATTGTGTGCGGCTCCATGTGAGGATTTCAAGTATTTTTTCCAGCCCGGCTGCCTTGAAATTATCGCTATTCCTTTTAAAAGGATTTGTGAGGGTACTTTTATTAAGTTCTTCTATGGCAGTATCTGGGCCTTCTTTCCCATACCCGGGCGAAATAAATTGCACGGTATTTTTTGGTAAGCCTATATGTTCAAATATATCATGAATAACTTCCAGGCGTTTTTCGGCCTGGGCACCACCGTCTCCATAGGGGCAGGTAGCCTGGTCGCGGCACATCAGGGCAACGCTGTGGGCACCGCGTGCAAGACATTGGAAAAGCAACTCAGGACTTACCTTGCCGATACAGGGGACCAAAAAAACATCTTCCTTATCTGTTTTAGAGCGTGAACAGGCAAAAACAATTTTTTTGTTTTTAATGTTTAGGGCATTTATATCCAATGCCATATTGTTTATTTTGGGAAGAGGCTCCTGATTAATAGCGTTATTTGGGCAAGCTCCCACACAAATACCACATCCCACACAGTCGGTTTTACTAATTTCGGCGGCAGCAGTGCCATCTTTAAACAGGGATACACATGGAATGGAAAAGGGGCAGGCTTCTTCACACAAGCCACAAGCGGTACATTTATTTTTATCTACCTGGCAAAGGGGGATATTGAATTGTTTATTCCATATGGTGAGCGTTTCATCCTTTCGGGTGGTTTTGATAAAGTCAGTGGGGCAGACGTAAGCGCAGGCCAGGCAGCCGGTGCAGTCGTCGGCTGTTTCGTTTCCCGGGCCCACTTTCTTTTCCGTACTTCTGTTAAGTCCGGCTATGGCGCTGGTGCTGAGATTTTGGCATGTCCTAAGACACATGCCACAGTTGATACAATCGTCAGCATTGTCCGGGCTGGAGAAAGGTGTTTGGTCAACGCCATAATAGCGGGCTATATTTTTAATAACTTCCGAATCGGGTGAATTTGCCAGATATAGCTTAAGCAATGCCTGGCGATTAGCCACCACTCTTTCTGAGTGTGTTGAAACATACATGCCATCTTTTACGGGAAACAGGCATGAGGCTACCATTTTTGTCCAGTCACCCGGTTTGCCTACCTCTACCATGCACAGGCGACACTCACCGGCAGGAGCCAGGGATTTATGGCTGCATAAGGTTGGTATTTCGATGCCGGCGCTTTGCAAGGCCTCCAGTAAATACATCCCTCTTTTGGCTTCAATAGTCCTTCCGTCTATTGTCAGGCTTATTTTATCCGTCATTTCATTATCCATTTAAATGCGTTGGTTCAAAAAAATTACACCACTTTGATGGCATCAAATTTACAAGTGCTTACACATATCCCGCAGCGGTCGCAAAGGGAAGTATCTATGTGATACATTTTTTTCTTTTCACCAGAAATCGCTTTCTGGGGACATGCTTTGGCACAGACACTGCATCCGGTACAGTTATTGGTAATGCTGTAGGTAATCAGAGCTTTGCAAACGCCTGCCGGGCATTTCTTTTCATTGATATGCGCTTCATATTCGTGGCGGAAGTGTTTCAGGGTGCTTCTTACCGGATTTGAAGCTGACTTGCCCAGTCCGCACAAGGCAGAGTCGTCGAGCACAATAAAGAGTTCCTGGATTTGATTTAAATCCTGGGGGCTGCCCTTGCCATCGCATATTCTTTGTAACACATCGCTCATAGCTGCCAGCCCAAGCCGGCAGGCCGAACATTTTCCACATGATTCATGTAACAGGAAGTTGGTAAAATAAAGGGCCACATCCACCATGCAGGTGTCTTCATCCATCACTATCATTCCTCCGGAGCCCATCATGGAGCCTTCCTTTGTCAAAGAGTCAAAGTCCACCTGAAGGTCTAATTTGTGTTCCGGCAAACATCCCCCCGATGGGCCTCCTGTTTGTACGGCTTTGAATTTTTTATCATTCAAAATACCTCCACAGATATGGTAAATAATTGAGCGTAATGTAGTCCCCATAGGCACTTCAACAAGGCCGGTATTTTTCACTTTGCCTACAACAGAAAAAGCTTTTGTTCCTTTGCTTTTTTTTGTTCCTGAGGAAGCAAACCATTCTGCTCCTTTTTGAATAATCAATGGGATGTTGGCAAAAGTTTCAACATTATTGAGCACTGTTGGTTGGTCATACAGGCCTTTTTCGACAGATCTGACATATTTGGCTCTGGGTTCCCCTATGAAGCCGGCCACCGACTGCATGAGTGCTGTTGACTCTCCACAGACAAAAGCCCCTGCACCACGGTTTATTTGTATGTCAAAACAGAAGTCAGTTCCTAAAATATGGTCTCCCAGTAACCCAAAGGCACGTGCTGTTTTAAGTGCTTTATAGAGCCTGTCAACAGCCAGGGGATACTCTTCCCTTACGTAGATATAGCCTTTTTTGGCACCGATGGCATAGGCGCCAATAGTCATTCCTTCAATAACCGAAAATGGGTCTCCCTCCATAATGCTGCGGTCCATAAATGCGCCCGGGTCTCCTTCATCGCCATTACAAACAATGTATTTGGCATGGCCTTTGGCATTGCGGCAGGATCGCCATTTAACGCCAGCAGGAAACCCGCCACCACCACAACCACGCAACCCTGACTTCTCTACTTCTTCTATTAGCCCTTCAGGAGTATGCTCAGTAAGCGCTTTGGTAAGGCCTTTATATCCATCATGGGAGATATAGTCGGTAATACTTTCCGGGTCAATGCGTATATTGTTTTTAAGGACATTGCGCTCTTGTAAAGCATAAAACGGAATTTCCCTGTAATCCCCCACTGATATTTTCTTTACAGGATCCTTATATAGCAGGCGCTCTACAATTTCGTTATTAAGTACTGTTTTTTCTACAATTTCTTCTATATCCTTTTCCTTAACTTTGGTATAATATGTTCCCTTTGGATGAAACACAACCAGGGGCCCTTTTTCACAAAAACCATGACAACCCGTTTTTTTTATCCCCAGCTTTACCGGCATGTCAACCTGCTTTTGGTGAAGTGTTTTTTCCAGCTTCAGAGCTACTTCTTTGGCACCATTAGCAATGCAGCCTGTACCGGCACAAACAAGAACATAAGGTGTATGGAGGGGTTCTTTTTTTATGAGTTCTTCTCTAAACAAATTAAGTTGGGAAGGCTTATTGATTTTATGGGGAGGGGGCTCAGCTTGTTTTATGTGTTCAGGCTCCGGCGATGCTTCCTCTTTACATGCGCAACGCTCTTTGATGGCTTTGGACAGCTTTTTAAGGGTTAAATCTCCATAGTACTTCCCGTCAATAACAGCCACAGGGCCTAATGCACAGGCTCCAACACAATTGACATTGTTTACTGTCAGCTCTTTATCCGCAGTGGTTTCACCCGGTTTGATTCCCAGCTCTTTTGTTATTTGCTCGGATATCATTTCTGACCCTCTTACATGGCAAGCAGTGCCCTGACAAATATCAACACGGTGTTTGCCCTGGGGGGAAAGGTGAAAGCAACTGTAAAAAGAAATAACCGAGTAAATATGACTTATGGGAACCTTAAGCGTGGCGGCTATTTGCTTAATGCCATCAGCCGGTATATGCTTCAGGGCTGATTGAACATCTTGCAAGACAGCTATAAGGCTGGCCTGTTCATAAGGATGTTTTTTTAGCACCTCTTGTACTAAAGCCAGTTCAGCAGCTTCTTTGTTTTTTATTACATCTGCCATAATAAATTTTTCAAATTAATAAAAGTAAAACAATGTAATACAATTAACTATTTATTTATTTAAGCTATTTAACCAAAATGACTCTCGTCCATTTTCGTTTAATTTTTCCCGTGCAAAAATAAAAATAAAACCCAATCTTCCAATTGCTCATTCAGTATTCTTTTTCATTGAAAATCAAGGATTTTATTAAAGCCTAAAATGCAAAAAGCAAAGAATGAATGGTCTATGCAGAAGAAGCTGATTTATTAAACGTTGAAGTTTCCCACCTACTATCTGGTAAATGGGAAACTTCCATTTTTTAAGCATGAGGAGGGACATTAGCCATAATAATAGGGGGTTAAACCACACCCGTCCACTCCCCATTTGCAAAAAAATAATCCCGTTGGCCATGAGGATTCGCAATATCTCCTTCATTAGCTTTCGAAGGATCTGGACAATTCGGGCATCTTCCATCAGGATCAACAAGGTTTACAGGGCTGTTCCATGTATACGCATAGGGCGATTTATCCACTTGATTAGGGTGGTCTGCCAACGGATCCACACTCAGCCACACACTCAGCTCGCTGTCATAGTACCGTGCTCCAAAGTAATGATACCCCGTTTCGGCGTCTTGTTCTTTAGCGGAGAAGGTGTACAGGGTGGCCCAGCCGTCCATATTCACATGCTGGCTGACGAAGGGTTCGCCCGGAAAATCGCTATCAAAGATCACATTCTCCGGCTCCATACCGTTGACATTGAAGCCATACACGATGCAGGGCATGATTTTAGCGTAATGATTCACTATGCAAAAATATATATTCGGGTGGAGAAATGCAACGGTGGTGGAATTTTTCTGTGAATTGGCGCCAATCTCCCGCCACCGCTCCAATGGGAAGATTACCAACCCGCGTCCTCTGGCTCCTAATCCTGTGCCTGCAACATTAACACTATAAGAAGGGAATTCCCTCCATCCATTTCGGCAAAAGGGTAGTAAAGAATTTTCTATATCTTATTCTATAATATAACTGTCGGATTTTAGAAGCCGGATATTTCATATAATACTGTTGTTCAATTTGAAGCTCAGAGTCGTTTATCATTTTTATTTTATAACGAGCTACAGGGGAGGTAGGGCGAGAAGGAATATGTATATACTTTCTTTTTTCATAAATGAACATTTTTTGCGCATTGGTTTTTTCAAACAATAAGTTTTCTTCGCCCTCTTTGGAAAACAGTAAGTGTTTATAGGCTTTATTTACCTCCAAAAGACATAATACATTATTGATCGTAAAAAAATATAAGCTGTATATGTCACCGGCCGATAATATGTTATTATCAATATCATCCTTTATTGTTATACGTGCACTTAATACGCTTGTGTCATTAGGAGCAGAGTAATAATCTCTGGATATCCCTATAAATAAATACTTATTTGTATCGATTGTTTTTTTGTTTTTTCTATAATACTTGTAAACCCCTTCAATAAAATACTCGTTTTTAATTGTTACTGAATCCAGCCAAACACTATCCTGCCCATGTAATCCATGTAATAATGATTGGGAATAACATAAAAATGGAATGTAAAATAATATATTTATTATAATTATTTTGATTTTATTCATGGTGACAAGTCTATATTTGCGTGGTTACTGTATTAATACGAATATGGATTTTCAACGGGAAATCGTTCACTGCGATGTTTTTCCCCAAAGAATTGAAAATACTCCCTTGATTTGTATATATAAGTTCGAACTGGTCTAATGCTATTAAGATATGTATGTAATTCGTGATCCTGCTCAGATACATGCCCACTAGGGTGACTATGTCTTGCATCTACTAATATATAGTTTCCCATTTTCAAATCATTTGGTATATGAACCGAGACATAATTCTCAAGGTGATTTGTAGATATTTCAGCATTAATTTCACCAGTAGAGTGGTCTTTATAAATCATATGGGCCCATTCTACCGCAGTATTATCGGCAAAAAACTCAAATATTTTTTTCGATCTTTCGTATCCTTCAACCACATATCTATAGCTACCACCGGTTATATTTTCACTATTTTTAAAACTTTTATCAATTTCCATATATTTGTGCCTGCGTCTAAGCTTCCCTTTTCTATTGTAGTTGATTTCATTCTTCTTGAATTCAGACATTCTTACTCTCACATATACATCATCATCTCCATCATCACAAGGAATAGGATTCCCAAACTGCCCACGCCTATTAAATAGTATTGTATCCAGCCCAAATGGATCCACTAAAATTACCGGGTTATTATAACAATATGCATAGGGTGTATAATCAGGGTGTTTGTCACTCAACGGGTCCACACTCAGCCACACACTCAGCTCGCTGTCATAGTACCGTGCTCCAAAGTAGTGATACCCCGTTTCGGCGTCTTGTTCTTTGG
>PWNQ01000091.1 GCA_003557725.1 Bacteroidales bacterium | reverse complement strand
TATCTAATGGGCTACCGGGTTTCATTTGCTTTAGCTCCAGTAGCAGAGCTTCGGAGTCGAGCATTTTGACACTCAAATAACGATTGATTTTTTCATGCCTGGGATGCGATTTACGAACCCGCTGCTTTTTCTTATTCCAATGTTCCTCTTCCAGATTCAGCTGCAGCCGAATATATCTTGAATCCCGATGATTCGTTATTCGCAGATATATTGGATGCTTTGCTTTATTTTTTCGCTTCTTCATGTAATAGGATAGTGTTGTCATATCATTGCTTTTAGTTATCATTAACAATATGCAGTAAAGTTTACTGTATATTTATTAAGAAGCAAATAGAAATTCTGCCAAACCTCTGCCGGTAAATCAAACTTGACTAAATTCCATTGCGGATTTACCTTTTTAGATGGCAGTATTGATACAAAATGTAAAAGACCATTTACCAAAGAGCGCTTACGGTTTCATCCTGATGGCTCTATTCACTCTAATTTGGGAAACTAAAACTGCTCACGCCCAGCTTCAGGAGCTGGATATCAACCCTATTTCGGTAGATGGAGCCATACCCGTATTCCGTTCCCACCCGGATATGGCTGCCATTATTATCCGTTCCAGCCTCACGAACCTCACATTTTCCTCCAACCTGCAAATCATTGAAGAGCGCAGCGACCCGGCCGCCGGAGAATATATATTGATTATTGAGCCAGTCACCCAAACCATCCGTATCGATACACCCGGGTTCCTTGCCGGACGCATCCCTGTGCGTGGCCTTTCTGCAAGGCAGGTGGTTTACTATTCTATTGAGCCGGCTGCACGTGAGGCCGACGGCAATATCCCGGTGGTGATTCGAGTACAACCGACACAGGCACAAGTTTCTGTTAATGGGGATGTAGTAGACATTAATCGTTCTGTGCTCTTATCAGAAGGAACACATCATGTTTTTGCTGAAATTGAAGGATTCAGAAATTTGGAAAGGACTATTGAAGTAAACGATGAACATAATTTTTTTGAATTGATAATGGAAGAAACCTCACCTGAGCCAGTTAGAATACAAACCAATCCCCCAGGTGCCACTGTATTTCTCGAAGGTGTGGACTTCGGCCAGACTGATAGAAACGGTCTATTAGAATTTTACCGATTTCCAGGCCAATACACAGTTTCTGTTAGTCATAGCGGTTTTATTTCACAAAGCAGAAATGTTGAAATTTTGGAGAATACCGTTAATGAAATGCAATTCAACCTTACAAGAAATGCAGGAATGCTTTCTCTAAATATCACACCTCAAGATGCATACGTATTGCTTAATCGTGAATCTTACGATCCATCTGAAACTATCGATGTTTTGCCCGGCACGTATCGTTTAGAAGTAATGAGAGATGGTTATGAATCCCATTCTGAAAATATTATCGTAGAAAGGGATCAGCTTATCGAAAAACAAATTGAACTAACTATGTTATTTGGAGGCCTTTATTACAGTTCATCTCCTGCATCAGCATCAGCAATTTTAAGAGATAATTCAGGAAGAATAGTAGAAATGTGGTCCGGTTTAAGAAGATTCGAAAGCCTGCCTGTTGATGATTATGTTCTCACTGTTTCAGATCAAGGATTTCGCACTCATCAGGAAAATATTCGAATAGAGAGTAATAGAGTAATAGAGAGAAGAATCGTGTTATCTGACGCTGAATCAACTGTTGCCACTACTACATCAACAGCACCTTGTCCGGATTTTGTTACAGATAATGAGGGCAATGAATACCGTGTTATCCTTATAGGTAAACAATGTTGGATGGGTGAAAACTTACGCTCTACCTATTACCAAAATGACGACCTTTTATCAACTGCTGCAACTTCTCAAGAGTGGCAAAATACTGAAATTGGCAAATTTGGAATATATAATAATGAAATGGAGCTTGTTGAAGACTTTGGCAAAATATACAACTGGTTTGCTGTGTCTGACACGAGAAATCTTTGCCCTTTAGGATGGAGGGTCCCATCAGATGAAGATTGGACAATTCTTGAAAAATTTTTAGGACTATCTGATACTGAAATATCAAATTTTGGTTTAAGAGGTGATACAGATAATGTTGGAGGTAAATTGAAAATAAGCAATTCTTCACAGTGGTCAGCTCCTAATGAGGGTGCCTCAAATGAATATTTGTGGTCTGCAAATCCCGGTGGCCTGAGATTAGCAAGCGGGCAATTTGCAAATATGGGTAACTTCGGTTATTGGTGGAGTTCTACTGAATTTTCTGAAAACACGGCAATTAGGAGAAGTTTGTCATCATCAAGTAACGGTATATTCAGAGCAGAGAGTAATAAAAATGATGGTTACTCAGTGCGCTGTATTATGAAATAATCAATTTACTTCATTCAGTAAAAGGCTTAAAATGAAATGATACTATAATAATCTTAAAATTATTATTTCCTATGAAAGCAACAGATCGTTTGTTGCTATATTACTGAATAGAATTTTTTATTTTTAAAATTTACAAATCCAAAAAAGTCGTTAATCCTTAATTGGGTAATATATATGATGATGAACCTGAATGTATAGTGTTAAAAAGGAGGGGTTCTTACCTAAACATTCATTTTGAGTTTCCCATGGTTTTACATACTTACTTCTATAATTTTAAAAATATTACTTTAATCTTACTTTATTTTGGTACTCTTCTTGCCTATCCCGGTTTGATTAACGCCCAGGACACCCTCCAGCGCCTCACAGTCACTCAAACCACTTCTGAAGCCCGTGGAACAGTGTTTCGAGAGCATCCCGACAAAGCAGGAGTGATTATCGAGTCTCCGCTGACCAATCTGCGCTTTTCCTCCAATTTGGATGGAATCGTTGAGGAACGTCACCAGCCCGATCAGGGGCGATATGTGTTAATTATTGAGCCTTTCACACAGATCATTGCCATTGATGCACCCGGCTTTATGCAGGAGCGCCTGCGCATAGGAAGCCCTGCCCCAAGAGATGTAAGGCACTATATAGTAGAGCCTGAGGAGCGGTTTTCTGACCTGATTTCCGTGATCTTTAATGTGGAACCGGACGATGCCACACTTTTTGTGGATGGGCAGGAGACAGAAATGAACCGGGCTGTTCAGCTCGTTCCCGGCGCAAGGTCGATACTTGTTGAGCGGGATGGATATCGCAGCGTAGAAGAAACCATTGAGGTTAACACAGATAATATTCTCTTTGAATACCGGCTTGATGAAGTGGACATCGTTCCGGTTCGTATTCAAGCCAACGTTACCGGCGCACAGGTTAGTATTGACGGAGATGAGCGCGGAGAGATTGACTCGTCTGGTTTTCTTGGTCTGTGGCTTTTTCCCGGTAGCTATGTTCTTGAAATCCGGCACAGCGGCTACTTAACCCAAACACATGAAATTGCCGTAAAGGAAGATGGGGATAACCGCTTTGATTTTACCCTTGATAGAAATGTTGGTGAGCTTGTTCTGAATGTTGCTCCTTCTGATGCAAGGATCAGCATTAACCGGCAGAATTATTCTGGTCAGAGACAGATCGAACTTGCACCAGGGCGCTATCGGCTCGATATAGAGAAAGATGGATATGAACCGCACAGCGAAACGTTTGACCTGGACCGAAACCAACGCCTGAGCCGCAGAATTGATTTGAAGCCCCACACAGGGAGTCTGCGATTTAATGTAACTCCCGGCAGCGCGCGGGTAACCCTGCAAAACGCACAGGGGCAGCAGGTGCAAAACTGGCAGGGGATACAGCATATTCGCAGCCTGCCTGTGGGCAGCTATCGTCTCAGCGCTGCTGCCAGTGGATATGAAGAGTGGAGTGACAGAATTACTATTGTAAAAGACACCGAGAAGCTGGTTGAGATCAGTCTAAATGAAATGAAGTATGGTTCTTTAAAAATTACTGCTAATGTTTCGATTGCTGATGGAATATTATACCGGAATGGAACAGCAATTAAAATATGGACTGGTCGTAGATTATTTAACAGAATGGAACCAGGCAATTATAAACTTACTTTTGAAGCTGATAATCCAATTTATAAAAAATATGAAACGAACTTCAGATTGCTTGCAGGAGAAAATAAGACCATAAATATCAATTTAAAAACAAAATCTTATACAAGTACTTTTTACATTAATACTGCACGTTTTTCATCTATTTCCATTTGGAATAATATATATGGTATACTTGCAGAATTTTTAGATGAAAAATATTCATTTGGAGCCGGAATGTCATTTGGGGCATCTAATATAAATAATTTAAAAAACCTTTATACATTTGATGCAAAAGTAGGCATTTCAATCAGTAATAATTTATATCCTTATGTTCAGGTAGGTTTGGGTTTTTCAGATATAGATGTTGAAAGTTCTTTAACTTTTTCTGATGAAGTTTATAGTTACGGAATTGATGTTTATAGTTACGGATTTGGTATTAGTTACTATTATAGGCGAATTCAAATAGGAGTAGGATATAATAACTATTACGTTGACGATTTCGATTTAGATATGATTCGTGAGGTGCTCAAATATGAGCCGAGTTTTGGTAGTTTTCAATTTTCAATAGGAATTGGCTTAGGATATAAAAGTTACTACTAAATTTTTCACTTAGCTGGCGCAGTAAAGTTTTAAATATCAATGCTTACTTACTATAGAAAAAAATGTAATAGTTTAACCCATTATATCAGTTTGCAAAAATTTGTTAGATCTATAAAATCTCTAAATCCCCGATTGAAAACCGCTGCATTTCGGGAGTATCCCGTTGTGGCTGCCAGGTACGTACATGAATCATTGGTTCATCTTGTTTTTGAAAATCGATCAGCAAAAACAGAAATCCAACATCAGAGTAGATGGATGAATTGTAGTATTGTGTAAGCTGCACGCCATAGATTTCTTCAAATCTGGGATGGCGTACAATTTCGATCTCTTCAAAGCCCACGTCAATCCATTCATTTATATTGAATAGGTGCCGTAAACGATCTATATACTCATCTTTTGAAAATTGTAGAAATTCGACCTGTTCTTCGACCTGATCAGCATAAGCTGACCGCTCACCCGTACTCTGAAGAACTCTTCCTACTATTATTAGTGCCTGGTCACTAAATACACTTTCAATAAAATCAAGATCTTTTCGATTGTAAGACGTACGAAAATTTTCAACAAATGTGAGTATTTCCTGCCGGTTGTTCCTGTCAATGTCATCAAGGCCTTGTCTCATCAATTCCTGGTAACGATGTGTAGCCAGTCCAACTCTAAATTCGCTTATCATTCCGGATGGTGAAAATTGCAAAACTGCTTCTTCGTAGTGTTCCTCACCATCCGGATCCACAAAATAAACCGGAATATTGCGCATTTCATAATAACCATTTGTAAGACGTGCTGCGTCTTCGATAATTCTATCCTCCGGTATATAGAATGGAGTATTTTCCCACATTTCCAGCAGTGGATTATGAAAACGGTTCAGCACGATTCGATCATCAAGTTCTAAAACTCTGCCTGAGCTAAAAGCATCATTGACCTCTGTGAAGAGTGCAGAAGCATTTTCCTCCATCATTATTCGAAGATCATGTTGTGTGAATTCGGAAACAAATACTTCTACCTGGCTTTGAGAGAATACGGATGAGGATATTACCATACAGAAAACAGCCATGGCAAACAATTTTTTCACATAATGCATTTTACCGGTCTTTTCTATCATCATTTGTACTATATTCAATTAAATTCAACCCATAGAGCTCCAAATCCTCTAAATACTTCTCTCCATTCATCTTCGGTAAAACTGACAACTTGATCGCTCGTAATATCAAATCTGTTGGATCTTCTCACCGGACTTAAAATTGTATTTATTTTTTTTGTATCAGGATCAACAATAACTACATAGCTATAATCCGGTCTGGAAACATCATTCTGAGATCCAGCCTTTGCCACAATATTACTGCGTCCAAGCCTCTCTACATATGTTTCGAGATCAGCATAATTTACTATCCCTAATAGAGTGTCGATGTACTCCCTATGTCGAAGAGGGATTACATACCCAGATTCAAGCTGAATACTTCTTGCGGTAATTTCCGGTATCAGACTTGACATACCGGAGGGATGCACTCTCTTTATAACTTCAAGGTCCGGAGATTGATTGAATCGTAATGTAACATGTTTCGGTTGGGTCATATTATTATATGTATGTACCGGATTTATTTCACGTGAGCAATTCCCATCCCCAAAATTCCACTCAATACTTGAAACAGAAAGGATTCCACCATCGGTTGTAAAACGATATTGATGATCTCTAATTTTTGTAACTGAAAAATCAAGCTGAATCAAATCTCTAAAATCAACTTCTATGGTTCTATTGAGCGTTGGTTTGTGTCTTTCAAAAATCTCTCTGCGGTCTTCCCGTACAAGAGCTGATATCTCAGGAACTAACCGAAGTTCAATATTCTCACGAGCACTTTCAGGGCGCATATCATAATAGACACTCACTTGTCCATTTTGTACTCTATGCCTGCCATAACCTGACCTGTTTATACCAACTGATAAATTTTCCACAGGTTCTCCCTTATAATAAAGTGTCAAATCCAAATTAAACTCAACTTCGGTATCCGAAGATCTGCTTTTAACTTCTTCTAACTGAATCTCGATTTCTCTTAACCAATCTACCACATTATCCCGCATCAAACGCCTGATTTCAGCATCAGAACCATGACGTTCAAAATCTCCAAAAAGTGTTTCAGGCACATAGTATGTATCG
>PWNQ01000005.1 GCA_003557725.1 Bacteroidales bacterium | reverse complement strand
GTCTGGCGGAGGCGGCGGAATTGTGGGGCGGCGGCAACGGGAGCGGGAGGATATATCAGAATTCAAAAAAATGCTGTAAATTTGTCCCCTTGTAGCTCTTTGCAGCAATGTTCCCGGGAAGGGACAAATTGCCTGTATTTACAGGCATATTTGTAAAGAGCATCTTTATTCCTGGATATTGATTTCTATAGAATAGTATTATGTTAATAATTAGAATTTTCACATTTTTCTCATGACATTTAAAGATTTTCATTTGGACCCGGGCCTGGATGAGGCCATGTTTTACCTGGGCTTTGAGAAGCCCACTGCGGTCCAGCAACAAGTTATTCCGGCAATTTCCCAGGGCGATGACCTTATCGCCTGTGCCCAGACCGGCACGGGTAAGACGGCAGCCTTTGTATTGCCCGTTCTCAATAAGCTGGCCAATGGCCTCCCTTCAAAGACAAACACGTTGATTGTGGTTCCCACCCGGGAGCTGGCTATCCAGATCGAGCAACAGATCCAGGGGCTGTCATACTTTCTTTCGGTGAGCTCCATCGCCGTTTATGGCGGTGGTGATGGCAAGGCGTGGGAACGTGAAAAGGCGGCTTTTAAAAGCGGTGTCCATATCATTGTGGCCACACCGGGGAAGCTGCTTTCCCACCTGAATATGGGGTACATGGATTTAACCGGGCTGGAACACCTGATCCTGGATGAGGCAGACCGCATGCTGGATATGGGCTTTATTGATGATATCAAACGGATTATCACTCATTTACCAGAAAAGCGCCAAACCCTTATGTTTAGCGCCACCATGGCACCGGACATCCGTAAACTGGCCCGTACCGTGCTCACCAACCCCAAAGAGGTAAACCTGGCCATTGCCAAGCCGGCCAGCGGTATAGACCAAAAAGTATGTCTGGTAAATGAATCTCAAAAAGCTGAAGCAATAGGACGGCTGCTGTCAGAACGTAAAGACTATAAAACCATTCTTATATTCACTTCT
This sequence comes from Bacteroidales bacterium, assembly GCA_003557725.1. GTDB lineage: Bacteria > Bacteroidota > Bacteroidia > Bacteroidales > PWNQ01 > PWNQ01. The sequence continues at coordinate 5,952 of PWNQ01000005.1, read as the reverse complement.
ACCAAAAGCAAGGTAAACCAGATTATCCATGCATTAAAATCCTTCCGGATCGCCTCAAGGGGGATCTCTTCCGACCTGCCCCAGGATAAACGGGAAGAGGTATTGCGCCAGTTTGCCGCCAGACAAGTGAACATTTTGGTAGCTACCGATGTGCTGAGCCGTGGGATCGATGTGAAAGACATCAACATGGTGATCAATTTTGATATTCCCAACGACGCAGAAGACTATGTGCACCGGGTGGGAAGAACGGCGCGGGTGGATGCCAAAGGGGAAGCCATTACCTTTATTACTCCCCGGGATAGAAGGAAGTTCTACCTGATTGAAAAGCTTATAGAAACGCGGATCCCCAGGCTGGAGCTGCCTTCAGACCTGGGTCCTTTCCCCTCGTGGGAGCAACCGGAAAGCCAGGATAAAGACAGACACGGTGGGCGTAGACCATCCTATAACGACAGACAACGGAAAAAAAGACCCGGAAGAGGCCGGAGAAATGACAACCCCTCCGGGCAAAGAAGAAGCCAGGGCAGGCCCCCTTCAAGAGGATAAACATATAGGCCAACCATAGCCCAGAAATTATAAATAATGCTAACCCCATACAGCCATGAAAAAAATAATCACCAAAATCCTGACAGTCATATTGATTGCCGGAATACCCACGCTTTTATGGCACTGTGGCAGCCAGGAATCCCCGGATAAAGCTGAAGACCGGCCTGCAGCCGACAGCCTTCAGCAACAAGCCACTGACCAACCCCCTGCCGAAGTAAAAGCTGGCCAAATAATCCAAATCCGGGGCAACAATGTAAACATGCGTACCCAGCCCCGCATCGGAGATAACGTGATCATGCAGTTGAGCACCGGAGACTCGGTGGAAGTGCTGTACCGTGGACCAAAAGAGGAGATCAGCCATATGGTGGATTACTGGTACAAAGTAATGTACAACAACCGGGAGATGTGGGTCTATGGCGGGGTCACCTCGGTAAGAGCGGAAGGGCTACAGCCGGAAGAAGGCGCACAATCTGAAAGGAAAAAGGAAGTTGCCGGCACCTTTAATCAGATACTGGAGTCGGGCAATAACCATTTTTTCCTGATGAATGACCAGGAGGGCCGCCTTCACCGCTTTCTAATCGTGGACAGCTATGAGGGGGAGCAAATGTTCAGCAGCAGGCCGGAAGACCTTAAGGGACTGGGGATAAAAGTAACCTGGGATCACCCGGAACCGGAAGCACTGGAGGGCCCCACAGAAGAGAACAGACAGGTTATCCGCGTGGAGCTGGACTGATCACCAACCCTTTATTTACAGCCCCATCAACAGCCTTTCCGGGTCTTTACCATGGAAGAGCATCTGCACCGGATTTTCCAGCAATTCTTTAATTTTTACCAGAAAAACAACTGCCTCCCTGCCGTCGATGATCCGGTGGTCGTAGCTGAGGGCCAAATACATCATGGGTTTTATCACCACCTGTCCATTAATGGCCACGGGCCGCTCCTGGATATTATGCATCCCCAGTATGGCGCTCTGGGGCGGATTGATAATGGGAGTGGATAACATGGAACCAAATACCCCTCCATTGGTAATAGTAAAAGTGCCCCCCTGCATTTCATCCAGAGACAGTTTTTTGCTCCTGGCTTTTTCCGCCATTTCCTGGATAGCCAGTTCTGTTTGCCCCAGGTTCATGGTATGCACATCACGTACTACGGGCACCATTAAGCCTCTGGGTGTACTGACGGCGATGCCCAGGTCGGCATATTCATGATAAATGATCTGGTCATCCTCCAGCCGTGCATTCACTTCAGGAATCTCTTGCAGTGCGCGGGCGGCAGCCATGGAAAAGAATGACATAAACCCGGGCTTGACGCCATACTTCTCCCGGAAAGCATCTTTATGTCTATATCTTAGCTCCATCACCGGCGCCATATTCACCTCGTTAAAAGTGGTAAGCATGGCGGTCTCGTTCTTTACCGAGACCAGGCGGCTGCTCACTTTTTGCCTCAGGGCAGACATTTTTACCTGCCGGGTATTTCGCTCTTTCCCCCATCCCCGCTGTGCATCCTCCATGGCACCGGGCGACTCCTTCTCCGGCTGGCTTTCCAGTTTATCCACGGCCTTTTCCAGTTCTCTCCGTCCAACCCGCAAACCTTTAATGGCCTCGCCAAGGTCTTTGTGATCTATCCCCATTTCCCGTAATATTTGCTGAGCCAACGGAGTAACCCTGATGTTTATTCCGGGTTTTTCTTCTTTGGTTTCACGGGAGCCGGGCATTCCTTCCCCAAGGTCATCCCTGGCACGGTTCTGACTCACCTCCTGGGTCGGTGATTTGGTCGTGGATTCTTTCGGACCGCCTTTCGCCCCTTTATCCGCTCCACTTTTCCCATCACGGCTCTGCTCCGGTTGCCCTCTGGTTCCGGCGGGCGCCTTATGGTTTTCATCCTGATCTGAAGGCGGTTTTGCTGAAGTATCTATTTGAGCCACTTTAGCATCCACCTCCAGGGTATCCCCTTCCCGGGCCAGCAATTTAATGCTTCCCGACTGTGGAGCACTAATGCTCAGGGTGGCCTTATCCGAGTCTATCTCAGCGATCTCATCATCTTTGTTCACATAGGCCCCATCACTTACCAGCCAGGTTGCTAACTGAACCTGGGTAATGCTTTCCCCGGGGCTGGGTACTTTTACTTCCACCATAGGGTATTATTTTTATTTCCTGATATGCTTTGGCACAATGCCAACAGCACCAACACTTTCAAATAATCAATGATCCAATTAGAGGGATCGGTATCCGGAGTCATTATATTTGTCCTTTCTTTTCCAGTTCAATCAATTCTTCCCTTTGAGCGCAGGTCATTCGGCATTCTTTTTCCAGCCGCGAACAGTCACATTCTCCAAAAACCTTTTCAATGATCTTTTTCTGGCGCACCTTGTGAAACTGGGGGGATCCGGTAGCCGGGCTTCCGCTGTCGGGCCGGGTAACGGGCTTCCAGTTTACGCCGGGAAGGTTCATGCGGATAAACTGCCATGCCCCCATGTTCCCGGGCTCTTCCTGGGCCCATATCCATTTTTTTGCCTTGTGGTATTTTTTCATTATTTGGCTTAGCTGCTCATAAGGTAATGGATAGATCTGCTCCAGGCGCACTATTGCCATGGACTGGAGGCCTTCTTCCTGACGGTGTTGGTCTATTTCATAATACAGCTTTCCCGATACAAGGACTACGCTATTAACTTTTTCCGCACTGGCTTGCGGGTCATCCACAATCTCTCTGAACTTCCCCTTTGTAAAAGCGCTACGCGGGGATATCACTTCGGGGTGTCTGAGCAGGCTTTTAGGCGTAAAGACAACCAAAGGCTTTCTAAAAGGCTGTTTGAGCTGCCTCCTGAGGACATGAAAGAAGTTTGCCGGAGTAGTGGGATTAACGATCTGCATATTCCTTTCCGCAGCCAGGGTCAGAAAGCGCTCCATCCGTGCCGATGAATGCTCCGGGCCCTGGCCTTCATAGCCATGGGGCAATAGCATCACCAGGTCGTTCATCACATTCCACTTCTCTTCAGCACTGCTAAGGAACTGGTCAATGATTACCTGTCCTCCATTGTTAAAGTCGCCAAACTGGGCCTCCCATACGGTGAGCGTATAGGGGGATGCCAGAGCGTATCCGTATTCAAAGCCCATCACGCCGTATTCGGATAAGGGGGAGTTATACACTTCAAACGGAGCCTGGCCCTTTTCCACGTTCTCCAGTGGCACATACTGGTCTTCTGATTGGGGAATTTTAAGAACGGCATGCCGGTGTGAAAAGGTCCCCCTTTGGGTATCCTGTCCGCTAAGCCTCACTGGCACCCCTTCCGTGAGCAGGGTTCCATACGCCAACATCTCCGCCATCCCCCAGTCGATGCGATCCTGCTCCACCATTTTATGTCGCTCATTTTGAAGCTTTTGCAACTTGCGAAATAAGGTAACCCCCTCAGGAATACTGGATACCTGCCGTGCCACACGCATAAGTTTCTCTTCAGACACTCCGGTATGGGGCGACTCATGGAAATGGGAGGCTTTGGCTCTGGGTATATCTTTCCAGGTATCCCCAAGGAAAGAGCTGATATGCACCTTATCCACATTTCGCGACTCCTCCAGGGCCTTTTCCAGCATCTCTTTAAATTCATCCTCCTGGGCCTTTGCCGTATTGGGGGTAATCACCTGTTCTTTGACAAGCTTTTCCTTATAAAGCGTATACGGGTCGGGGTGTTTTTCTATGATCTTATAAAAGAGCGGCTGTGTGAAGCGGGGTTCATCGCTTTCATTATGGCCATATTTCCGATAACACAGCAAGTCCACATATACATCCCGCTCAAAGCGCTTGCGAAATTCCAGAGCCAGCTTAATCGTATGTGTTACCGCTTCCACGTCATCCCCATTAACATGAAACACAGGCGACTGAGTTACTTTAGCCACATCGGTACAATAGGTACTGGTGCGTCCATCCAGGTAGCTGGTGGTAAAGCCCAGTTGGTTGTTAATAATTAGATGGATAGACCCTCCGGTGCCATAGCCTTTTAATCCGGACATTTGAGCTACCTCATAGACCACGCCCTGCCCTGATATGGAAGCATCCCCATGGATCAGCACCGGAACAATGGATTGGCTGTTGCCTTCATACTTCTGGTCCAGGCGTGCCCTTACTATCCCCTGAACAACAGGATTGACCGCCTCAAGATGCGAAGGGTTGGGCGACAAGGTAAGCTTTACCGGAATATTCGACCCGGTATCACGCACCCATGTGTGGCCCAAATGATACTTCACATCCCCGAGGACCTCCAGCTCGTCAAACTCCTTCCCCGCAAACTCAGAAAAAACATCCCGGTAGGGTTTCTTTAGAATATTGGTAAGCACATTAAGCCGTCCCCGGTGGGCCATTCCAACCACAAACTCTTTGGCACCCTGATTCGCACCATACTCAATAACTGCATCCAAAGCCGGGATGAGGCTTTCAGCCCCTTCCAGGGAAAAACGCTTCTGGCCGGGGAATTTTTTATGGATGAACTTTTCAAATACCACCGCCTCATTAAGCCGGGAAAGCATACGTCTTTTTTCATCCCGGGTAAAATCCGGCTGGTTAGCTTTGGTTTCCAGGGTATTCTTCAGCCATTTCTTAATCTTTGTATTGCGGATAAACATATATTCGCTGCCAATGGACTGACAATAGGTGTCTTCCAGGCGTCCAAGGATATGCTTCAGCCTGGCCTTTCCCAGGCCGATCTGGCTACCGGCCTGAAAGGGCCTTTCCATGTCATCCTTTGATAGCCCAAAATTTTCAATATCCAACGTGGGGGAATACTGTCGTCGCTTCCTTACCGGGTTAGTTTTGGTGAACAAATGACCGCGGGTACGGTAATCATTAATCAGCTCCAACACTTTAAACTCAGGGGCTAACATGCTCTTCTCTTCATCAGGGGAAGAAGGGGACTTTACCGGATAATGTTGGCGGGCAAAGTCAAACCCACGAAAAAAGTGACGCCAGCTGGCCTCTACCGACTGCTCATCCTGCTGATACTTCCGGTACATCTCTTCCACCAGACCGGCATGCGCCTGATTCATATACGAGTGGTCATCCATACATTTTACTCTTACTATTTACACCCCGAAATTTACACCCCGGTGTTGCTCCACCGGATCTCAAACCCTGGCTGACGCCCGGCCACCACCAGTTACTAAACACATATTGCCCTCAGCCATCTTTTGCTAAACGCAAAAATAATCCTTTTTCATTACTGAGCCTGATATAAAAAGCTTCCATTTGACCTTCAGTGGATACGAAAATTTTGCTTTCTAATTCCGGGTCATCACTAATAAATAACAAAGGGGTACCCTGCTTGGTTCATGTGGACGGGAAGCGGAAAAGGCCTGTTACCAAACATTAGTTTGCTCCGGAAGCGCGCAACCACAGAAAGTGGAATAAATCAACTGACTACCT
>PWNQ01000057.1 GCA_003557725.1 Bacteroidales bacterium | reverse complement strand
TCAGCGGCTTTTTGCCCCGGACCCTAAAGGGTGAAGCCGCTGAAAATCAGCCACCCTTTAGGGATGGGGCAAAGCTGATTTTCAGCGGATGTGAAAAATGTGTGTTTTTAGACTGGACTCTAGTATTAAACCAATTAAAAGGAGATAAAACTATGATCGTAAAAGTAATTGAAGTTATCGGCACATCTGACAGAGGATTTACTGAAGCCACGGAAAATTCCGTTAAGGAAGCTGCAAAAACAGTAAGTAACATCAAGTCCATTTACATTAAGCACATGAATGCAAATGTAGAAAACAATCAAATCATTTCTTATGCTGTAAATGCAAAGATCTCTTTTGAAGTAACCAATGATTAGATGGGTTAGCAAATTATTAATCCATTCGGATCTTCATTTATCAGGGTTGCCGGGATACCCGGGCAGCCCTGATTTTTTATTGCCCATTTTTTTTAATTGGGATTAAGCATCCAGTCCATGCTGGTTCAATTTATTATATAGTGTTTTTCTATCGATATTCAGCATTTTAGCGGCAAGTGTTTTATTATGGTTGGCTTGTTGCAGCGCCTTTTCAATCACCTTTTTTTCGGCTTCCACTGTGGCAGCTTTCAGGTCAAGTGTTGTCTCTGTTTGTTCCGCTTCGGGAGGGGCGTTCTGTTTGCCTCTCAGTTCCTCAGGAAGGGAGTTGAGCGCCACAACCTCACTTCGGGTGATGAGTACGCTGCGCTTTATCACATTGCGTAGCTCGCGCAAATTCCCATGCCACGGATGGCTGCGCAGCACTGCGATCACTTGTTCATCAAAGCCTTTTACTTCTTTTCCCAGTTCATTATTGGCTTCTTCCAGGAAGTGTTCAGCAAAGATGAGAATATCATCACCTCGGTGGCGCAGTGGTGGGAGCTTCAGTTTGAACTCATTGATACGATGGTACAGGTCTTCGCGAAAATGCCCGCCACTGGATGCTTCCAGCAGGTCGCTGTTGGAAGCGCAGATAATACGTACATCTACAATAAGGGTTTTGCTGTCGCCCACGCGTGTGATGACCTTTTGCTGTATGGCACGCAATAGCTTGGTTTGTGTTTCGTAGGATAGGTTTCCGATCTCATCAAGGAAAATAGTGCCGCCATTGGCTTGCTCAAAGTATCCCGCCTTATCAGATATTGCTCCTGTGAAGGAGCCCTTCACATGGCCAAACAGCTCACTGGCAGCAAGCTCCCGGGGAATAGCGCCACAGTCAATGGCCATAAATTTCTTGTCTTTACGGGCACTGTTTCGGTGGATCAGCCTGGCAATATATTCTTTTCCCGAACCGGTTTCGCCCTGTATTAGCACCGACATATTGGTGGGTGCCACCAGTTTTGACTGGTCTATAAGCTCCAGCATTTTTGTGGATTCACCTGTAATAAACAATTCCTCCCCCCTTTCCGGGCTTCCGGTTTTCTTTTGGAGGGCTCGTTTTATGATATTACTTATCTCTTCCGGATACAAGGGTTTGGTCACATAATCAAAGGCCCCGGCCTTGATGGATGCCACCGCAGCCTTTATCTCCGCATAAGCGGTCATCATTACTACTGCAGTAGTGGGAGATACTTGCCGAATAAATGGCAGTAGGTCTTTGCCGTTGATGTCTGGCAACCGTATGTCGCATAAAACAACATCCACCGCCTCGGTATGCAGTAGCTTGAGCGCCGGCTTCCCCTTGAAGGAGGTGAAAACCGTGTAGCCTTCCCGTTGAAAGTAATTTTCAAGCAAGTTGATGATGTAGGGATCGTCATCAATGATAAGAATGGAAGCTTTCATAAGGATGGAAATATTTTAATTTTGAAGTAAAAGTACTCTATTATAAGCATACCGCGTACTATCAGGTGAAACTATCCCTGGCTTTGCTGATTTCCCTGATGCATACCTTCACTTCATCCAGGGTATGCTCAATCATTTTGGGGTCTTTGCGGAATGTGCTCTTTTTGAGATAACTGGCTTCCACACCCTTAAGCAAGGTGGTGGCCTTATTAAACTTCAATTGCTCCACCGATGGCAGCAAGCGGTGTGCGGCCTCCGCTATTGACCCATAATCTCCCCTGCTGTATGAATTTTGCATCTGATCCAACATTAGCTTTCCATTCTCAAGAAAAGTGTCAAGCATCAGCAAAGTATATGCTTTATCGCCTTTGGTGATCCTTAACAGTTCATCCAGGTCATGGTGTTTATCCTCCCCGGGCGGCTTGTCCGGTTGCTTTGACGGGTGATGTACGGTTTCATTATCAGGGCAATGAGCCAGGATTTTCTTTATGAGGTCTATTTCTCTAAACGGCTTTAAGAGAAAATCATCTATGCCGGCCCTCAGATATTCATCGATATACTTTTTTAAAACGTTTGCCGTCAGGGCAATGATCCGTGTGGTTGGCAGGTGTTTATGCCGGCTTTCAACCATTCTGATGTGTTTGGCTACATCCACACCACTTATGCCGGGCATGTTCATATCAAGCAATACCACATGGAACCGCCCCGGCATAAACCAATGGATAGCCTCCCTGCCGGAGCCAGCAAAAACACTGCTGGCATTGTATTGGTTCAGTATCACCTTCCCAAGCATAAGGCTCATGGGGTCGTCATCTGCAAAAAGTATCTTTAGCTGATCAGGCAGGGTGTTTGGTAAAAGGGGCTTATGGTCCTCGTAATCGGGCCATTGTGTTTTTCCTTTTTTTAATTTTAGCGTAAAAGAGAAAGTTGACCCCCTGTCCGGGGAGCTTTTTACTGTGAGCTCCCCTCCCATTGATTTAACATGGTCTTTGCTGATGGACAGGCCCAGGCCCGACCCCAGATAGCCCCGATCCACAGATTCATCCACCTGGTGGAAGGGGTCAAAGATCTGTTTTAGCTCGCCGGACTCTATGCCAATGCCGGTGTCTGATATGTCGAAGCGAATAATCAAATGTTCGCTGGTGCGCTGAACCAAAGAACACCTCAGCAAAACACCGCCCTTGTGGGTGAATTTTATGGCATTGGAAACAAGATTGATAAGCACCTGCCGGATTTTAGCAGCGTCGCCCAACAGCAGTTCTTTTAGGGATGAATCGCAATGGATATGAAAATTTAAACTCTTCTCCCTGAAGCTTAACTCCAGTATGTCGTTTACTGCTTTGATCACTTTTCCTATGGTGAACAGCTCTTTATCCACTTGGGTCTGACCCGATTCTATCCTGGAGATAACCAAAATATCGTCTAAAGTAGATAACAGGTGACGCGATGAATTATTGACCACATTCAGGTAATCGGACTGCTTTTTGGTGAGTTTAGTCTTTATGAGCTGGTCGGTAAAGCCTATAATTGCGTTGAGCGGAGTACGGATCTCATGGGACATCTGGGCAATGAAAGCACTTTTTTCTTCGTTGGCTGCCTCGGCCTCTTTCTTTGAACTATTTAACTTGTTCTCAACAATCTTGGTTTCGGTAATGTTTTGCAGGATGATCACATACAGATCCCCATCTTCAGAATCCGGGATGGGAATCAGGCGAACAGAATAATAGGCGTTTCCATGTTTAAACTCACGACTAACGGAGGTGCCTTCCTGGGCAATACCAATAAGCGGCTGAATGACCTGCATAATATCTCCCGGAAGGCGCTCCTTAAGCATTGTGTTTTTATCTCCATCTATTACACGTATCAGCCTTTCAGTCCCTACGCTACACTGGACTATATGTTTATTATCAATCAACAGCATCATCAGCCCGGGAACATTCTCCGCCAGGATCTTTAAGCAATGAAAGCGCCTGGTATCTTCACCATCCAATGTGTCCTCACCCGTATAAAACCCCGACTGAATGTATCTGTAGTCTTCCCGGTCCTGATTCCTGCCCCTGATAATGCCAAACTGCGAAAAAATGCTTACCCGCTTGCCATCCTTACCTATATGACTCATCTTTTGGGTGACAGATCCCCTTTTCTCGCTTTCCACATCACGGCAAAAGCCATGGAGGGTGAGGTGCTCGCTTTTATGCAAGATGTGCTTAATTGGCTTACCTATAAGCTCATCCGCTTTTGAATAGCCCAATAAAGAAATAGCCGATGCATTGATAACATCAATTTTCCACTGCCAATCATAAACTATAACCACGTTGGGCAGGTCATCCGGTAAAATATCCTTCATGTCATATGGCTTTTGGCAAAATATGCCTGAATTCCATTATAACTAACAAACAAAAACACAAATTTCTTGTAAAATGTTGAATTAATTCCACACATTGTTTACCCATAGCATATTTTATCAAACATTAAACCATAGAGCCTTAGCCATTCACAACTATGGCGTACCGATTGGTCTGAATGGTACGGATTTTGGCCTATGAATTAGGAAGATAAATTGAATCAACCGTCATGCATGTAAAAAAAATATTAATTGGGTCAGAGCTGGATGAGTTTTCGGCAAAGGTCACCGCCTTTGCCGTGAGCCTGGCAGAACAGTTGAATATCTCAGAGGTGGTACTGCTAAATCTGATCACCCCGGAACAAAATCAGGCAAATCCTGTTTTGGATAATGCTTTTGCTGACGGCAAAGATATGGGCAACCGTATTAATAAGGTTTTGATGGAAAAGCACCGGCGGCTTGCCAAAAAGGAAGCTAAAAAGTTCTCAACCTATAAGGTAAAAATAAAGGCCCTTACCCGGTTTAATGACAGCATAACCGACGTGAACAAATATATGGAGGATCATGGCAGTGAACTTATTGTATGTGGCAGCGGCGGCAAACACAACTTTCTTCAATTGGTATTTGGATCACAACCCGGCAAGATGGGCCCTAAGGTGGACTACCCACTGATCATTTTGCAGGATGAAGCGGAGGCCGGGGAAATACACAGTATTTTGGTGGCCATCGATATTAACAAGGAGGATCAGAGCGTATTAAAAAATATCTCTCACTTGGCCAAAGATTTAAATGCTAAGATGCAACTCTTGCATGTGCTCACCGATGACTCCCATTCTTCTGACCAGGCCATCAAAATTCTACGCCAGTTGGCCATAAACAATATGCTGGCTCATTACGATATTAATGTGGTAAACAATGACAGTTTGGAAAATGGTATTGGCAGCTTTGCCAGGCAGCATAACCCCGATATGATCGCTGTTTCTTCGCAGGGTAAGGGAAAGATCCATAAGCTTATTTTTGGCAGCAGTACCAAAGCCATCATCAAGGAAACGGATAAGCCGGTTTATATTAGCAAAATCAGTTGATTTAATCCCTTGCCCCATTCCCAGGGGTGGCTGATTTTCATACATAAAAATGTTCTTCAGGTTACTCAGAAAACCGGAAAGCGATATATAGCTGTCCGAAGGCGTTTTTGCTGTCACCCAAAAGAGAATTGGCCAAACTGCTCTTGGCAAGCTTCCTTAGTCCCAGGTTGTAACGCATCCCTGTTTCTACAATACCGAAAGTCAACGCCACCCCAGCACCAACACCATAATCCAGAGTGTTGAAGTTGTCTCTGTTTATCTCATCATACCCGTTAATGGCTCCAGAATATTCTATGTTGCTGTTGATCAACAACCCTGCATAAGACCCCACATGAAATTCCAGCACCTCACCGGGACGAAACACCAAAAATACCGGAAGCTCGATATAGCTGAGGTTAAAATTCACCGTTTGATCGACCCACCCTCTGTAAACTGCTTCGGTACCTTTAGTTGTATAGATCAGCTCTGGCTGTATACCAACTGTTTCGTAAAACATAAACTGGCTGAATAACCCTGCATGGAATCCAAATCGCGCATTTTCATCATCAATATCATCCCCTTCAATATAAAGATTACTCATGGTTAAGCCCCCTTTAATCCCGCCACTGATTTGTTGAGCCTTTACTGACAGGGTCGTGGCTGCCATAAACGCCGTCAGAATAATGGCCAATGTGAATGTCTTTTTCATGATCATATTTGTTAAATAGTTTATTTTATGCAATTGCAAAACATGCTTTCATTTTGATTGCAGCTATGCAAATTGCTGTTGACCATTTTAATATCCCAAACTCCATGCCATGAACGATAACCACATCACCACCAGTCAATTACAAGACCAATCCGACCAAAAACGCATCATATTGTAGAAAAATTTCCACAATATGATGCATTTTTTCCGGGCGGAAAATTATGTGCGGGTTAGCTTCACATTCCTCTCACATCAAGAAAGCTGCCACTTTCCCGGTTGGCAGCTACGCCAATGGCATTGGCAACGATTTTGGCAGCCTCAACGGGTTTGGGCATACTATCCGTTCCTCTGGCCTCTTTTAGCATTTTTACCATGGGAAACTTTTCATCATACGCCCGGGGAAGGTTGTTCAGATAGTCCTGCATTGCTGTCTCCACAAGACCAGGGGCCAGTGAACAGAAATGAGTTTGATCACGCTCCCGGGAGTAAAGCTCAATAAGCATGTTAAGGGTGGCCTTGGAAAGACTGTAAGCATTCCATCCCCTTGTGCCATTTACCGCTGCCCCTGAAGATATGGCCACCACCTGATCCACCGGATCCACCGATTCAAATAATGTGTCAAGCAGCACCTTGTTGGCCCAAACGTTCACATCCATCACTTGCTTGATCTCTTTAATGCTTGTATGCCTTAAGTCTTTTATCTCCTTAAGGATCCCTGCATTTAAGATAACCAGGTCAAGGGAGGAGACATCTTTCAAAAAAACAGGAAACTGCTCCTTCAGAGATTCGAAATCAGTAATGTCTTGCGAAAGGAATGTATACTCACTGTATTGGTCAAGGTCCTTGTTTGCCTTCCGGCTGACCCCGTATACATAATGACCCTGACTCAAATAATGCTTGGCCAGGCCATAACCCAATCCGGAACTTGTGCCGGTGATTAATACTTTCATATGTTTATTTTTTGCCACGAATGCACGAATAATATGGGGTTTTATCTGTTTAGAATTTTGTTCGTTGTTCGTCCGGACCCCCAAGGGTTTGGACAGGGGCGCGTGCGGTGGCCCGGTCCTCCCCT
>PWNQ01000085.1 GCA_003557725.1 Bacteroidales bacterium | reverse complement strand
TTCACGTTGGTTTTGGGTTCAATAAAAAAACCTACCAACTCGGATGTCAGTCCTGCCTTAATGAGCATACGGTTTCCAAGACTTCCCGACACCTGAGCATGGGCATTAGTTCTCAGCAAACAAACAGCTATAACAAATATGATCATATATTTTTTCATAATACCAGAATTGTTCATTTCATTCATAAATTGGTTTACTTCACCTATTCCTCACGGTTTATTATCAGGGCCGTGTTGCTACCTGGTTCAATAGGTCATAAAGTCTGTGTTTCACCCTTGTCTCTGTTGCCTTCCGGTCTGCCTCCTGGCGGTATGTGTAGGCAATATTGGCTTCTTCCAGGTCGATAATGATACTAAATATCATCATTTCATATTTCGGGGTAACCAGTTCATGGATCACAAATGGTGCCAGTCCTACCAGCAGCAGGCCGCACGAGTTCATAAAGCGTTCCGGACTTCTCACACGGGCTCCTGCCACGCCCGTCCATTTCAGATAACGCACATCATGGTCTTCCATGATGGGGTAGATATCTCTGGATGAAAAGGGGATGATCACCATCTTATCATGCTCAAAAAATTCCGATATCCAGTCTTTAAACAAGGTGATATCATTATACTTTTCCACCTCTCCCCGGGTTAATGCCCAGGGATCCAGCATCACGTTATACATATTCACCTGGTTAGCAACCCATCGGATATTATGGCTAAGTTCACGTTGTCTTATTTCCGAATCAAAATACCTAACGGGGTCATCCTGTCTGGCATCCAAGCTCATAAAAAACGGCTCCAAAATAAACATACGGTCAATTCCCAGCCGGTGTCCACTATGTCTGTTCTTTTTTTCCTCTTCCTCTTCTTTTAGCAATACTCTCAGGTCGTCGTAGGAGAGGGCCTTATCCTCTCTTTTTTCTCTGGCTTTTTCCCTGGCCTGGTCATAGGCATCCAAAAATTCAGGGTCATTGAACAGGTCGACCAATGCAAAGCGGTATTCCTCTTCGTCCCTTTCCAGGTGGCTTTCCCTGGCACGCTCCCGCAGGCGCTCATATTTGGAGGCATACTCTTCCTCGTCCGTTTCGTCTTCTTCTTCCATCATGGCCTCCATGGTACTATCCTGACGAGCCTGAAGGGCTTCTTTGCTTTCTTCGAAGTATTCATCCAGCCGTAAGCCTTCTTTATATACCATATTAATAAGTAGGTGGTCGGTGATCTCTTTCAGGAAGCGGCTATCAGGTTGTTTCTGATAAACGCTCCAGGCATATTGCAATGCCAGGGTATTGACCCATGGGCCAGACATGGTTTCCAGCAGATAGTAGGCTTGCTGCGACTCTCCTTCAATTTCTTCATGATCTTTAATCACCTGGTCTTCCTTCTCATGGCTTTTATATAGAGCTACCCCATACAGAGTAGCTGCCAGGGCTTCCTGGAGGAAAAGGTCATCAGGATAATCCTGCATCATCACATAGATATCATATAATGCTCTTTGGTAATCCCTTCCCATCACATGCCTTCGAATGGTCTCATAGCGGGCCAGTGTTTTCACCTCCTCAAAGCGTTCCCTGGAAACCACATAGCGTTTCCCCTGGGTTCCTCTTTTTTCCCTGGACACCATTCGCTCCAAAGCTTCCCTGCGGATGGTTACACTGGGATGGGTGCTGCGTGAGTCATCATAATCATCGCCAAAAGAAATGGATTGCACCCGTTCCAGCTGAAATTCAGAGGGAATGGAAAAGTATTCGTTGGTGAGGAAATCCGGTTGAAACTCCAACTCATTGAAGGGCAAATAAGAATACTGCAACACATCCATTACGCCCAGGGCAGCCCTCAGGTCGTATTCCGTATGGACAAAATAGTCTTTAAAGCCTTTTTCATCCGCTTCCATTTCCATTTCCCGGGAGCGGTTATTGCTGGCAAGGTTTACACCCACATAGCTTATCCAGTCATCATAGTTTTCCAGCTCCTGACTGATCAGCTGCTCTTCCACATACCCTGTGATGCCGTGCCTCTCAGTATAGTGAATGATCTCGTGAGCAATTACATAGGCCAATTGAGCTTCGTCATCCAGCTGTGCCAGCAACCCGGTAGTGAATATGATGATACCGGCATCCGTGGAAAAAGCATTTACCGCAGAATGCCTGGCCGTAAAAAAACGCAACTCATCCCTCAGTTCAGGATCATTGCGCAATATATAATCGGCCACTTCACGAACATAACGGGTAACCGGATCATTAAATACAATGATACCACTCCTTAGCAACCGGTTAATCTGATAACTGCTTTTCCTTAAGTAGTCTTCCTTGATCCTGCCTGTCCTGCGGCGGTCTGCCTGAGCCTCCCGGCTAGCTATGGCACGGTTGTAATCCTGAGAACTCATGGTCAACAGATCACGGGGAACATATCCATCGGAAAGCAGCGTGGAAAAATGACGCTGACCCTGGCCAAAAGCCACGCTTCCAAACATAAATACCAGAATAAAAAAGCTTAATAAATTCTTCATACATCCATTTTTTAAGATTTACCTGAATATGACCTTTAATAATTATTGAATCCGGTCTAAAAACACACATTTTTCACATCCGCTGAAAATCAAAAGTAACCTTTTTAGATTGGACTCATTCTTATTATCCACAAAATATATAAACCCCTCCAAATAATACGCAAAAAAATTATATGCACCGTCCCGCCTCTCCGTCTCCCCACCTCTCAGCTATTTCGTCACTCCACTCACTCCATCACCCCTGTCCCATGCTATGCCGGCTACCCATTCTTATTCAGGTGCAGGCCACATTCTTTGCTTTCAGGATTTTCCCACCACCATCTTCCGGCTCTCACCCCTTCTCCTTTTTCCACCTTCCGCGTACATGGTGCACATCCTATGCTTGGGTAGCCATTATCATGCAGTGACGGGTATGGCACCTTGTTTTCTCTGATATATTGCCATACCTCCTGATAACTGAAGTCAACCAGAGGGTTAATCTTAATCATCTTCAACCCCTTGTCCCACTCTGCGGCCGGCAGGCTGTTGCGGGTTACCGACTGCTCCCTTCGCAGGCCGGTGATCCATACTTTATATCCCTGTAATGCACGCACCAGAGGCTCTGTTTTACGAATATGACAGCATAGCTTGCGGTTTTCCACACTTTCATAAAATAAATTGATCCCTTTTTCCTTTACCATCTCCTCCACCCTGTCTGTATGAGGGAACATAACCCGGATATCAATGCCGTATCGCTGGTTGGTACGATGCAGAGTATGGTAAATATCCTCAAACATCCTTCCGGTATCCAGGGTGATAAAATCCACAGCCTGTTTATTTTCACCACAAAGCATATGTGTTACCACTTGGTCCTCAGCCTGAAGACTGGTGGAAAAAACGCTCTCCCCCCGGTAATGCTCTAAAACCATGCCTATTAATCCCCGGGGGCCATTGGTCTGATACTCTTTGTTTAATATTTCCAGATTCATTTTATCCTGGGTTTTCTGTTTTGTTTTACTTATGCAGCAAAAATATAAAAAAAGATAAATGATTTGCTCCGTCTTTATATTTATCCATGAGGGCGGTCTAAAAACACACATTTTTCACATCCGCTGAAAATCAAAAGTAACCTTTATAGACCGGACTCATCCATAATTGGGGTTTAAAAGCACAAAATTTTCACATTTGCTAAAAATCAGATTTTCCCATTTCTAAATGGGTGGCTGATTTTCAGCAGATGCAAATATTCAATGGTTTTACCCCGGACGCATAAAGGCGTTTATTTCAAAGGTATTTCCCGATCGGATTCCTTTTTCCGTTTGTTTCAGCTTACAGCACTCTGTATAATAATCATGCTGAAAGAAAAAGGTATAGTCATTTTTAATGGCTTCGCTGAGGAACTGTTTTTTTTCTTCCAGAGCCCGCAGCGGTTCTATATCCACACTGGCCACGTATGGCAGGGGGATATGGGCTGTGGAAGGAATAAAGTCGGCAGTAAACACCAGTTTACCAAATGGTGTGGATATAATGGGGATAAGCTGCCCCCGGGTATGGCCGTTGTAAAAGCGCAGTTCCATGTGTGGTATGGCCAATGCCTCTTCGGGGTCCAGCAAGGTTAGCTTCCCTGCCTTCTGAAGGGGTAAGAAGTTGTCTTTGAAGTAGGCCGCTGACTCCCGCGGGTTGGGATCCATGGCCCAGTCATACTGCAGACGACTTACATAGTGCATGGCATTGGGAAAGATGAGGGCAAATTGATTGTCTTCATCCTGGTATACGGCTCCTCCCACATGGTCATCATGAAGGTGAGTGAGCAACACATGGGTGATCTCCTCGGGCATGATACCGGCTTTTCCCAGATTGACCAACAGGTCATCATTATCGAAAAGGTACTTATACTTATAATACCTTCCATTTTGCTTACGCCCCATCCCTGTATCCACCAATATCTTATTATCTCCCTCTTCAACAAGCAAGCAACGGGTTTTCATGGGCACCAGGTTTTCCTCCCCGGCAGGGTAAAGCTTGTGCCATATGGTTTTGGGCACCACCCCAAACACCGCCCCTCCATCCATCTTCCAGTTTTCAGCATTAATACTATGTAACTGCATTTTAATCGTTTTATATTAATATCCTGATCAAACTCCGGCAGGTCACTGCTCCACCACTGCAAAAATACATTTTAACAGGAAATAATAGCTATTTTTGCTCTTTGATTTTGCGTTTACGTATGGGGGCCGTTCGGCCGGCGAAAATGCTTCTTTCAGGCAAGGCGGGGATGATCCCCGGGCTTATAATTTTTATCCATCTGCAAAACCGTTGCTCTATGCATATTCATTTTATCTCCATTGGCGGCAGCGCCATGCATAATCTGGCCATAGCACTCCACAAACAAGGTATAAATATCAGCGGCTCCGACGACGAGATCTTTGAGCCTTCCCGTAGCCGCCTGAAAAAATATGGCCTGCTGCCGGAAACAGAAGGCTGGAACCACCGGCGAATACACCGGGAGCTGGACGCAGTGATCCTGGGAATGCATGCCAAACAGGAAAACCCGGAGCTGGAAAAAGCGCAAAAACTGGGGATCCCCATCTACTCCTTCCCTTCCTACCTTTATGAGCATGCGCGCAATAAAACGCGTATCGTTATTGGTGGAAGCCACGGAAAAACCACTATCACCGCCATGGTGTTGCATGCCTTAAACACTTACGGCGTGGATGTGGATTATATGGTTGGCGCCCAACTGGAAGGATTTGAAGTAATGGTGAAACTTAGCCATGACGCCCAAATAATGGTGCTTGAAGGAGATGAATACCTCACTTCCTCCCTGGACCCCCGACCTAAATTCCACGTGTATAAACCGGATGTAGCTCTGCTGAGCGGAATCGCCTGGGACCACTTCAATGTCTTTCCCTCCTTTGAAAATTATCTGCAGCAGTTCCGGGATTTTATTGACCTTGTTCCCGATGACGGCAAACTGGTATATTTTGAAAAGGACCAGCATGTGCGTACACTGGTTAACCAATACAAGGGGACTGCTGATAAAATACCCTATAGCACATTCAACTATAAGATACAAAATGAACAAACACACATACTATACAATGGCCAGTCTTTTCCGGTACAGGTTTTTGGGGCCCATAACCTAAGCAACCTGCAGGGAGCCATGCAAATATGCCGTATAGCCGGAGTAAATGAGGAAGCATTTCTCTCATCAATGGAAACCTTCCGGGGTGCTTCCAACCGGCTGGAACTGGCCGGAGAAAACCAGCATACCAAAATCTTTACCGACTTTGCCCACAGCCCTTCCAAAGTAAAAGCCACTTCAGAAGCTGTAAAAGAGCAATATAAACACCATGCCCTGGTGGGCGTCCTGGAACTGCATACCTACAGCAGCCTTAACAAAGACTTTCTGAACCAATACCGGGGAACCATGAATGCAATAGATATCCCGCTGATATTTTTTAGTAACCATGCACTGACAATAAAAAAACTACCCCCTTTGAGCAAAGAAGATATTCATAAAGCATTTGATAACGAAGATATAATAATCTTTAACCAACGCCATGAACTGGAAATATTTCTCAAAAAACAACAGTGGGACCGTAAAAACTTGCTGCTGATGAGCTCGGGAAACTTCAACGGGATGGATAAAAAAGCATTATGCAAACACCTGTTGGATCAGGCCTGAAAAAATATTGCGGCTTTGTTTTGTAAGGAATTGCTACTTTTGTGGCATGATAGACCAAGCTGCCAAGTAGTATTGTTTTACCTGGCTTATAATTTGATTCAAGTACATCATAATCCAAGCGCTTATGAAAACATTGAGGCACTTAATTCTATGTATTAGCTTCCTCTTTATTGCTTCTGGTATTTCCGGCCAAAAGCTGGAGTTTGACCACACCCATCATTCCTGGGGAACAGTAAATCAGAAGGATGGAAAAGTAAGCCATCGTTTCACTTTTACCAATACGGGTGACAAACCATTACGCATTTTTGCCATGAACCCCTGCTGTGGCTGCCTGGTTCGTGAGCGCCCCACCGGAACTATCGCTCCGGGCACGTCTTCCCATATCACCCTGGAATGTAATATCGGGCGAAGAGAGGACTCGGTACGGTTCACCCTGGAAGTGTTAACCAATGAACCTGTTGCTCCCAAATCGCGGCTGGTTATGGAAGGTTTTGTGAAAGCCGGAAACCAGTCACCGGAAGAACTATACCGGATGAAAACAGGAAACCTGATGTTTAAAACCAACCACATGGCCTTTAACCATCTGTCAAAATCCAGGGTGGTTACTGATACCCTGGATATTTATAATGCCTGGGACCAGCCCATGGATATATCTTTCCGAAGGGTGCCGGAACATATACAGGTACAGGCCATGCCTGAACAGCTTGCCCCCGGTGAAGAAGGCTTCCTGATATTCACCTATGATGCCACCAAAACAAATGACTACGGACTGGTGATGGAACGCTTCCAGGTGGTTACCAATGACTAAAAACAACCTCAAAAAATGATCCATGTGAGTGCCCATTTGCTGGAAGACTTCACTCACCTCTCGCCGGAGGATATGACCAATGCACCCGTGGCCAGCTACAATGAGAGCTCCCATGACTTTGGCAGTGTAAAAGAAGGCAACACCGTAAGCCACAACTTTATGTTAAAAAACGACGGTAAACGGGATTTAAAAATACGGAAAATTAATGCTCCCTGCGGCTGCACCGCTTCCACCCCCGGGAAAAAGACCCTTAAACCCGGCGAAGAAACCCAGATCAAGGTCTCTTTTAATACCCGCGGAAGAAGCGGAAGACAGCATCAAACGGTTACTGTCATCACCAACGACCCGGCCAATCCCAGCCATACGCTAAGGGTGATGGCCAACGTCAACCGGTAAGCCAGGGGTTAAACCCTAAACAGTATTCCGGAAGGAGAGTGAATATTATTATAAGCCAATAGGCAACAAAGGCAATGGAGCCTTCTCAGCAAAGAATAATACCAGTAAGAAAATAATACTTTTACAGATCCTGACGTTATGAAAGATGGCCAACCCACTAACCAACCTTAATCGTCATGTTGACCGTGGTAAAAACAGTGATTAACTTATTGCTGTCCTTTAACATCGTAATGTTTTCGGGCGGGGTTAACCTTTTAGATTACTATTGTGGCGGATGCCATAGCAATCACAGCCATGTGGTATTCCCCCTGGAGCACCTGACTCACTCCCACCACGATGGGAGTTGCCATCTCTCCGGCAGTTGCGAGCAGGACCAAAATACACAAGAACATAGCCACCACCCTCCCACGGAAGAAACCGAGCCCCACCGGTGCCAGTGCCATGAAAACCAACGGATGGAGCTTAAACTGCGGGAGCTGCCTGCCGCACAAAAGAACACACCCCAGATCATCATCCCCCAGATTTCCCTGCTTTTCCATGCTTTTTTCTTCCCCGTAAATACATTGGCAAACACTACTCATTTTTTTGCAGAGCCCCGTGGCAGTGATCCGCCGATACATATCCTGCAGAAAACGTGCGTATTGCTGCTTTGATCTCATGAATGCAGGCCCCTAATGGCCATTAAAGATTTGATGGCCAACACCATTACCCTGCAAATTATTCCCTGTTTTTATTATTTATTTTATACATAGCGGCCATACCGCCCGGTCAGGCTTGTGTATCCGCTTATCAAAAACAAAAATATCATGAGATCAATTATAGTTTTAGCGACAACGATATGCGCATTTCTTCCGTCCCTGCTGCTAAGCCAGGGAGAGATCCAAGGCGTTGTTTATGGTTATTCGGACGATGGTCCGGAGCCTTTGCCCGGCGTAAGCATCTATTGGTCGGGCACCAGTTTTGGCACCATTAGTGATCAGAACGGAGTATTTTCCATTGATGGCAGCACCGCCAACAACCAGCTGATTTTCCGGTATGTGGGCTACCGTCCAGATACGGTTGATATATCCCAGGCACCCAACCCCATGCAGGTGGTATTATTTCACCGTGATGAACTGGAAGAGGTGGTTATCAGCGCCCGGGCTTCCGGAACGCGGCTATCCCGCCTGGAGACCATACCAACACAGACCATTACCCGTGAAGAGCTTACCCGTGCAGCTTGCTGCAACCTGGCCGAAAGCTTTACCACCAACGCCTCAGTGGATGTTTCCTTTAATGACGCCGTCACCGGAGCCCGCCAGATACAATTACTGGGGCTGTCAGGGAAATATGTGCAGTTGCAAACGGAGAACATCCCCAACTACCATGGACTGGCCAGCACTTTCGGACTGGAATACATTCCGGGATCCTGGATGGAAAGCATATGCATCTCCAAAGGTGCAGCATCGGTGATCAACGGATACCAAAGCACCACCGGACAGATCAATGTGGAGTATAAAAAACCGCAAGAGAGCGAAAAGCTCTTTTTAAACCTGTATGCAAATGATGCTCAACACCTGGAGTTCAACATGAACAGTGCCTGGCTTATCAATGAAAACCTCTCTACCATAGTTTTTGCCCATGCCACCCACTTCGACCGGCAAATAGATGATAATGGCAACGGATTCCTGGATAAGCCCATGGTCAGCCGATACCACCTGTTTAATCGCTGGGAGTACGACCCCAGCCACCGTTACCTGCTCCAGGCCGGATTGAAATACTTTTGGGAAGACCGGAAAACAGGACAGAAAGCCTTTGACCACCAAAAGGACCCCGGCCAACAAAACGCCTACGGAATAGGTATTGCCACACAACGCATGGAAGCGTTTATGAAACACGGCATAGTCCTAAACCCTGAAAAAGAAACATCCATCGGATGGATCACTTCCGCTTCAATACATGAACAAAATTCCTTCTTCGGAAATACTACTTATGACGGAGAACAACAAAGCATATACTCTAACCTGATCTTTGAATCATCCCCGGGGGTATCTACCATCCAACGGAACCGAAAAGATAACCAAAACCACGACCACGACCACGACCATGACCATGGACACGACCATGACCATGGACACGACCACCATGAGCCTGCATCCACTCATTCCCAAGATGGCATAATAACCGATCCGGTGGAGATCCATCACGCATATAATGCGGGATTAAGTTGGAAATATGATCTGTTCACAGAATTGCTGAACCAGACAAAATATACTGACAGGGAAAGTGTGCCAGGTGCCTTTGCAGAGTACAGCATGAATATACCGGAAAAGATGAACCTTTTGGTGGGCTTCAGGGGCGATCATCACAGCCAGCATGGCTGGTTCTTTACACCCCGCAGTCATCTCAGGTATGATTTGCAGTCTTTTGGCTCAATCCGGATTTCCGCAGGGAAAGGATACCGGCAGCCCAGAGTGCTGGCTGAGAACAATGTATACCTGGCCTCTTCACGCAGCATTGAGCTGGAAAGCGACCTGAAAATGGAAGAAGCCTGGAATTATGGCCTTAGCTATACCCACTACGTGGAGATATTTGGAAGCACCATGACCATCGCCGGAGATGTTTTCCGCACAGATTTTATCAACCAGATAGTCACTGACCTGGACACGGATGTGAACAAAATATCTTTTTACAACCTTGACGGAGAATCTTTTGCCAACAATTATCATCTACAGGTAGATTACGAACTTTTGGGCGCCCTTGATATCACTCTGGGTATGCGCTATACTGATGTACAAACCACCTATGGCCACCGCCTGATGAAACGACCTTTGAGCAGCGACTATAAGGGGTTGATCTCTTTATCCTATTATACCGGAGCTAATGGCTGGCAGTTTGACCTTAACACCCAGGTTAACGGAGGAGGGAGAATACCATCAACCGATGAACTGCCGGAAGAGTATCAAAGACCGGAAAGGTTTAATCCCTATACAATAATCAACTTCCAGATAACCAAACACCTCCATGCTTTTGAAGTGTATGCCGGGGTGGAGAACCTCACCGATTTCGTCCAAAAGCATCCGGTAATCGCGCCTGATTCTCCCTTTGGCAACCATTTTGACGCCACTCTGGTTTGGGGCCCTATTCACGGCCGGAAGATCTATGTGGGCGCCAGATACGCCATCACCAGGTAAAACAAAAAAACCTCCCGGAGAACACAAGCTGACGATCCGGGAGGATACCTGAAAAAAAATATCCTGCTCTTATTGACTCCGGGTCACCCCTGCTTTATGTAACCTTCTCATAAGGCCATGTGCAGCCCCTGGTAACTAAAAATTCATGTATATTTGTCCTCGCAGAAAAATATACAATATAAGGTATGTGTTCAAGACCAAAATTGCTACTGCTTTTACTGCTGCCGTTGCTATTTTTTTCCGGCCATATCCGGGGACAGGGTGAAAAGCTGGCCTTTTCCTTACAGCATAAGGACCACATACGCCCCACATATATCCATCTGGGTTTTGGAGGAGGGTACTTTGCTTTCCGGGATTTTGCCACCTCTCCCCTTTTTTATCACGGCATAAAGGGCTGTTTTTACGGAGGAAGGCACCAAAAAGATGACCGCCGCGAGTCGGTTCAGGGGTTTTTCTACGGCATGGGGCAGGCTTCTGTGCTGAACACCGATAAATCAAGCACTTCCCAGGCCATGTACCTGGATATTATCCACACCGAGCTCTACCAAATCCCCCTTAATGAGTGGGACAAGTGGAACCTGAAGGCCGGAGGAATGATCAGCCTGACCGGAAACCAAAGAATAAATCAGGAACTGGGGAACAACTCCTTTGCACTGGAGGCATTGGGAACCCTGTTTGCTTCCGCCAAACTGGGCAGGGATGTGAGCCGAAGGGAAGAAAAAACTTTCCACTGGCACTTTATAGATTTTAAACTGATCCCAAGAAAGCGCATGTTGTTCTGGCAGATTAATGCAGCTGTTGTCAATGCTACCTATAGAAACGGATTCGGATATGTGGACCAGTCAGCTATAATAAACAAAAGATCAACTTTCTATAATCATGAGCTGAAAGTCTTCAACGGCTATCGCCTGAAATCATCCCTGGAATACTGGATATACTTGCAAAACAGTAATGTATTTAAACTATCATACCACTGGGATGCATATCATACGGGGAAACAAAACCAACAACTGGAAATGGCGAAACACACCCTTATGGTTTCTTTTTTGTATTACCTTAATGAAAAAACGTAAAAACGTTGCATGAAACGTCCCTAATCATAATAATATAAGCATATGAAACACCCATGGCGAAAATTTTTTCGACACACAGGAGAATGATTATTTCCTTACCGGAAAGCTCCCGCACGCGCCCCTCTGACTCCCCTAAAGGGGAGGACCGGGCCACCGCACGCGCCCCTGTCCAAACCCTTCGGGGCCTGGAATTGGCTTGTAGCTGCCTGTTTTCTATAATAAAGGGTAAAACGGCAGAGGGCAGAGGGCAGAGGGTTTTGGGTTTGGTGTGTGGCGCGGAGAGTTTGGGTGTGATGCGTGGGGCATAGTTATTTGGCATTTTATAATAATGTCACCGCATATTATTCGTGCATTCGTGGCAACGAACAACGAACAAAATTTTAAACAGATGAAAAAGCTATCACCTACTTTCACGCTGCTGGTAGTGCTGTGCATTTTTTCCTTTTCCTGTGAAAAGGCTCTTTTTGAAGAGGATATTCAAACCGGAGATCCCTTTGTGAACTTCGATTATTTATGGGAGGAATGCTGGCATAAATACTCTTTCTTTGAGCACAAAGGGGTTGACTGGCCATTGGTAAAAGAAACTTACCGGCCTGCGTTGTATTACGGGATGGATGAGGACTCTTTGTTTGCGGTTATGAGTGCCATGCTTATGGAGTTGCGTGATGACCATACCAATTTGCGATCCCCCTTTAATGTTTTTGCTTACAGAAACTATATGAGTGGGCCCAGGAATTTTGACTGGCGGTTACTTATGGACCATTACCTGCCCCGTGACTACCATACTACCGGTCCTTTCCGGCATGCTTTCCTTTCCGGTGATTCCATAGGATATATTTATCTCCCCGGATTTCAGGGGGATGTAAGCAATGCCACCCTGGATTTTCTTATGAACCGTTATGCCAATACCCAGGGACTGATTTTGGATATCCGTCAGAATTCTGGTGGAAGCATTTCATACGTTTACCGGATCTTAAGTCGCTTTATTGATAAAGAAACCCTGCTGTATTACAGTCGCATTAAAAGCGGGCCAGGCAGGGAAGAGTTTTCGGCCCTGGAGCCGGTATCCCTGAAGCCTTCAGAAAACACCCGCTATACAGGGAAGGTAGTAGTACTGGCTGACCGGGGATCATACAGCGCCAGCTCCTTTATGGCCCTGGGCGTCCGATCCATCCCGAATGCCACCCTTATGGGGGATACCACCGGCGGAGGACTGGGACTACCAAGCAGCGGACAACTACCCAACGGATGGACATTCCGGTTCTCCATAACGCAAACACTGGACCAAAACCATAATAACTACGAAGATGGCGTGCCCCCGGAAGTCAACGCTTATATAGACTGGAATAACCCCAACAAAGACGAAGTACTGGAAAAAGCCATGGAAGAAATACGGAATAAACCGTAGACCATTCAACGAAATGTAACACCTTGCTAACCTGTAATTAAGGCAACGCTCAGCAAAATCACCTGCAAAATCACTTGCCAACCCCCTCATTATTGCTTATCTTTGCTAAAAGATATGAAACACATTTACATTCTTTTTTCATGAGGATCTCATTAACCCTTTCAAGTGGCATTGTCATTATGGCCATGCTGCTTTCTTTAATCTATTGCGGGGGTAGCGATACCGCTAGCCACGAGCATTTTGGGCGGATCCCCTTTATTTTTTCGGAGTATGCAGAAAAGGAAGCCCAACTGTTAAAACAGCGCCGTCAAAGTGAAGACTTCAGCACTTTAGTAAAGGTAAATAATGAGCTAAAGAAGTTACGCAAACAAACCCATCAGGCCTTTCATAAGGAGTATGAGTTGCTGGATTTTCCCATAATCATTCCGGTAGAGGGGCGTATGGATTACCCGGACCATACAATCCAAAAAGTATACATTTCAGACATCCTTCCCGATGGGCGTCTTAAGGTAACCGTTCATTCCCTCGCTTTAAAGGATTCCCCATGTGCCTTTGCTTTTGGCCGGTTTCTGGAAAACGACGACCAGTACGCCCGGGCTTCCGGATACATCGTATTTAGTCCACGGTCTGTACATCGTGGAACAGTACAGGGAGATACCGTAAAAGAAGGCATGGAAATCGTGTTGGAGGGCTTTTATAATTGTGCCCGGGCCAGCCACCAAACCAGCAAGCTGGCATTAATCAGTGAGCAGGAGTATTTCGAAAATAAATAAATCCTGCGATTTTTTTTTGTATTCTCCATATTATATATACATTTGCAGTCGAATCAATAAACAGGGGTGCCCAAAATTAACGGGCTGAGATCAAACCCTTAAGACCTGATCCGGGTAGTGCCGGCGAAGGGAGAAGGAGGTAATCATTAAGAACAGTTTTCGCCCCTTTTGCTGTTCAACGTTGAACCTTAGTATTTCAAAAAAATGAAACAAATTGGATTATTGGCAGCCATTATGCTGTTGTCAAGCCTTGCTGTATATTCGCAGCAAGCGATCACCGGTACTATCAAAGATTCCCGGACCGGTGAGACATTGCCGGGTGCCCATGTGGTATTAAAGAACACCTATACCTCAACGGTAAGCCGTGCTGACGGCAGCTTCAGGATCAACAGCCTGAAAAGCGACCGTTATGTGTTACAGGTCAGCTATGTGGGTTATGAGAGCATAGAGAAGGAGGTATTGTTGGACAAGGAGTCTGTTGAGCTGGAGGTCTTGCTCACCCCCCGCAGTATTCTCAGTGATGAGGTGATTATCACGGCTACCCGTGCTACAGAGCGTACACCGGTAACTTTTGAGAACATCGGCCGTGAAGAGATCCAGCAGCGAAATCTGGGGAAGGACATTCCCATGTTGCTGGACCATACCCCTGCATTGGTAACTACCTCCGATGCAGGAGCGGGAGTGGGATATACGGGATTACGCATCCGGGGAACCGGAGTGGAGCGGATCAACTTCACCATCAATGGAATCCCTTTGAACGATGCTGAATCTCACGGGGTGTTTTTCGTAAACATGCCGGATTTAGCCAGCTCGGTAAGTAATATCCAGATACAACGGGGCGTGGGTACGTCTACCAGTGGGGCTGCTGCCTTTGGCGCCAGCATTGATATACAAACCCACGAGCTGAGGGATGAACCCTATGGAGAGGTCACCACCGGATATGGATCATTTAATACCCAAAGAGCCACCTTCACGGCCGGAACAGGGCTTATCAACGACCACTGGACCTTCGATGCACGCTTTTCGCAAATTCATTCCGACGGTTTTATTGACAGGGCCTTCTCCGATCTTAGGTCTTTCAAGCTATCCGGTGGATATTACGGAAAAAATAATGTGCTCAGGGTGATGGTGCTCTCCGGACAGGAGCATACTTACCAGGCCTGGTACGGGGTACCCAAAGATTCGCTGGAAACCAACCGCACCTACAATCATTATACTTATGATAATGAAACTGATAACTATCAACAAACCCACTATCAGCTCCACTATTCCCACCAGTTGAACAGACACCTGCGCCTGAACACCGCTCTGCACATGACCACCGGTGAAGGATATTATGAAAGCTACAAAGGCAACCGGTCATATGAGGAGTACGCACTGAACAAGCCCATTGTGGGTAATGACACCCTGGCACAAACCGATCTTATACAGCAAAAGTGGCTGGATAATATTTTCTATGGAATAGTTTACTCCCTGCATTATGAGAGTCAAAGCAGGATATCGGCTACCATTGGCGGAAGTGCTAACCGTTATGACGGGGCCCACTTCGGGGAGGTGATCTGGGCGAAAAGAGGATTCATCCCCAAGAACCATCAGTGGTATGAAAACACGGGCATTAAAACCGATTACAGCATGTATGGTAAGGTGAATTATCACCTGTCCAACGACCTGCTCCTGTACGGAGACCTTCAGTACCGCCACATTAACTACAGCATTGACGGCATTCATGATGACCTTCGGGACCTTACCCAGGAGCATACCTATAATTTTTTCAATCCAAAAGCGGGGATATTTTACGACATAAACAGCCGTAACACCCTCTACGGCACGATAGGTATTGCTCACCGGGAGCCCAACCGGGTCACCTTTCGTGATGCCAACCCCGGAGATAACCCCACGGAAGAGCGGATGATCGATTACGAACTGGGATACAATTATCAGACTCCCCGCTTCGCCGGAGGGGCGAACCTGTATTATATGGACTATACCGACCAGCTGGTGATGACCGGAGAGATCAATAACGTTGGAGCGCCCCTTATGCGCAATATCCCGGAAAGCTACCGGGCAGGTATAGAGCTCACCGCCGCCACCCGCCTGGGGCCGGTGGAGTGGAGTGCCAACGCAGCTTTCAGCCAAAACAAGATCAAAAACTTTACCGCTTACGTAGACAATCAGGATACCTGGCCCCAGCAAGAAAAAGAAGAACAGGGAACCACAGATATCTCATTCTCTCCCAACGTGGTAGCTAGCAATATGATCTCCTGGAATGTGCTGAAAAACATGAATATAAACCTTATATCCAAGTATGTGGGACAACAGTATATCGATAATACTTCCAGTAAAGAGCGTAGCCTGGACCCCTACTTTATCAGTGATCTGCAACTGGAGTACCGGATTTCAACCCGCATCATACCCCATATCCATTTGAACTTCATGGTAAACAACATCTTTGACACCCAGTATGAAAGCAATGCCTGGGTATACCGCTACTATTCCGAGGGGAAAGAGCATGCAGAGGATGGCTACTATCCCCAGGCCGGCATACACTTTATGAGCAGCTTAAGCTTGCGATTTTAGGAGTATAATTAAAAACAGGGGCGCTGGATTACAGGGCCCCTGTTTATTATAAAGCATCATTTCACATTCAATTATCGTGTTATCATAAGCTTTCTACTGATAACGCTTTGGTTGTTTGAAATAACCATATGGTACATTCCAGGGGAGTGGCCTGTTAAGTCCAGTTTGATATGCCCGGAGGGCTCACTGGGGTTCATGCGTTTGACTAATCGTCCTTTAGTATCATAAATACGTATTACGTCCTCTCTGGTAAACCGTCCTTCCATGTGAAACAGTCCATTGCCGGGGTTGGGATATATGGCAAAGCCACTTACACTATGGTCTTCTATTCCCGCTTCCGGCTCAAAGACGACTCTGATACCATCCATTCCTATACACCCCAGCTCATCAAATACGGCCACAGATATCTGGAATGTATCCAGGCCATATCCTGTGGAATCCAGCGTGATATATCTGTTTTTGGCTCCGGTTGACCACAGGTATGAGCTGAAGCCCGGTCCGGCATCAAGTGTAAGGATTTTGCCCGCATTTACTGCCGTGTCCGGCCCAAGGTCCACATAAGGACTTACCGATTCAATAAAGATACTGTGCGTATCGGTGCATCCATTAAGGGTCCCGGTAAGGGTTATATGCCTGTTCTTTGTTACAATGACATTAATGGAGCTGCTTTGGTCTCCTGTGGACCAGATATAGCTTTGGGCCGACTGATTCTTATCGGCCAATATCACAAGGCTTCCATGACACACTGCAGTATCTTCACCCAGATAAACCTTTGGTGTAGGCTTCACTTCTACATGCTGGGTATCTGCATTAAAGCACCCTGTTGGCGTGCTCACATAGTAAATGATTTCATGCATTCCGGGTTGCGCTTTATTGGGCTGGAATACATTTCCACTCATTCCTTTACCAAGGAACCCTCCAAAAGAAGACACCGGAGTGCCTGTTAGGGTGTCGGCGGGCTCATTGCTACAATACTGAGCTTTCAGGCCGGAAATGTTTGCCTGTGGCACACTGTCCACATTCACCGTTTTGTTTCTAAAAGCAGTACATCCAAAAGCATTAGTATACTCATAATGAATGATATGACTACCCGCACCCGCAGCATAGGGAGAGAAGCTGGTTCCTGTAACCCCTGGTCCTGAGAGAATCCCTCCTGAAGGGGTAACGTTAACGCTTACCTGCCCCACATCTTCACAATATCCTGATGCCAGGCCGGTCATAGAAATAACTGGCTGCGGATGAACTACCACACTCTTCACCTCCGTGTCATAGCAGCCAAAGGCGTTAAACTGCCAATAAGTGACCTGGTGTGTCCCTGCCCCAGCAATGGCCGGATCAAAAACGTTCCCCTTGATGCCTACTCCTGTGAAAAATCCACCCGGGGCACCCGGTGTGAGGGTATCCGGGGTATCTCCTGCACAATAATCGGGAGCCAGACCGGAGAAGCTGGCAGCCGGCAATGCATGGACCGTCACCGACGCAGAGGTGTCATTGGAGCAACCGTTCATGTCGGTATATGCGTAAGTAACTGTGTGACTACCTGTTCCGGCCATTACAGGATAAAACTCGTTACCCACTATGCCGGCCCCGGTAAACATACCTCCGGAGGGTGATCCGGAAAGGGTTACTGCAGGATCACCGGGACAATAGTTCTGGCCAAGCCCGGAAAAAGAAACCTGTGGGATGGTGTTTACGGTGGTGCTCTCTGCCTGGGTGTTTGTACAGCCGTGAGAATCGGTCACCGTATATGAAACCGTATGGCTTCCGGCGCCGGCCTGTGGCGGATCAAAGAGGGAGGTTCCGGGTACAATGCCCGGCCCGGAAAAGGAACCCCCTAAGGTTACGGGAGAAAGGGAAGCAGCCATATCATTTTCACAATAGGTGGAAGAAAGGCCACTAAAAGAAGCATTGGGCAGGGCCCTTACCAGCGTGGACTGTGTTATAGCCCCCTGACAACCGTTTGCATCGGTGTAGGTATAGGTAATGTTTATGTTATTCCCTCCGGGGACATTCCCGGGGTTAAACACGTTACCGGTCATACCCAGCCCTGAAAAAGAACCTCCCGATGGCAAGCCAGTTAGCGTGTCCTCAAGGTTTTCATTACAGTATTCCCCCTGTAAGCCGGAAATGGCGACTATTGGTATCGGATGGACAGTAACCGTTTGGTCAGTATGATTGGTACAGCCGTTGGCATCGGTGTAGGTATAAGTGACCACATGTGACCCTGGTCCGGCTGCACCCGGAGAGAACTCATCACCACTTACAATGCCGTTTCCTCCGGTGATGGAAAAGGTTCCCCCGACAGGGGACGGAGTGAGCACCTCATTGGGTTCATTTTCACAATAGGCGGTCTGCAGTCCGCTAAAGCTCACAGAGGGAAGGGTATGCACTTCAATATCTTTTGTATCGTCATTAGAACAGCCATTACCATCAGTGTAGCTATAGGTCACTGGGTAAACTCCCGGCCCGGCTGCTATGGGGTCGAACTGATTTCCGGTTACTTCCGTGCCGGAAAAGGTCCCTCCCGAAGGAGATCCGGTAAGGGTAACCGGCGCACCACCCTCACAGGCCTGAGTGGTGGCAGTGGTATTGGTCACTGCCGGCAACTGGTAAACCATGGTGGTTTGGCTTTGGCTATCACTGCACCCATTGGCATCGGTGTAGGTATAAGTAATGGTATTATTACTTCCCGCATTGCCTAATGAGGGGGTAAAAGTGCCTGCTGATGACACCCCGGGCCCTGAAAAAGTACCTCCTGCAGGCGATCCTGCCAGGGTTACGGCCGGTTCATCTTCACAATAGGACCCAGACAACCCGCTATAGCCGGCATTGGGCACAGCCCATATTTCCACTGTGGTGCTTACGGTATCGCTGCAGCCACTTGTTGGGTCTGTATACGAATACTTTACATTATGACTGCCCACCGGCAGGGCTCCCGGGTCCAGCTCTATGGCTGAACTCCCATTGATGGTAAAAGTTCCTCCGGCCGGACTACCCTGAAGGGTAACAGCTGGATCACCAGCACAGTATCCGCCATCCAGGTTATCAATAGTTACTACAGGAAGGGCAGTCACTGTAGTGTTTTGTATCTCTACAAAGGTGCACCCATTGGCATCCTGATAAACAAACTCCACCACATGATTACCCACACCATGAAGTGATGGGTCAAACAAATAGTTACCCGTAGCCACCCCATTGACAAAGAATTGCCCTCCGGCGGAAGGACTGGGTGCCAACAGCTCCACAGGGTCGTTCTCACAATACTGAGATGCCAGGTTGGAAAAAGATACCGCAGTGGAAGGATAAATGGTGGTGCTTTTAGAACGGCTATTGGTACAGCCATAACCATCCTGGTAGTTATATGTTATGGTATGGGTGGTATTTTCAGCTACGGTAGAAGGAGAAAAAGTATTCCCTGATATCCCCGGACCGCTGAATATTCCACCTGAAGGACTGGGTGCCAGCGTCTGGTCTGGATCATTGGGACAATAGGCAGCCTGTAATCCGGTAAAGTCAACGGCAGGGGTGGCATGTATAATTAAATTTGCGGTACTGGTATCGTTATCATAACCGGGATAAGCATGTGCTATAAGGGTGAGCACAACACTGCCGCTGGTAGTATCCGCAGAGCTGGGGACATAAGTTGGGTTCAGGGTGTTGCCATTTATAAAGACCCCTGAGCCGGAAGTACTCCAGGACAGAGATTCATATGAAGTGGCCGTTGCACCGGAAATGGCAAACTGCTCTCCCGCACATATCTGGCCATCCCCACCGGCATAAGCCGTGGCATCCTGAAAGGTTAAAAAGGTTTTTTCTATAGTATCATTGGTGCTGTTTTGGTCAATACCCCCATTGGGCTCCGATACCCATGCTTTAATAGTGTGCGTGCCCAAAGGAAAGGGGTGATGGTCCAGTACAAAATCGGTGATCACCGAGTCCTGCTCCATTACCCCCGACCACAATACCGGCAGTTGAGGTGCCCCGTTGATCTCGTAACTGATCTTTAAACTGGTAAGCGTTGTGGTTCCTGCATTTACAAAGTCAACAGAAACAGGAGATGTTCCGGGGTAATCAGGGGTGTTAACTGCCAGCAGACCAGCATCCAGATCAGCCGCATCGGGCCCGTAAAACCCATCAATATACAGTAGGTAGCCCGATGTGTTGACCCGTCCATACTGAATACAGATATACTTGGTATTGGGTGGCAGATTATTAAGATAATACAGGCTCCATACCTGATCATCTCCAGAGGATGTGCTCACCGAAGGAGCAAAGGTAAAGGCGGAAAGGTCATTGGTGGTGGTGGAATACCCCACCTGAAAACGGTCACCAAACCCGTACTTCTGGCGGTAATAAAACGCCACTGAGTCGTTCCCGGGAGTCACATTAAGGGGAGGAGAGATGAGATACTGCCGGTAATCATACCCGGAAGAAGAGGTTATGGAAGAAAACCGAAATACCCTGGAGCCGGAATAGGTGGTGTCATGAGGCCCCTGGGAACCCCAGCCGTCATTTTCCGGCTCAATGTGAAGCATCTCGTTACTGTAAATCCCTCCAACAAAAGGACTGGGATCAGCATAAATAATGGTCCAGTTGTCAGGAGGAGCGGTGGGAGAGTCAAAAGTTTCCACCATCTGGGCACTGACAGGGCTCACCGCCCCCATCATGAAGACAAAAAAAGCCCATGTGCTAAAAAGTAAAATCTTACACTTCATCGGTTTTTCATTTTTTTAAAGTCATAAAAGAACACTGCCTGATTTGCAGAATGCCTTCCAATAATCTTGTTAATATTATAACTATTACTCCCTGCTACTACCCCACGGTTCCTATCACCGTCCAGATACAACAATGGTGATTAAACAAAACCGCCTTGTACTTCTAACATTCTATTCAAAAAAGAATTACCACTAAAAACAACCAATATTTCTGAAGAAACGGCAGGCAATTTTCAGTCCACTAATATACAAAAAAGTATGAGTTAAAAAGAACTTGTATCTTATACGAAGGAAATTATCACAGGTTACTAATTTATAACAAACTCTTAATCCATCACCAAAAGCACCTCTCCCAATCTAAATAATAAGTACATTCTTAAGATACTGCATGTTATCATTTTCTTTGAGCTACATTCTTCATATATTTAGTATGGACAACAGATTACCTTTGGCTTCCGATGGGTTTCCTGTAGAGGTTTTATTCCTCCCTTATGCGGATAAACCGTTGCTCAGTGACGGGGACAAACTGGTCGTTTTCCCGGTCATAATGCAGGTAATACCGGGGTTTGATTTGTTTTTTGCTAAGGTTGATGCGAATATATTGATTCATCAGGAAGTCAAAAAAATAGCGGGCATGAACCCGGCCTGCCTGCTCAACCCACTGGTGTAAGTCGCCCATTTCCAGAGTATCCATCTTATAAGAATATTGCACCTGACCGGTTTGGGGGTTTTTTCTAAAAAAGCCGTCCACCTGGTCACCTGCTGTCAGTTCAGCAAAAAACACCATGGGGTTTTTCTGCTCACTGTTGAGCTTTTGGAACTCCACCCACTTGTTCAGGTGTACTCCGTTGAGCACATGCTCATGATAGTAATATCGGCCATCAATTTCTTCGGTATCATAGACGATCTCTGAAAATTCCTGCAGTTGGAGCTGGGCTATATTGATAATATAGGCATTTTTTCCCGTGTCCTGAAAGAATTTACCGGTGATGGTATCGGGGATAACGTTTAGCCCCAGCTTTTGGAACTCATCCAGCAGCGGGGGAATATACAATTGAAGGATCAGACTGTCGGGCAGATAGCGGATAAAATCACTTTCCATAAAGGCTATGGAGTCTTTCTGGCGGGCGGTGGGATTCTCAATGTGGGTCTCCCCGATGGGTTTCAGGCTTTCCTTAAACACCACATTGGGCATTATGAGCAGGAATCGTGCTTCAGGTGTGTTGCTCACGAACTCCCTGGCCACTTTGCGCTCAGTTGCACAAGCACTTAACAAAATCCCTGCAACAATGGCCAATATAAACGCTCCTCTCCGCATATTCAACGTTTTTTATCTTTGCTGTTTAGCTGGCAACCCGGGCAAATGACCTCCAAAGCAACAGCAAATTGTAATGGTGAATGTACTAACGTTATTCTTCAGCGTTTAGTTCAGTAGTTTTTGTGCAAACGCTTTCCCATATTCAAAACTTTCCTCCAGATCATTGCCATCGGGAGAGAACTTCACAAAAGCCCCATCTTCAAAGTAACTCATTTTCAATGATGTGAGGCCGTTTTTGATCAGTGTACGTGCTTCTCCGCTCCATCCGTAAGACCCAAATCCTCCGGCCAGCTTATTTTTATCCCGGAGCGGGGTAAGCATACCAAAGAGTTTATAAATGGGGGGCAGGATATTTTGGTTAATGGTAGGAGACCCCACAATAATACCGGTAGCCTTTACGATTTCTTCCTCCATTTCTCCCATGGAAACCATTTCGATATCCATGGTTTTTGCTTCCACATCACCGGCAGCCTGCACCCCTTCGGCAATCTTTTTCGCCAGCATTCCGGTCTTGTCGTAAGCAGAAACATATGGGATAAACACCCGTTGTCTGGAGGGTTGCTTCACAAATTCTTCCGCCCATTTTTCAGACAGGTCCATATATTTTTTCCATTTGGATCGCAATATGGGTCCGTGTCCATGGCAAATGGCATCAATTTCCAATCCATCCAGCTTTTGAATGGCTTTAAGCATAAATTTACTGAACGGTTTAAGGATCACGTCAAAATAATACTTAAACGCATCATCAAACTTATCTTCATCCACCTGGTCGTCAAACATTTTTTCGTCGCAATAATGTGCTCCAAAGGAATCGCAGCTAAAGAGCACCTTATCTTCCTCCAGATAAGTGTACATACTGTCTGGCCAGTGCAGGTTGGGCGCACTGATAAAACGCAGGGTCTTATTGCCCAGATCCAAAGTATCGCCATCTTTTACCGGCATATAGTTAAAGTCTTCACCCTTAAACAGGTCTTTCAGGTACCGAATGGCATTGGGGGAAGCTACTACTTTGGCATGTGGTGCCAGGGCAACCAGGTTCTTAAGGTTTCCCGAGTGATCCGGCTCGGTATGGTTAAGGATAATATAATCAATCCCGGAGGGATCGGTCATGGCACGTATATTGGCCTCATAATCCACCCAAAACTTTTCCTTGGTGGTTTCTATAATGGCTTTTTTATCTGCATTGATAAAGTAGGAATTGTAGGTAGTACCATACTTGGTTTCCATTACCACGTCAAAAGTAACCAGGTCCTTGTCCAGCACCCCGATCCAATGCACATCATCTTTTACTTTAAGCACGTTGCTGTTCATCGTTATATATTTTAATTTCCCATTAACCGATTCATACTTGAGTCCGGTCTAAAAACACGCATTTTTCACATTTGCTGAAAATCAGCTTTGCCCCACCCCTAAAGGGCGGCTGATTTTCAGCGACTTCATTTATTAATCAAACAGTGTTTTTTGGGGGCGGTCATTTCTCCCCCGGCCTTTATCGGGCTCACCGGATTTTTCCTTAATTGTTGAGGTGCCTTTCCCTTCTTCTTCTATATTTTCAGTTTTTCCCGGGGAGGATTTCTCTGAGCTACTGTTTTCTTTGCTTTCCTTCTGGTGCATCTCTTCCTGTTCCAGTGCTTCCTGTTCCAGTGCTTCCTGTCCCGGTGCTTCCTGTTCCGTTGTTTCCTGTTCTGGTGGGGCCGGCTCTGTAAGTTCCAGTTTTTCTACCGGATAAGTGGTCAGTCTTTTGCCTTTGGCCTTATGGCCTTTCACTGCAATAAACTCACTCAGCTCCAACTCTTCAGGGCCTTTGCTCTTTGGTCCCTTTACATTATCAAAGAACACCGTAAGCAAGGGTTTCCAGCTTCCGGTAAGGTAAACAAGTTTTGACCTGGGATGTTCTGTGATCAGGGAGATTCTTTT
>PWNQ01000157.1 GCA_003557725.1 Bacteroidales bacterium | reverse complement strand
TTTGCGGTGAAGAAACGTTGGTGAGGCAACCATGCGCGATGGCCCTCCCCTTTAGGGGCCGGGGGCGCGCGCCGGGAAATGATGCGAGGAGGCGAAGAAATAATCATCCCGCCCCTTCGGGACCTGTCCCGAGAATTCGGGACCTGTCCCGAGAATTCGGGATTCGCTGTGGTGTCGATAATACAACTATCAGAGATTAAGCAATATAGAAAATTTTAAACAGATGAAAAAAAGCACACCATGACTGTTCCGGATCAAAAAAATCACACAATTTATCCTGCCTGAAACGGCAATACACTATGCCTTCAGGTTTCCAGCGGGGAGAAAATCACAGGGATCAACTCTCTTTCAGTTGTTCCAGGTATTTTTTCCTCAATCCATCCATATCAAAAGAGGTGAGGTCGGGGGTGTAAATGCGAACAAAGTCCATAAATCCTCCTTCATGGTGTACGCTGGCCAGTGCCGCATCAAAGTCAGGCAGCTTAAGGTTCTTCTTCATCCCCAGCGTTATCTCTTCAAACTGTTTCCATGGGAGCTCATCCGGGAGCTGGATATAGTATATGTCTGAGTTGACCATGTCCTGATAGACGCCCTCATTAACAAAGTGCATTTTAATAAATTTCTGCACGTTGATCATGCATTGGCACTCTGTAAAAGACTTTTTTTCTACGAACCGCACCCCATGTTCGCGGAATTTTTCAATAATTTGCCCCAGGGGTTCCAGGGTTTTGGCGCGCAAATGGAGACCATAATAATTTTGGTCATCAATCTGAACAAACCCGGGATAAACCTGCAGGTGGAGTTCCAGTTCTCTGAGGACATTTTGGCCGATACGTGTGAGTTTTTCCGTATGGGCATACTCAAAAGGCTGAATAACAAAATAAACCATATGCAGGGGGTGCTTCCCGCTCCACTCAGGAAGGTATTGGGATGAATAGTATCCGGGATAGGGCTGGGTAGCTTCCAGGGCAAATAAATCCATGGCTTCCGGCACATTTAGCGGTCCAAGCTTCTCTTTTTTCAGAATAAAACCCAATGAAGCAACGGTTTTTGGTGATATCATAATAACCTCCATTATATTTTGGGTAAAAATAATATAAATATCCCATATTACCTGCTGGCATTTTTCTTTATTTTTGGGGCTTTAATATTTGAGTCCAATCTAAAAAGGTTACTTTTGATTTTCAGCGGCTTTTTACCCCGGGCCCTAAAGGGTGAAGCCCCTGAAAATCAGCCACTCTTTAGGGATGGGGCAAGGCTGATTTTCAGGGGAGTGAAAAATGTGTGTTTTTAGACCGGACTCATATTTTCAAGTGGTTGTGAAGGCATTATATTTTCAGGTTGGCTTCAGGCATTTTTGGTTTTATTCATTTAGATATGGACGTAAATAATAGCTTATGAATTTGGCGGCAATCGACTGGGGTATTATTATCCTGTATTTTGTGATCAGCATTTCCATAGGTATATATATGTATCGTCGTGCCAGTGCCAGCACCGGGGATTTTTTTCTAAGTGGCCGTAAGTTGCCCTGGTATATTGCGGGTACCAGCATGGTTGCCACCACTTTTGCTGCGGATACTCCACTGGCTATCACTGAGATGGTTGCAGAGAGCGGCATTGCGGGGAACTGGTTATGGTGGAATATGTTGTTTGGCGGGATGCTCACCGTTTTCTTTTTCGCCCGTTTATGGCGCCGGGCCAACATTTTAACCGATTGCGAGTTTGTGAGTATTCGTTATAGTGGAAAGCGGGCCAACTTTTTACGTGGTTTACGGTCCGTATATATAGGGATCTTTATGAACGTGATTGTTATTGCCTGGGTGAACCTGGCCATGGTAAAGATCATTTCAGTGATGTTTCCCGGGGTCACCTTTTTTGGTTTGGAGGGGCTCACCGTTGGCGGCATCTATTTTTCTTCGGAGCTGCTGATCGTAGGCTGCATGATGCTATTTGTGGCCTTCTACTCCTCCCTTTCGGGTCTTTGGGGTGTTTCTTTCACCGACACTTTCCAGTTCATTATCGCCATGACGGGCTCCATAGTTTTGGCCATAATGGCGCTTCGCCATGCGGAGGTAGGAGGCATTCAAGGTCTTAAAGACCAGCTTCCTGTCTGGATCTTTGATTTTACCCCGGATATTACTGCCTCAGGCACGGGGACATCCACCGGAGAGATGCTCAAGATGGGGGTGGTCGCCTTTATAGCATATATGGGGGTGCAATGGTGGGCCAGCTGGTACCCCGGAGCAGAGCCGGGGGGGGGCGGATATGTGGCCCAACGGATGATGTCGGCAAAAGACGAAAAGCACTCCCTGCTGGCTACCCTTTGGTTCAATATTGCTCACTTCGCCATTCGCCCATGGCCATGGATCATTGTAGCCCTGGCCGCCCTGCTGCTATACCCGGACGAACCGGATAAAGGAGCCACCTATGTGATGGTCATCCGCGATATTATGCCTTCCGGCCTCCTGGGACTGCTTATGGCTGCTTTTCTGGCGGCATATATGTCTACCATCGCCTCACAAACCGTCTGGGGCACATCCTATATCATAAACGACCTGTTTAAGCCCTTTATCAAACCCGGAGCCAGTGAGCGCTACTATGTGAAGATATCCCGCATCACTACCTTTATCCTGTTGCTGTTGTCTCTGGTGGTAACCACACAGTTTCATCAGATCTCCGACGCCTGGCGGTTTATCCTGGCCTGTAGCGGTGGCATCGGACTGGTACTGATACTAAGATGGTTCTGGTGGCGCATCAACGCCTGGTCGGAGATTGCCGCCATGACAGCACCATACCTTATCTACCCATACCTGGCCTGGCATACCCCCCTGCCCTACGAATGGATCCTTATCATCATAGTGATCTGGTCAACCATTATATGGGTCACCGTCACCTTCCTGACCAGCCCCACCGACGAAAATACTTTGAAAAGCTTCTACCAAAGGATCCGGCCCGGAGGACCCGGCTGGAAACCTATCGCAGAAAAAATGCCCCAGGTAAAGCAGGATACCGGAATGGGAAGACTGGCTGTTAACTGGCTGGCCGGATCCATAATGATCATGTGTACCCTCTTTGGAACAGGAAAGCTTATCCTGGCTGAACCCCTTATCGCCATCCGCTACTTTATCCCCGCCATACTGTCTGCAATTATTATTATCTGGCAAATGAATAAACTGGGATGGAAAAAGGCGGTGACATAGAATGAAAAAAGGCGCTGAAAATCAAAATCAACCATTTATACCGGGTCCGTATTTATCATCGGTGGATCACATTGACGTTTTGTAGTAATTGATGTTTGTTGCGATGTATTTTTTATTATTTTTGTGCCTTTTGTAAACAATAACAACAATTAAAGTTTAACCTATGAATAATGCATTGTTTCAGTTCGAGCGCCCGGTCAATGAGCCGGTTAAATCATATGCGCCGGGGACTAAAGAGCGTAAAGCACTAAAGCAGGAGCTTGAACGTCTTAGTTCTCAGAAAGTTGAGATCCCTCTGATCATCGGTGGGAAAGAAATAAAGACCGGTGATATGGGCAAAGTGGTTATGCCCCATGACCATGGTCATGTGCTGGCAGACTACCACAAAGCCGGGGAAAAGGAGATCAAAATGGCCATTGATGCGGCCATGGAAGCCAAAAAGCAGTGGGCTGAAATGCCCTGGGTGGATCGTGCCTCCATTATGATGCGTGTGGCCGAGCTTATCACCACCAAGTACAGGTACCTGATGAATGGGGTGACCATGCTGGGTCAGAGCAAGACCCCCCACCAGTCGGAGATAGAGTCGGTATGTGAAACGGCTGATTTCTTGAGATTTAACAGCTACTTCACGGGTCAGATCTACCAGGACCAGCCCCTATCCCCCGAAGGCACCATCAACCGCACGGAGTACCGTCCCCTGGAAGGCTTTGTTTTTGCCATCACCCCCTTTAACTTCACAGCTATTGCCTCCAACCTCACCCTTGCTCCGGCACTGATGGGCAATACTACCGTATGGAAGCCGGCTACTACCTCGCTGCTGTCCAGCTACTACCTGATGAAAATCTATAAGGAAGCAGGCCTGCCCGACGGAGTGGTAAACTTTATTCCCGGGAGAGGATCCCTGATCGGAAAGCATGTTATGGAAAGTGAATTCTTTGGCGGCCTGCACTTTACAGGCTCTAAGCCCACCTTCGACTTTCTGTGGAAAAACATTGGAAACCAGCTGGAAAATTACCGCTACTACCCACGCATCGTGGGCGAAACCGGCGGAAAAGACTTCGTAATGGTGCACAACTCCGCCATTGCCCAGGAGGTAGCCACCGCACTGGTGCGCGGAGCATACGAATACCAGGGGCAAAAATGCTCGGCAGCTTCCCGTGCCTATATCCCCAAAAGCATGT
The DNA here is from genome assembly GCA_003557725.1 of Bacteroidales bacterium. Lineage (GTDB taxonomy): Bacteria > Bacteroidota > Bacteroidia > Bacteroidales > PWNQ01 > PWNQ01. The sequence goes on along the minus strand of PWNQ01000157.1, from coordinate 2,819 downwards.
GGAGCGATATAAAAACACGCCTGGAAAAAACCATAGCACAAATTAAAATGGGCGATGTGCAAAACTTTGAAAACTTTATGGGTGCTGTTATCGATGAAGCTTCCTTCGATAACCTGGCCTCTTTCATAGAACAAGCAAAGAAAGATACAGACGCAGAAGTGATCATCGGGGGGGGACACGATAAGTCCAAAGGCTTCTATATTGAACCTACCGTGATCCTTACCACCAACCCAAAGTATGCTACCATGGAAGAAGAGCTGTTCGGACCGGTGCTTACGGTGTATGTATATGAGGACCAAAAGTATGAAGAGACCCTGGATCTGCTGGACCAAACCTCTATCTTTGCCCTTACCGGATCTATCTTCGCCAACGACCGCTATGCCGCACTCAAAGCAGTGAACAAGCTGAGTAACGCTGCCGGTAACTTTTATATCAATGATAAGCCTACCGGCGCCGTAGTGGGTCAACAACCCTTTGGCGGTGCACGGGCATCAGGCACTAACGATAAGGCAGGAAGCTTCCTGAACCTTACTCGATGGACCTCACAACGGGCCATCAAAGAAACACTGGTGCCGCCAACAGACTTCACATATCCTTATATGGATAAAGAATAAATCCCTGTCAGGCCAGACCACCACACCGGTCTGGCCTGATTTTTATTAACCCCCCAAAAAATACCTGTCCCATGAATATTCGATTACACACCGATTATCCTGTAAAGGAAATGCTCAAAAAGCTGGGCATTACAGAGAAACAACCGGGCGCCTGCACCGGCACCCAATGGCTAAACACCGGAGGAAAAACGGTACAGTCATACTCCCCTGCCAACGGCCAACCCATCGGCGAAGTGCAACTGGCTAACAAGGACGACTATGAGGCCGTAATGAAAACGGCACAAAAGGCCTTTTTGCACTGGCGACAGGTGCCTGCACCCTTGCGGGGCGACCTGGTGCGGCAAATGGGAGACGCCCTCCGGGAGCATAAAGAGGAGCTGGGAGCACTGGTATCCCTGGAGATGGGAAAGATACACCAGGAAGGCATGGGAGAAGTGCAGGAGATGATCGATATTGCCGATTTTGCGCTGGGCCAGTCACGTATGCTCTACGGCATGACCACCAAGTCGGAACGCCCCAACCATACCCTGAGCGAACAATATCACCCGCTGGGCATCGTGGCGGTGATCACCGCGTTTAACTTTCCCGTAGCCGTATGGGCCTGGAATACTATGCTGGCACTGATCGCCGGAGATGTGGTGGTGTGGAAACCCTCCTCAAAGGTGTACCTGTGTGCCCAGGCTGTACACCGGATAATGGCCGGAGTACTTAAAAGAAACAATATCCCCGAAGGAGTGATCAACCTGGTGGAAGGCAGCTCGGCAGATATTGGAGACACCATTTTGGAAGACCCACGCATCCCCCTGGTGTCGGCCACCGGATCTACCCCCCTGGGTAAACACGTGGCCCGCATCGTAGGCGGACGACTGGGAAGAACTATCCTGGAACTGGGCGGAAATAACGCCATTATCGTGGCTCCCAGCGCAAACCTTAACAATGCCCTCAATGCTACCCTCTTTGGTGCGGTGGGAACCACAGGACAACGGTGTACTACCACCCGCAGACTGATCGTGCATGAATCCATCTACGATCAGTTCAAAGAAAAACTGGTGAACGCATATAAACAACTACCGGGAAAAATTGGCCACCCCCTGTGCCCGAATACGCTGGTGGGCCCCATGATCGATAAAAAAGGGGTGGAAGACTTCCTGAAGGCCCAAAAACAAGTGGTGAAAGAAGGAGGCAAAATACTGACAGGCGGACAAGCGATGGGCAACGACCATCAAACGGAAACCTACGTGATGCCGGCAGTGGCGGAAGCAAAAAACCATTATCAAATCGTCCAGGAAGAAACCTTCGCACCCCTGCTGTACCTGATGAAGTACTCCACCCTCGAAGAGGCTATCCAAATGCATAACGACGTGCCCCAGGGACTCTCTTCTTCTATCTTCTCCAACGACGTGAGGGAAACTACCCTGTTTACCTCCGCTACCGGCTCCGACTGTGGCATCGCAAACGTAAATATCGGAACTTCCGGAGCCGAAATCGGAGGAGCATTCGGCGGAGAAAAAGAAACCGGCGGAGGACGGGAGTCTGGGTCTGACGCATGGAAGATGTATATGCGCCGACAAACTAATACGGTGAACTATGGCAGGGAAATGCCCCTGGCACAAGGGATAAAATTTGACCTGGACTAGTGTCATGTCAACGACACTAGTCTTGGATAATAAACGGGAAAGGAGCCCTAATCAGCCTGTAACCTGAACGATATAAAACTTTTTGCCAAATAAAGAAAAAAACATGGATTTATTTCTCCATATTTCAAAAGGTTGTTTTATCTTTGCATCCGCTTTGAGAAAGCATCGTTCATACTATTCCGGGAGCTTAGCTCAGTTGGTTCAGAGCACCTGCCTTACAAGCAGGGGGTCACTGGTTCGAATCCAGTAGCTCCCACATTTAAAATCAAGCCTTTACAGGAAAACCCTGTGAAGGCTTTTTTGTGGTGTATACACAAATGCATACACAAAGACAAAAGTTAGCCCCCAGAAATAGATGAATAATGGTTATTTCTTTTCATTTCTACCTCCTAATCATGCGGTCTGCTTATACCTTGCAATTGGTATCTGCCTGCCTATGCCCTGATGGGTTTTACGTGTGTTGTAATACTCAAAAAACCCATTTAATCCATGGTAGAGTTCCACCCCATTGGATGCAGGATACCGGTACACATAATCTTGCTTTACGGTTCGCCAGAGACGCTCGATA
>PWNQ01000111.1 GCA_003557725.1 Bacteroidales bacterium | reverse complement strand
TCAGCGGCTTTTTGCCCCGGACCCTAAAGGGTGAAGCCGCTGAAAATCAGCCACCCTTTAGGGATGGGGCAAAGCTGATTTTCAGCGGATGTGAAAAATGTGTGTTTTTAGACTGGACTCAGGTATTATATTAACCATCAGAATATGAATATAATCATTGCAGGTGACGGAGAGGTGGGTTTTCATCTGGCGAAAATGCTCAGTGATGTAAAGCACAACATTGTTATAATTGACTCCCAGCAAGACATTGTGGAGTTGACAGGCTCGGGCAGTGACCTTTTGGCCATAGCCGGCGACAGCACCTCTCCGGATGTGTTGCGCCAGGCCGATGTGCATCAGGCAGGGCTGGTCCTTTCTGTGGTTCACGACGAGCAGATCAACCTTATCACATGTATTTTGGCTAAAAAGCTGGGGGCTAAAAAAACCATCGCCCGGGTTAATAATCCGGAATACCTTTTACCAGAGAATAAAACGCTGTTCCGTGAACTGGGTGTTGACGCCATAGTGAGCCCGGAAAGTATCGCTGCGCGCGAGATCATCAACCTGATCAACCAGGCCGCTATGGGGGAGACCTTTCAGTTTTCCCATGGCAGGCTGTCTTTATTTATGATCCCATTGGACAAAAATGCCCCCGTAATAGGCCAAACACTAATGGAGCTAGACCAAAGCTATGGAAACCTTGGGTTTAGAGCTGTAGCTGTCCATCGGGGCGGAAAAACGTTGATACCCAGGGGGCAAGACCATTTCGAGGAAGGCGATATGGCCTATGTGATCGCTAAGCCCGATTGTATTAGGAAAATTATGGAACTGGGGGGAAAGAAAAAGATAAAAATAAAAAACGTGATGGTGATCGGTGCCGGGCGTATTGGAAGATATACGGTCTGCCAACTGGAGAAAAAACTTAATGTAAAACTTATTGACTATAACCCCAAACGGGTGGAAGTGGTTTCCAATATGGTAGATAATACCCTGTGCATTAAAGGGGATGCCCGGAATATCGATCTGCTGGAGGAGGAAGGTATTCGCAATATGGATGCTTTTGTGGCCGTGACAAATGATACGGAAACCAATATTTTAACTTCCTTGCTGGCCAAGCGAATGGGAGTGAAGAAGGTTATTGCACTGGTGGAGAATATTGAGTACATTGACATAGCTCAAAGCATTGGGATTGAGACTATAATCAACAAGAAGCTCATTACTGCCAGTTATATCACCCGTTTTACCATTGATGCAGAAGTGGCCAATCTTAAATGTTTGAGCGGCATTGATGCAGAGGTGCTGGAGTTTGTTGTCAGGGAAGGCTCTCCTGCCACCAGGAAGCCGGTTAAAAAGCTAAACTTCCCAAAAGATGCGATCATTGGAGGAGTAATCCGTGGAAAAGAAAGCATGATCGCAACCGGAGATATGCAAATCCTGCCGGAAGACCGGGTGGTAGTTTTTTCATTGCCTGATACCATCCGGAAAGTTAACCGTTATTTTTAACCCTATCAAAACCCGTTCTCATGCCTTCTATGAGCAGGAAGTTAAACTATAAGCTTATCCTTCGCTTTTTGGGTAATGTGGTGTTCATTGTTGGGCTGTTTATGCTGCTTCCACTGCTGTTTTCATGGTATTATGGCAGCGGGGATCTTCGCGGCATTTTGCTTTCGGCAGTGGTGACCATTGTTTCGGGGGGGGTCATCTGGCTGTTGGGCTGGTCTCCCAGAAAGCGGCAAGCCGGGAAAAGGGATGCTTACGTTATAGTCACCTTCACCTGGGTTGCCATTGCCTTTTTTGGGGCTCTTCCTTTTGTTTTTACCGGCGCCATCCCATCTTATGGGGACGCCTTTTTTGAGGCCATGTCTGGCTTTACTACTACCGGGGCCTCTATTTTGGATGATATTGAGAGCCTTCCCCAGGGGGTTTTGTTTTGGCGCAGCCTCACCCACTGGCTTGGGGGTATGGGTATTATTGTGCTGTCACTGGCCATTCTCCCTTTGTTGGGGATTGGGGGCATGCAGCTCTTTACTGCCGAGGCCTCAGCGTCTGCCTCCGACAAGCTCCATCCACGGGTAGCAGTAACAGCAAAGCGCCTGTATGGAGTTTACCTGCTTCTTACCCTGGTACTTTCCCTGTTGCTCCTGCTGGGAGGTATGACGGTATTTGATGCTTTATGCCACGCTTTTGCCACGGTGTCAACCGGTGGGTTTTCACCCAATAATGACAGTATTGCCGGGTATTCAGCCTATATCCAGTATGTGATCACCGTGTTTATGATTCTTGGGGGAATCAACTTTGCCCTTCATTATATGACCCTTACCGGGAAATTCCAAAAAGCATTAAAAAATGAAGAACTGCGCTATTTCCTAAAGCTGTTAATCATTTCAGCAACCGCTATTAGCCTTTTGCTTATCATAAGAACAGGGATGAATGGAGAAGAAGCCTTCCGGCATGCCCTTTTTCAAACCGTATCCATCGCCACTACCACCGGTTTTGTCACTACAGACTATCTGGCCTGGCCTTCTTATATTTGGATCATACTGTTTTTTCTAATGTTTACGGGGGGGGCCACAGGCTCCACTTCCGGCGGGCTCAAGGCTGCCAGACAGCTTATGGTGTTTAAAATCTCGGCCGCCGAATTCCGAAAACAACTCCATCCCAGAGCTGTTGTCCCCGTTCGACTCAACGGAAAAGGAGTCCCCGGAGATATCGTTCACAATATTATGGCCTTCCTGCTAATATATGTGCTTATCTTTGCCACAGGAACACTGGTAATGGTACTTATGGGACTGGACCTGGAAACGGCTATGGGGTCTTCTATCGGAACACTGGGGAATATTGGACCCGGTATCGGGGCCGTGGGACCCGTTGATAACTACGCGCTAATCCCCGCACCCGGAAAATGGTTCCTGTCATTTCTGATGCTGTTGGGTAGGCTGGAACTGTTTACTGTGCTTATACTGTTCTCTTCCAGATTCTGGAAAGAATAATGAGCCCGGTCTGAGAAGGGCATAGAGCATAGAGCATAGAGCATGGGGCATGGGGCAGAGTTTTTAGTTAGTAATTGGCTGAACATGATAGGCGTTAAGATGGGTTGACCTGCCCACCTCTGTCCCGAGAATTGGGGACCTGTCCCGAGAATTCGGGACCTGTCCCGAGAATTCGGGACTCGCTGTGGTGTCGATAATGCAACTATCAGAAATTAAGCAATATATAAACTTTTAAACGCATGAAAATATCCGCAGTAATTATTACCTGGAACGAACAACGCAACATTAAACGATGCATTGAGTCGCTGGAGCAGGTGGTTGATGAAATCGTTGTTGTGGATTCTTTCTCCACGGATGATACTGAAAAAATCTGCCGGAGCCTTAACGTGCGCTTTATTCAAAATCCTTTTCATGGACATATTGAGCAAAAGAACTTTGCATTGGATCAGGCATCGTATGATTATGTCCTTTCCCTGGATGCTGATGAAGCATTATCCCAAACGTTGAGGGAATCCATTAAACAGGTAAAAGAGCATGCTGAAGAGCCGGAAAAAGCCTATGAAATGAACCGGCTTACCAATTATTGCGGGAAATGGATATATCATTGTGGATGGTATCCCGACCGAAAAATACGCTTTTGGAACAGAAAGTTGGGCAAATGGGGCGGCATCAACCCCCACGATAAAGTGATAATGGAACAGGGAATAATTCCCTTCAGGCTGCATGGAGACCTGCTTCATTACTCTTTTTATTCCATTGATGAACATGTAAATCAAATCAATAAGTTTACCAGCATATCCGCAAATGCTTTGTATGGTGAAAAGACAACAGGTCTGGTTTGGATAAAAATGATATGCAGCCCTTTTGTGCGGTTTATAAGGGATTATTTTGTAAAACAAGGGTTTAGAGATGGCCTTTACGGCTTTGTGATATGTAAAAACGCAGCTTATTCCCGTTTTTTGCGCTATGCAAAGTTATATACATTAATTTTGACCCGTAAAAACAGCGAGCGGAATAGCTACAAAAGTCGCTCATAACCAAGTCTAAACAGTTATTCGTGGCCAATTCTGTTGCGTTGTGGGGCAAATGTTTAAAACATAACGGCTCTGGTGTGGTTAATAATTACAGATTACATATTCATGAAGAACCCAAGGGCAAAATTACCATTAAGCAAATCAATTATAGGGGAACGAATCTTCCTGTTTGGGCTGATTCTTTTGGTGGCTTCTTTGCCTTTTTCAAAGTTTATGCTGAGCATTTCCCAGTTTATTCTGGCTATTGGCTGGTTGTTTAGCAGTCGTGTATGGCACCGGGTCCGGTTGTTTTTCAGTACTCCTTCTGCCTGGATGATTTCGGGGATATATCTGCTTTTTGTTTTAGGGATGCTTTACTCCACTAATCTGGAGCATGGTTTTAAGGAGTTGCGAATAAAGCTTCCTTTGCTCATTCTTCCTTTCCTGATTTCCACAGCCCCTCCACTCAGCCGGCGGCAATGGAATATGGTTATGGGTACTTTTGTTGCGGCGGTGGTGGTCTCTTCCTTTATTTCTACCTATATCCTGGTCACCCGTGACATTTTAGATTCCCGGAACATTTCTCCCTATGTTTCCCACATTCGCTTCGGGCTAATGTTGAGCTTAAGCTTTTTCACCTGCGTATTTTTTGCCTACAAAACCCTGCTATGGTCTTTGAGGCTGTTTATGATCCTTCTTGCCATCTGGATCCTTGTCTTTCTGGTGCTCTTAGAGTCAGCCACCGGGGTGGGGATCACTTTGATACTGGGAACCGGAATGCTCATTTTTATGATCTTTCATAAAGGTCGCTTTTGGGTACGTATGGGTTTTTTGGCAGGGTTGATCGCATTAATTCTTACGGGGTTTTTCTTTATCAGGGAGGTGGTTTTAGAAGAGCTCACCGCCCCGGAGCAAGATATGTCAGCCCTGGAACAGTACACTGAACGGGGAAATCCATATTTTCACGATACACTGAACACATGGCATGAAAACGGCCATTATATCTTTTTGTATATCTGTGAGCCGGAGCTCAGGGAAGAGTGGAATAAGCGAAGCCAGATCCCTTATGGCGGGGTGGATAAACAGGGCCATCAGTTGAAATATACCCTTATTCGTTTTTTAAACTCCAGGGGTTTGCGGAAAGATGGTGATGCGGTAATAAAGCTGACGGATGATGAAGTGAAGGCCATAGAAAAAGGAGTAGCTAACGTAAATTATATGCGTCGCTCTTTTTTTCGTGCCCGGATGTCACAGATCATTTATGAATATAAGAACTATCAGCAGCATGGCGACCCCAGTGGCCATTCCGTGCTGCAAAGGCTGGAATACTGGAAAGCAGCCAAAGGGATTATCAGTGAAAGCCCCTGGCTGGGAGTGGGAACAGGAGATATAAACCAGGCATTTACGGCCCAGTACCTCAAGACCGATTCCCCTTTGGACTTAAAGTTTCGCCTTCGTGCTCATAATCAATATCTGCGCATTGGAGCTTCTTTAGGGCTTGTGGGGATGACACTGTTTTTACTGTTTTTACTCTACCCGGTCTTTGCCGCCAGGGCCTGGGAAGAGATGCTCTTTATGCCTTTTTTTATTATCGTTGCCTTGTCTATGATCACCGAAGACACCCTGGAGACCCAGGTTGGAGCCACATTTTTTGCATTCTTTTACTCCTTTTTGCTATGGGGCAGGCGGAATATTTTCTCAAGACGAAAGGGTTAGCAGCTGTTCCAGTTGGGTCGTTGCCCATTCCATACTGAAGCGTGTGCGGGCATCATGACCGGCTTTACGCCCCATTTCAAGTCGTTTTTCCCGGTTTTTTCCCAGAAACGCAATCTTATCCGCCATTATATCGATGCGCCCTGAAGGGATAAGATATCCTGTTTCCCCGTCAGTGACCACCTCCGGATTGGAACTGTGATTAAAAGCAATAACAGGAGTGTGGTATAGCATGGCTTCGGCCATTACATATCCAAAACCTTCCCAGTAGGAGGGTAATACAAAGAGATGGATCTTTGAGTAAAACGCATGAAGGTCTTTTTGAAACCCCTTGAAAATCACTTTTTCCGATAAGTGCTGGGCCTTTACTGCCCGGGTCAGTTCCTTCAGTAGCGGGCCATCACCGGCAATATGGATTTGGAAATCAATATCCCTGGCGGTTAATTGCAGGGCCAGATCTGTTAACAGGGTTTGACCCTTTTGTCGCACCATACGCCCGGCATTTCCGATGATCAGGGTGTTATTCTTCTTTTCTTCCGGGCGATAATGGTGTGGGGTAACGCCATTGTATATCACATGGATTTTTTCCTGAGGGATAAGGGGCGCTTTATGGTTTATAAGCTTTTTCGTTTCTTTCGAATTGGCGATCACCCCGGTAAGTACTTTTCTGAATAAATACCGGTTAAGGAGATGTGGGTTAACGGGTAATGCCGTTCCACGTCGGTAAATAATGGTTGGCACTCCGGCCCTTTTGGCCGCCAGCCCCGCTGTTTTTAAATCGGCAGGAAGATTAAGGATCACCACCCGGGGAGCCAGTTCTTTTATCAGTGTGGTTATCCGCACCACAGTTAAGGGGTTTAAAAAGGAAAGGTTTCCGTAATTCATTCCCCGCACCGGAATTTCAGCTGCTTTACATTTTCTCTCCAGCGGTCCCCCTGTTCGTGCCAGTACATTTACCTGGTGCCCCCGTTGCATTAGCCGGGTCGCCATATCAAGATGCCATTTTTCTCCTCCACCCCAGGCCTTGTTGGTGTTGATAAAGCAAATGGTTTTTTTCTCCATATAGAGCCCCTTTTCTTATCGCATTATCGGGCGCCCCAGTATTTGGGCAATGCGTTTTTCTTTATTAATGATCGCTTGTATCTTCTCCAGCAATGGCCTTTGTTCTTCTTCCAGTTCCACCTCTTTCAGCTTTTTCTGAACGGTTTCTTTTTGCTCCATAAGCAAGGCCAGCTTTAATGATAACAAAGCCTTAACCACCATCATTTCCAGGTTTTCTTCTTCCCTGGCAACATATATCTTATGCTTAATCTCCCAGTTTTTGCTTAGCTGAAATGGTTCTGTCATCAGATCAATGGAGGCCTTGCTAACCGAAGTATCGGGGTGGCTGGTAAAAAATGAGTTGTTTACGGGGGTTTTATCTTTAATAAACTCAATGAACTGGAGGAAGATTTTCTGGTATTCGGGGACAGAGAAGGAGACGTTGTCACGCATTAAGTCGGATACTATGGCCTCAGCCACGTTGAGCGGCTCTGGCTTTTCCACTTTATCATCATTTCCCTCTTTTCCTTCTTTTTCGGGGTCATAGGAAGGTGTAAAATAAAGGCTTCCATAGTTAAGGAGGATGCGGATAACATCTTTTTCTTTGCTAATTCGGCTTTCTTCTTCCGGGTCTTTCACCGGGGTCGGGCTTATTTTTTGGACGGAGTGTGGTTGGTCGCCGGGTGGTTCCGGGAGCTCATTTTCTTTCTTTCGGCTGGCGGTATGCTTTTTGCGCATTACAGCGTTGAGCTCATTCATCAGGGTTTGCTCTTGCTTGTCCAGCAGTGCAGCACACGCCTTCACATACTCTATCCTCTTAATGGGTTCGGGGATAATCCCAATGGTTTCCACAATGTCTTTGATGACCCCTGCTTGCTTTACCGGGTCTCCTTCAGCCTCCTTAAGCAGGATGCGGGTTTTGAAAACGATAAAGTCTTTGGCGTTTTTTTGTATAAAGTATTCTGTTTCTTCGGAATGGTGCTCTCGTGCAAAGGAATCGGGGTCCTCCCCGGGAGGGAACAGCACGATCTTTACATTCATATTCTGTTCCAGGATAAGGTCAATACCCCGGAAAGAGGCTTTTAACCCCGCTTCATCTCCGTCGAATAAAATGGTAATATTTTCCGTATATCGCCGTATGAGGCGAACCTGGTCGCGGGTAAGAGCCGTTCCCGACGAGGCTACCACATTTTCTATTCCCGATTGATAAAGGGAAAGCACATCCGTATAGCCTTCCACCAAAAGGCAATGGTCTTTTTTGTTTATGGGGGTTCGGGCAAAATGTATGCCATAGAGGGATTTACTTTTGTTATAGATCTCCGATTCGGGGGAGTTGACATACTTAGCTGCCTTTTTTTCATTGCCCAGGATTCGCCCGCCAAACCCGATTACTTTTCCTGAAATATTGTGTATTGGGAAGATTACTCTTTTTCTGAACCGGTCAAAGACCTTTTTATTTTTTTCTATTGTCAGCCCGGTTTGGATCAGGTGTTGTTCTTTGTATCCTTCGTTTAATGCTGTAGCCGTGAGGTCGTCCCATTTTTCCGGGTTATATCCCAGTTGGAATTTTTCAATAATGGCATCGGTAAATCCTCTGTTCCGGAAGTAGGCCAGTCCTACAGATCTTCCCTCATCCGAATCCCACAAGCGGCTTTTAAAATGATTGGCGGCAAAGGCATTAACAGCATGTAGGGTTTCCCTTTCTTTTTCCTGCTGTATTTCTTCTTCAGATAATTTTTCTGCTTCCTGGACCGGGATATTATATTTTTCTGCCAGGAACTTCAGCGCTTCGGGGTATGAATATTTTTCATGGTCCATGACAAAGCGCACGGCATCGCCGGATTCATCACAACCGAAGCATTTGTAGATTCCTTTTGCCGGGCTTACGGTGAATGAGGGTGTTTTTTCATTGTGAAAAGGGCATAGCCCTACCAGGTTGGCTCCTCTCCGTTTGAGGGACACAAACTCTCCTACCACTTCCTCAATGCGGGCCGCGTTGCGAATGGATTCGATGGTTTCTTTTTTTATCACCGCAGGTTATAGCTTAATGGTTGTCAGAAAAACATATGTCTTTAATATTGAGTTGGGTGGATTTTTTCCCGTTCCAGCAATTTTCTTCCACCTGATAACAAATGTCAAAAGGTTTCATCTGACGTACTTTGTCCCACTGGTGTCCCTGCTTGAAGGCAATGGCATGGAAGCGCATATTGTAGTTTTCCGGGTGTGCTACAGTGAACTTGATATGGTTTTTGCCTACGATCTTAGCGTTTCCGTTATCGGTGATTTTCCGTGTTATGAATGTTGGAGGCATGTTTCCCGGCCCAAAGGGGGCAAATTGCTTCAGTATGCGTAAGAACCTTGGGGTAATGGCTTCCAGAGGCAGTTCGGCATCCACATCGATGGTAGGGACCATCTGATGGGCCGCAAGGTTGTCATGGGCGTAGCTTTCAACCCGCCGGGCAAAGGCTTCCAGGTTTTCTGGCTTGAGGGATAGCCCTGCAGCGTACTTATGTCCGCCAAAGTTTTCCAGCAAGTGGCTGCTTTGTGCTATGGCTTCATAGATATCAAAATTCCTGATAGACCGGGCGGATCCGGTGATAAGCCCATTGGCTGAGCTGGTCAGCACAATGGTGGGCTTGTAAAACTTCTCCACCAGGCGGGAGGCTACAATCCCTATTACCCCTTTATGCCAGCCGGGGTCAAAAATTATCAGGGCCCGCTTGTCTTCATACCGGGAGTCTGTTTCAATGGTGCTGGTGGCTTGATCGGTGATGGAAAGGTCCAGCGTTTTACGGGCCTCGTTGTTTTCATTGATCTCCACGCCTATTCGTTGTGAAAAGTGGGGGTCTTTACAAATAAGCAACTCTACCGACTGGTTGGCATCTTTCATACGGCCAGCAGCATTAATTCTCGGACCGATAACAAATATTAAATCGCTAATGGTTAGCTCTTTATTAAATACATGGTGGTCGTCTTCACACACATTGGGCCGGCGTTCAATATTGCTGTATTGCAAAATGGCTTCAATGCCGGGCCTGGGGTATTTGTTTAGGCGCTTCAGTCCGTGATAAGCCAGCACACGGTTTTCTCCTGTAACCGGGACAATATCGGAGGCAATGCTGATGGCCACCAGGTCCAGTAACTCATGGAGCTCTTCAAAAGGGATGCCCTTATGGAGGGCAAATGCCTGGATCAGTTTAAACCCTACTCCACATCCACTGAGGTCTTTACAAGGATATTGGTCGCCGTGGCGCTTGGGATCTAATATAGCATAAGCGGGAGGAAGCTGGTCTCCGGGTAAATGATGGTCGCAAACAATGAAGTCTATTTGTTTTTCTAGCGCATAGGCAATTTTATTCACGGCCTTTATCCCGCAGTCCAGAGAAATCACCAGCGTGAACTCCTTGCTGTACGCATAATCAATTCCTTTTCGCGAGATGCCGTACCCCTCCTCATATCGGTCGGGGATATAAAAGTCAACGTTGGTATGATATTTTCTGAGGAAAGAGGTGACCAGGGCCACAGAAGTGGTTCCGTCAACGTCATAATCGCCGTAAATCAATATCTTTTCATTGTTGCTCAGTGCCTCATCCAGCCTTTGAACGGCTTTATTCATGTCCTTCATGAGAAAAGGGTCATGAAGCATGTCCAACCCGGGCCTGAAAAAATCTTCGGCCTTCTTAAAACTATCCACCCCCCTTTGGACAAGCAGGTTGGCAATATGCTCATCGACGTTTAGCTGGTTTGATATCTGGTCGATAGCATCCGTTTCCCCCCTGGGTTTTATATTTCTTTTCTTGTCCATAGAACACCATTAAAATTTTATGTAAAGGTATAAATTTTTCACAAACACAATGGCTGAATTCCAAAAAAAAAGCATAAATTTTTCACAACCCCAATGGCTGAATCCAAAAAAAGGTATATGTTTTTATCCGGTTTTTTATTTTTCAACAAGGCTCTTTCCGGTCATTTCCTCCGGGGCCGGGAGATCCATTATGTCCAGGGCTGTTGGGGCAATATCCGCCAGTATTCCGTCTTTCCGCAACGTTTCCCCCCGGGCGTTTATCAGGAAAAAGGGGACAGGGTTTGTTGTATGTGCAGTATTGGCGCTACCGTTGTCGTTTATGGCATGCTCTGCATTTCCGTGGTCTGAGGTTAGCATAATGGCATATCCTGATTTTATGGCGGCCTGACACACCTCTTTCACACAGGAGTCTACTGTTTCCACGGCTTTAATGATGGCCGGAAATACTCCCGTATGCCCCACCATATCCGGGTTAGCAAAATTTAAACAGATAAACTGATAATAGTCTTTCCCGAGGGCATGGATCACGGCATCTTTGACTTCTTTAGCACTCATCTCCGGTTGCTTATCGTAGGTAGGCACCTTTGGTGAAGGGATCATGATCCGGTCTTCTTTATGAAATACGCCTTCGCGCCCTCCTGAAAAGAAAAAGGTGACATGAGCGTACTTTTCCGTTTCGGCAATGCGGAGCTGAGGGAGTTTATTATGAGCTAATACTTCTCCCAAAGTGTTTTTCAGGTCTTGTTTATTAAAGACCACGTGTACATTTTCAAACGACTCATCATAGCGGGTCATGGTCAGATAGTGTAACTTCAGGGCTTTCATATCATGCTCGGGCATGTCATTTTGAGTAAGTGCGGTGGTGATTTGTCTTAGTCGGTCGGTACGGAAGTTGAAGCAGATTACCATGTCGCCGGGCTTAATGGTTGCCAGGGGCTTGTGGTTCTCATCGCAGATCACCGCCGGCTCAATAAACTCATCAGTAATTTGGTTATCATAAGATGCTTTAATGGCTTCTGCCGGGGTTTTAAAGGGGGCTCCCGTTCCATGTACCAACAGGTCATAGCCTTTTCGAATACGATCCCATCGCTTATCCCGGTCCATCGTGTAATACCGTCCACACACAGAAGCAATTTTTGCATGGCGGTTTTGAAGGTATTGGTGCAGGTCTTCTACAAACTGCAGCCCGCTTCTGGGGTCTGTGTCCCTGCCGTCGGTCAGGGCATGCACAAAAGAGCGTTCAATGCCTGCATCTTCTGCCATGTCTGTCAGCTTTTTTAAATGACGGGTAAGGGAATGAACTCCCCCGTCAGAAACCAATCCCAGAAAGTGTACATCTTTTCCTTTCTCTTTTGCTAATGAAAAAGCATCGTTGAGCACCGGGTTTTGTTCCATCTCTCCGGTCTCTATTGCCCGGTTAATTCTGGTAATATCCTGATAAACCACCCTTCCCGCTCCAATGTTCAGGTGTCCCACCTCCGAATTACCCATTTGTCCCTCCGGTAATCCCACGGCTTCTCCGCTGCCGGACAAGGTGCAGTATGCTGTGTCCTCAGACTGGTATAAGCTGTCCACAAAGGGGGTGTGTGCATGATGGATGGCATTGCCCACAGCCTCTGATGTGGCTCCCCAGCCATCCATAATCACTAATATTGTCTTTTGACTCATAACATAGGCTTGTTTTAATGATTATTTTCGTGGTGAAAAGTGACACCAAATTGAAAATGCAAAGATACAGGAAAGCGTCTACTATAAAAATGGCAATCGTTTCAGCCATGCCCGTCGGGTTGCTCAACGACTTATGGGTATAATTTTCTCCGTTATGGATAAATATTTTCCCCGACCTGAAATGGTTGCTTTTGATTTTTAGTGGCTTTTTACCCCGGCTCCTAAAGAGGACAGTCAATCATATGGAAAAATTCACAGGTTTTTTATAACATTGCAAAGCGATTTTGCTGTGGCGCTGTGCTGGAAAAGGCACAGGAGTCCGGTTTATTATTCTTTGAATATTAACATAATATAATTTTTTTCATGAAAGCGATCAAGAATGTTCTTATTTCAGTGTATCATAAAGAGGGTATTTCCCGCTTATTAGACATTTTAAGCCGCAAAGGGGCCATTCTTTATTCCACCGGGGGCACCTATGATTACATTAAAGATCAGGGATATGATGTAAATACAGTGGAGTCATTAACCGGTTATCCGTCGGTGTTGGGGGGTCGTGTAAAGACGCTTCATCCGGCAGTATTCGGTGGTATTTTGGCCCGTGGCCGTAATCCGGAGGATGAACGGACCCTGGCGGAGATGAATGTGCCCCGTTTTGATTTGGTGGTTGTGGATTTGTATCCCTTTGAGCACACTGTTGCGCAAGGGAGTTCGCATGAAGCGACCATCGAGAAGGTTGATATTGGCGGTATTTCATTAATTCGTGCGGCGGCAAAGAATTATGCTGACGTAGTGGTCATTCCCTCTTTTCAGTACATTGATCCTTTCCTTGAGTTGTTTACGGCACAGGATGGACAAACCACGGAGTCTCAGCGCAGATATTTTGCATCGGCTGCATTTGGGGTTTCCTCCCACTATGACACGGCCATATTCAATTATTTTAACAGGGATAATGGGGTGGATGGCTTGCGTATCTCCAGTGACTCCGGACGTGTTTTGCGCTATGGGGAGAACCCGCATCAGGAGGGTCGTTTTTTCGGCGACTTTGATGGCGTATTTGAGCAGTTGCACGGTAAGGCCATATCTTACAATAACATGGTGGATATTGATGCGGGGGTGCACCTGGCAGAAGAGTTTGAGGAGACCGTATTTGCCATATTGAAACATACCAATGCCTGCGGTCTGGCCACGGGCTCTACTGTTTTGGAGGCCTGGGAGGCTGCCCTGGCGGGAGATCCGGTTTCTGCTTTTGGAGGCGTGTTGGTTACCAATGCTGTTGTAGACCGGGAAGTGGCCCGCGCCATTGATAAGCTATTTTTTGAAGTGCTGGTGGCTCCCGGGTTTGAGGAGGAGGCGCTGGCCATTTTGAAAAAGAAGAAAAACCGCATATTGCTGAAGCAAAAGATACAGCCCTCCCGCTTCAGTAAAAAACAGGTGAAAAGCGTTCTTAATGGATATCTTATACAGGACAAAGACCGCGAAGCTATTTATGGACCCCGGTTAAGTGTACAGACCCAAAGGTCACCGGAAGAGAAAGAGCTGAAGGATATGATCTTTGCCATGAAGGCGGTTAAGCATGCCAAGTCCAATGCCATAGTGCTGGCAAAAGACGGCCGCCTTTTAGGCAGCGGCACAGGGCAAACTTCACGGATTGATGCCCTGAAGCAGGCGGTGGATAAAGGCAATGGCTTTGACCTGGATCTGAACGGAGCCGTTATGGCTTCTGATGCCTTCTTTCCTTTTGCAGATAGCGTGGAGGAGGCCCATAATGCGGGAATAACCGCCGTGATCCAGCCCGGAGGATCCAGGCGTGACCAGGAGTCCATAGACTTCTGTGACCAAAACCAGATGACTATGGTTTTTACGGGAAAACGTCATTTTAAACATTAAATAAGCAGATCAAACAAGGAGGCCGGTGGATAGACTTCTTTGGGTTTACGGCAGGCAGAACGCCAGGGAAGAGTTTTTTTGCCGGGCTCAATTATTATTGGAGAGGATTCAAAAAGAGGTTGTATTTTTACCGATTCTTTAACACCAATATTTTTTAACAGCGATGGGATTATTTTCATTTTTTACCAAAGAGATCGCCATAGACCTGGGAACTGCCAATACCATTATTATTCATAATGATAAGGTGGTTGTGGATGAGCCGTCTATAGTAGCTATTGACCGCCGGACGGAAAAGATTATTGCCGTTGGCAAGAAAGCGATGATGATGCATGGGAAAACACATCAGGAGATATTGACGATCCGTCCTTTGCGTGATGGTGTTATTGCCAATTTTCAGGCCGCAGAATACATGATCCGGGAGTTTATTAAAATGATAGGCCCCCGAAACAGCCTGTTTCCCCCTTCCCTTAAGATGGTGGTTTGTATTCCCTCGGGCATTACCGAGGTGGAAGAGCGTGCCGTGCGGGAGTCGGCCGAACAGGCCGGGGCACGAGAGGTGCGCCTGATCCATGAACCCATGGCCGCCGCTATTGGTATAGGAATTGACGTGCTGGAACCCTCAGGGAATATGATTATTGATATTGGAGGAGGAACCAGCGAAATAGCCGTTATTGCACTGGGAGGCATCGTGAACAATAAATCTATACGCATCGCCGGAGATGATTTTACCCAGGATATAATGCAGTATATGCGAAAGCAACATAATATCAACGTGGGAGAACGAACAGCAGAGCGAATAAAAATTCAAGTGGGAGCCGCCATGACCGAGATCGATGACCCACCCGAAGATTATGCCGTACACGGAAGGGATATGCTCACCGGAATCCCTAAAGAAATTATGGTGAACTATGCAGAGATATCGCATGCCCTGGATAAATCCATCTCGAAAATTGAAACCGCAGTGCTGAATGCATTGGAAATGACACCCCCGGAGCTTTCTGCAGATATTTATAAAACAGGAATATACCTGGCCGGAGGGGGATCAATGCTCCGGGGACTGGATAAACGGTTCCAAATGAAAACCAAATTGCCCGTACATGTGGCTGAAGACCCCATCCGAAGCGTAGCCAGAGGAACCGGAATAGCTCTTAAAAACTTCGATAAGTTTACTTTCCTGATCAAATAAACCATTCACAGGGTACGCTATGCGAAACCTGATCCTTTTTGTTAAACGGCATAACTACTTTTTTCTGTTCCTGTTGCTGGAAGGACTGGCCATATTTATTGTGGTTAGAAAAAACTACTACCATAAAAACGTGTATGTGCAGTCCTCAGGAATGATGGCCGGAAAAGTTCATGAAATGGCCCAGGGGGTGAGAGGATATTTTCAACTGGGAAAACAAAACCTTTTGCTGGCTGAAGAAAACGCCAGACTCAGAAATGCATCCATAACGGCATTTATGAAAACCCCTGAATATATCATCGTCAAGGAGGATACCCTCTATAAAAGGTATATGGAGTTTATCCCTGCTCAAGTGATCTCCGCACCAGTAACCCAAAGGAATAATAACTGGCTGATCAACAAGGGAGCCCAGCATGGCCTTGAGCAGGGAATGGGGGTGGTCTCTCCCAACGGACTGGTGGGGATCATTGTGGAGGTGTCCAATAACTTTAGCCTGATTTATTCTATGCTCCACAGCCATACGAAAATTAGTGTAATGCTGAAAAAGAACCACCATAAAGGATTTATGCTTTGGCCCGGAGGAAACTACCGGAAAGGAACCTTGTCTGACATCCCCGCACACGTGAATGTCGCTGAAGGAGACACTATTGTTACCAGCGGCCAGTCGCTGATCTTTCCGGAGAATATCACTGTGGGAACAGTGCTGGAAATCCACCGGATAGCCGGAGAGAGCTTCCTGGAAATACAGATGGAGTTTTCCGAAGATTATAACAATACCCGGCATGTGTATGTTATTAAAAACCTTATGAGAGAAGAACAAAAGGCATTAATAGAGACCAACACCCATGGCAGTTAACCAAACCATAACCCACCTGCTCAGGTTCCCGGCCTTTGTACTGATACAGGGGCTTGTGTTGAACCATGTGAGCATCAGTGGATACCTAAATCCCCTGCTATATGTTATGTACCTGTTGCTGCTGCCCTTTCATATGGGAAAGCAGTATGTCTTGCTGATAGCTTTCCTTCTTGGATACTGCGTAGACTTGCTGACAGGTACCCCGGGGATGCATGCTGCGGCCAGCGTTTTTGCCGCCTTTGTACGACCCTACCTGATCCATGCATTGAGCAAACGGGATGACGATGAGCAGGAAACCAAACCCGTGGTGAGCAGCATGGGCGTGAGGTGGGTGTTCTATTTCAGCGGCATTATGATACTAATCCACCACTTTGTCTTTTTTCTTATTGAAACCTTTAGGATTTCTGAATGGATGCAGGTGCTTACCCGGACCCTGCTCAGCGCCGCACTCACCCTTGTGGTGGTTATGCTGGTGCAGTTCCTCTTTTTTAGCCGGTCATCGCGGTCCAGAAAGCCCGGCAGGTAATGCACGGAACCCATATCCTTCATTATATTAATCATGCTAAAATATATATGTCATTATCAGAACCAAGGAATAGGAATATGAATATACGCCCGGTAGAAATCATGGCTCCGGTGGGCTCCTTTGAAGCGCTGGCGGCAGCAATCCAGGCAGGAGCACATTCTGTATATTTTGGCGTGGGCCACTTAAACATGCGGTCACGATCCTCTAAGAATTTTACCCCGAAAGACCTGGAAGAGATCACCTCCTTGTGCCGTAAACACCAGGTGCGCACATACCTTACTTTGAATACAGTGGTTTACGATGAGGAGCTGGAGATTATGCAGCAGACTGTGGATGCCGCAAAAAAACATATGGTGTCTGCTATTATTGCATCCGATATGGCCGTGATCCAATATGCACGGAAGAATAATGTGGAGGTGCATATGTCCACCCAAACCAATATCACCAATATAGAAGCGGTGAAGTACTACTCCCAATACGCTGAGGTTATGGTGCTGGCCAGAGAACTTTCCCTTCATCAGATAAAATATATTGCCCGGCAGGTTAATGAGCAAAATATTTGTGGCCCCTCCGGGAACAGGGTGCGCCTGGAAGCATTCGTTCATGGGGCTCTGTGTATGGCTATTTCCGGAAAATGTTACCTGAGCCTTCACCTGTTTGGCCAGCCAGCCAACAGAGGACAGTGCCTGCAGCCTTGCCGGAGAGCCTATGAGGTGACGGATAAAGAAAATATGACAACCCTGGAAGTGGACCATGAGTATATCATGTCGCCAAAAGACTTGAAAACAATCCAATTCCTGGATGAAATCCTAAACGCCGGGGTTTCTGTTCTGAAAATCGAAGGCCGGGGAAGATCACCGGAATATGTTAAAACGGTGGTGGAAACCTATAAGGAAGCCCTGGATGCTTGCCTGAATCATACCTTTTCCGATGAAAAGGTGAAAAAATGGGATGAACAACTGAAAAAAGTCTATAACCGAGGGTTCTGGGAAGGATACTTCCTGGGGAAAACCCCCGGAGAATGGACCCCCAAACCCGGATCCCAAGCCACGAAAAAGAAAACTTATGTGGGAATAGTAACTAACTATTTTAGCAAAATAAGTGTCGCTGAAATATTGATCCAAACCCATAAAATAGTAAAAGGAGACGACATATTGATAATTGGCCCCACCACCGGAGTGCAGGAAGTGACCGCCCGGGAGGTGCGCGTTGACCTGGAAGATGCCAAAGAAGCAGTGAAAGGAGAAACATGCTCCATAAAAACCAATGCCAAAGTGCGCAGACAGGATAAGGTGTACTTGATTACGGATGCCGACCCCAATAACCATGTGGACTCAAGATATGAAGGGAAGGACTAAGGCGATGGCTTAAAAAATAGGCTTGCCCCACGTAAGAATCATTATTTTTGCCTCCGGAAAGAGGTCCCCTGTCTGAAAAATACCCTTTTTCCAGAAGATAAAGATTATTAATGACTTAAACAAGATGAAAAGGAGTACTATAGTTGTTGGATAAAGCAGGCTTTAGGTTGTTTAAATAGTTAAAAATCAAAACGTTTACAATATGCGAATTCCCATTGAGCGAATGCCCAACCGGTTTTACCCTGACTTTAAGCGGGTGATAATACGTTATTTTGAAAATGGAGAAGCTCGGTCAGCAGATTTGGTGAGCAAGGTTTTGGCCATGAGTGATGCGGATGTGGAGCTGGCGCTTTCCCAGACATTACGTGAGTTTTCCAAAAGGCACCGCAATCTGACTCAAAAGTTTATGGAGCATTTTGAGAAAGCCAGGGACGTTTTAAAGAACACAGATTTGGATATGGAAGCCGTAGGGGAGAAACAAATGCTGCTTATCGGGGCCTATTTTTCTTTGGAGTATTCCATTGTTTC
This sequence comes from Bacteroidales bacterium, assembly GCA_003557725.1. Lineage (GTDB taxonomy): Bacteria > Bacteroidota > Bacteroidia > Bacteroidales > PWNQ01 > PWNQ01. The sequence continues at coordinate 6,033 of PWNQ01000111.1, read as the reverse complement.
GGCTGCATTTTTTAATCCGTCCATGGTGGAGTCCAATGACCAAACCGGCCTGGTGGAGGGTTCCAGAAGGGTTATTGTCAGCTTTCGTGCCACCGGAGAAGGGCATATCTCCAGTATTGTTTTTCATACCGGGATCATCGACAAAGATGGAACGCTAAAGTTTGAGGAATCAGGAAACTATGTGGATGAGGCGGTGGTGGTTAAGCGCTATGATTACGATAAAGGGGTCTTTATTGGAAAATTGAGGGAGATGAAGGTGGATGAAAAAATTATCAGCATGGTGATGGACCGCCTGAACGACTCTTTTATCTACGGGGAGTTGCGCCGTGCTGTGCGGGAGACCCTTGAAAGTAATAACCAGAATGAGGAAAAAAAACGAGCCATTAGCCAAATTATATGGCTGGCCGATTCCCATTACCAGATCAAATTTTCCCACGATACCCATATCTCCGAACGGGTTATCTTCCCAATATCCTATACCGAGCGGAAAGGGATTGAAGATGCACGCTTTGTGCGATTTACCGACGACGACGGAGAGGTATACTATTATGCCACGTATACGGCCTACGATGGACATGCTATTCTGCCCAAGTTGATTGTTACCAGGGATTTTTATGAGTTTGAAGTTAAGCCGTTGCATGGGGAAGGGGCACATAATAAGAATCTTGCCCTGTTTCCCCGAAAGATTAACGGGAAATATGTAATGCTATCCCGTATCGACGGCGTAAACAGTTATATTGGGTTTTCTGATAAGCTCAATCTTTGGGGACAACCCCGCAAGATCCAGGAGCCTTTGTATCCCTGGGAGTTTGTTCAGGTGGGCAACTGTGGGGCACCGGTGGAGACCGCTAAGGGGTGGATTGTGATCACCCATGGCGTGGGCCCCATGCGGAAATATTGTCTGGGGGCGGCTTTGCTGGACCTGGAGGACCCCTCCAAAGAGATCGGACGGCTGAAAGAGCCTCTCCTTATTCCCAATGAGGAAGAACGGGAGGGGTATGTGCCCAACGTGGTCTATTCCTGCGGGCCAATGGTGCACAACGACAGGTTGATTATCCATTACGGACTGTCCGATACCAGCTCCGGCTTTATCTCTGTGCAGCTGGATAAGCTGCTGGAAAAGCTGATCAACTCAAACGACAGTAACTAATAACTAATGGCTGAGAGCATCTGTAACACCCGGGAGATCACCGGCTAAGGATGTCTTCGTACACTTTAATGTACTGTTCTGTGGCAGCGCTGACACTGAATCGCGCTTGTGCATGCTTACGGCAATAGGACCGGTCAATATCCTTAATGCCTGAAAGGGCCTCCACCGCCTGGCTGGTGTTATTGACCAAAAACCCCGTTTTTCCATGGGCAATTAACTCGGGCATGGACCCCCTGGAGAATGCAATAACCGGGGTTCCGCAAAACATGCTTTCGGCTACACTCAGCCCGAAAGGCTCATGGAAGTTTATAGGGTGAAGAAGAGCCATGGCACCTCCCAGCAACTGATCACGTCTCTGCGGGCCGGCATTACCGTCATATACTATTTGCTCTCCGTCGATGAGCGGCTCAACACGGGTGCGGTAATAGTCCTCATCCTGAATGTATCCGGCAATAATCAGCCTTTTATTTGCCTTTAAGGCAATGTCTATGGCCTCGCGGCAACCCTTGTCATGATGAATGCGACCAAAGAACAACAGGTAATCCTCCGGGCGGGTGTTGAGCGTAAAGTTCGATGGGTCAATGCCATTATATATATTGGCAATATAATCCAGCTCAGGACTTCGGTCTGCAAAGCTTATGGAAACATAGTGACACGTGTCATTATATTTTTTATATACCGGGATGATCCTGGGGGAAGAAAACCCGTGAATGGTAGTAACCACCGGCGTGGGGATGAGGCGTGAGTAAGTAAGGGGCAGGAAGTCAAAATGATTATGAATAATTTGGTAATGATGGGCCTGCTCCATGAGCATGCTGATATGGAGGCATTCTTCCACTTTTGCATCCAGCGTTTTATCTTCTTCATAGCCCCGCTCAGTGCGGTGTATTAGCCTGGCCTTTGTTATGGAGTCGCCAGTAGCAAAAAGGGTTACATCATGTCCCAGTGCGCAGAGCCCTTCAGTAATGTTTGAGGCTACCTGCTCCCAGGGGCCATATTTCCTCGGGGGCGTTCGCCAGGCAATGGGAGCCAGGATGGCAATTTTCATAGTTCAATTATTTGTTTGTTTTTATGATCAGGGAAAAGGGCTCCTGGGGTTGTCCAGGCAGTGGGCAACCAAAGCTGAGATTTTGGCCGTGCCGGCACACATGACCTTGTCTGCGCCTCCCCAGTAGATCTTAACGGTCCCGTCGTCCTCCGGTACTGCAGCACACGAAAATACCACGTTGTGCACGTACCCTGTGACCTCCCAGGGGTCTTCCGGTTGAAGTATCCAGTTATCGCCAACGGCAATGATCTTTCCCGGGTCATGGAGGTCATGAAGGGCCGCTCCCAGCCGATATACGCTGCCATCCATGGTGGGAAAAACACCGTGATAAATGTTTAGCCATCCGTGGCGGGTTTTTATGGGTGGAGCTCCCGGGCCGATCTTCATTTCATCCCAGTGATACATGGCTGGCTTCATGATGACCTTGCTGTCCCCCCAGTAGCGCAGGTCGGGAGAGAAGGATATCCACATGGACCAGGGACTGATCTCCGAATGGGGCCGGTCTAAGCGGGCATACAACCCATCGAACTTCTCCGGAAAGATCACCACATTGCGATAGTCCGCCTCGGTTATCAGTGAAACACGATCCACATGGATAAGATCGCTGCTCCTGGCTAAACCAATACGCACACCATGACGGGAATAGGCACTGTAGGTGATCAAATACTCCCCATCGATAAAGGTAATCCGGGGGTCCTCAAGCCCATATTCTTCATATAAGGCAAACTCACCCTCCTTTGAAGGAACCATAAATGGCGCAGTATCCACCTTGAAGTCAAACCCGTTTTCAGAAACGGCCTTTCCCAGGATGGACCGCCCATTATGAAGATGGGACCGGAAAATCATTATGTACAGGCCCTGGTGCTTGATCACTGCAGCGTTATGTACCGTGGCTACCGGGTATGGAACATCATCAGCAGTGAGTATGGGGTTGTTTTTAAAACGCTTGATTAAAGACATGGGATAAATTTATTTGGGACAGTGCCCGGGCAGTATAATATGGGAACACATGATCCCCATAGGGGCATCCTGTTGGTTATTAGACATATTCCTTTTCGTATTTGAGGGCATTGAGCACGGTAAGGTGGGATATCCAGTAGGCCAGGGTGCTTTCTGCTCCCTGGTTCTGATTTATTCCAGCATCCTGAAGACCATCATAGCAGCCTTTGGTCTCATGGTCGTATAATGGTAACCGGAGCTCATTATCTCCCAGAAACCACAGGTATGAGGAGTACATTTTTTCCATATAATGGTGCATTCTTGTGACCTTATACGCCTGATAAAACAGTCGTACGGTAGCCATGGTATCGATGGCTTGCTGGTCAAAACAGGCCCTTTTGCCTCCCCTGGCATACCATCCGTTGCTCCCTATCAAAGACAAGTAGCCTTTTTCCATTGTGGTATCCTCCAAAAACTGGGTGGCTTTCTTTGCCACTTCTTTAGCTCTTTCGTTGTCTACTGTTTCCACTGCATGAAACAGACTCAGTGGCAAGATGGCATTATCGTAAGTGAGGGCCTCTTCAAACCAGGGCCATTGAGGGGAACTGTGCTGGTCCCAGGCGGCCAGTAGCTTGTTTGTTAGCTGATTCAAGGTATTCTCTTTGTCTTTATCACCCGGATAGCGCCTCAGGTAGTAGCATATGCCGATTATGGTGTTGGCAATGCCGCGCAAGTGGTTCAGTGCGCCGAAATATTGGATAGATCTCTGGAACAGGTCTTTTCCAAACTCCTGGTAGGACTCGTTGGGCGCCCTGTGTATTAAATATCCCAGGGCCCAAATGGTGCGTCCAAAGGAGTCTTCACTGCCTTGCTCATCCAGGAATTTTCTACTGAAGCTCATAAAATTACGGAAGTTTCCCTGGCTGGTTTGCATGTAATGGATATAGCTTAAGTATATGGGGATGAGCTCTATGGCCACCGGGTCCTTGTTTTGACGATTGGCCATAAGGGCCATTAGCAGGGCGCGGGCATTGTCGTCAAGGCAGTATCCCTCTTTTAAATTAGGGATCCCATACTTGGCGTGTTGAACAATACCTGTGTCATCCGTGAGGCGCCGGATATGCTGCAGGCTGTACCCGGGCATCATGGAGGTGTCGATAATGATTTTTTTCTGCTCACTTGTGTAGCCTTCCGGAAGCTTTATGGATTTGGCCAGGTTTAAATATTCCCTGCCAATCCGGGGCCAGCGGATCTGCTTCCCATAATCATAAGCGGCCTTTCGCAAGGCCTCCATCTTTTGCGGATGGTCTAAAATATCATTGAGTTCCCCAGCCAAAGCACCCGAATCTTTGAAGTCGAACAGACGCCCCCGCCCATCTGCCAATAGCTCCTGAGCATGCCAGTAGGGCGTGGATAATACAGCAGCCCCGGCACCCACCGCATAGGACAAGGTGCCACTGGTGATTTGTGCCTCATTGAGATAGGGCGTGACATATATGTCGCACGCCGTTAAGTAACGGAAAAGAGACTCCTCATCTAAAAAGGCCTTTAAAAAAATTACATTGTCCTGTACACCTAAATTCTTTGCCAATAACCCCAGATAATTCCTGTACTCCTCACCCGAATGCTTAAGCACCGCCGGATGGGTCTTGCCTAAAATAATATATAATATGTCCGGATGCTTCTTTACAACACCGGGTAAGGCATTGATCACGGTTTCAATGCCCTTGTTGCGACTAAGTAACCCGAAAGTGAGTAACACCTTCCGGTCTTTAAAACCATACTCTTCCTTGGTCTTCTCGTGTGAAAGCCCCGGATAATCAGGTACACCATGCTCAATTAATGCCACCTTCTCACGGGGAATACCGTAAATGTCCGTTAAGAAATCTACAGCCCGTTGACTCATAACCACAATCTTCCGGGCTGCCTTCCCAATCTCCTGAACAATGCTCTTCTGTGAAAAGGATGGCTCACGCAATACCGTGTGAAAGGTGACAATCAATGGAACCCTTAAGCGGAAGAGCAAAGGAAGGATGTATACGCCATCCTCCCCACCGAAAATCCCAAACTCATGGTTGAGAACCACCGCACGGGAATCACTCAGGTTGATGTACCGGGCCGCATTTATATAATCCCGCTGGTGCTCCTGACGAATGGTGAATTTTACCTCGTCGGGATAACTGTACTGATGCTCCGGACCCGGATTGTTTAATGCCACTACATTGGCATGATCGCTGATGCTGTCGTAGGAAGTGCTGGAAAGAACCGCATTGATTAAATTGTTGGTAAAGGTGCCAATCCCGCATTGACGCGGAGGATACGTTCCGATATATGCTATTTTCATGTCTGAATAATTTTTTGTGCTCTGGCGTTCAAAGTTACAAAATTAACCCAATTATTTAACCTTTAGGATAGCAATACTACAAAGAACCCGGCCTGAGAATTAATAACGCATTTTTTGGTCTGTTAAGGCGCACATAAACAGGAGGTAATTAATTACTTTGCGGGCAATAAAAATAATTTGTGGTCTTGACTCCAAATGGCAAGGTAGTCAGTACCGATTTTTGTCGAGGAATATCATCAGTTTGTCGAAAATGGTTGATGTAACAATAGTGCAGGCGCTGTTAGGACACCGGTCGCTTAAAACCACTGAGATTTACCTGCACGTGACCAACAAACAATTAACGAAGATGAGCCCAATCTAAAAAGGTTACTTTTGATTTTCAGCGGATGTGAAAAATGTGTGTTTTTAGACCGGACTCAATCTTAGTCAATGTTTAGAAGACTATTGAAAACCCTGGAAAATATTGGCCGAGCGCCCTTACTGGTGGTTCACTTTAACGATTTTCTCCCTTCTCACCTTGTCGCCGGTAGATAGCTCCAGCCAGTAGATACC
>PWNQ01000119.1 GCA_003557725.1 Bacteroidales bacterium | reverse complement strand
GTTCACCGGGGGCTATAAGTACTGTTTCAATCTGGGCCATTAACAAAGGCCCGGTTATAAACAGAATCGCCGATAAAAAGAATATATATTTTTTCATAATTTTTTGTTTTTTAAAATTTTAATAATTTGTTTTTTATGGACAGCGTTGTCCGGTCTGAAAACCACAAGAGTCTATGCAAAAATAATACAAATTACACGTAATGTCAAGCACTTCTCCCATGAAAAAACATTTCAATGGGATCAGATTCGTTATACCCCTTTCCTGATCACACGGGGCAAGCATTGATGCCCTGGATGATTTTGGGATGCAATCCCTCTCGAAATAAGAAAGTGACTGAGAGAACCGCTTTGCTATAATCATGTCACCCCTTCAGGGCTTGTCCCGAGAATTCGGGACCTGTCCCGAGAATTCGGGATTGTATGTGGCTGTGAGAACCGCATTGCCAAACATATAAAACCCCATATTATTCGTGCATTCGTGGCAACAAACACCAAACAAGGAACAATTGGAAAATCCGGCAGATATTGCCCCTTCGTTTGAAATGGGAGATGAAATCCGGAGCATGTTGACAGTTGTGGCCTCACCAGGACTCGAACCTGGATCTAGAGTTTAGGAAACTCCCATTCTATCCCTTGAACTATGAGGCCATTTTTTTTTGAGCGGCAAAAATACAATTATATTTTGGGTTATGGCCTCAATGGCTTATCTTTTGCATAAAGTCCTCATATTCTTTATGCAAGTGTGGCAAGTCATATATTTGGCTAAGTTGGATCAGGGCATTCATAATATTCCGGGCCTGTTCCATTTCCTGTTGCACCTGATCCACCTGGGGGTGATTGGCCGGGGTATTGTGCAGGTTTTCCAGGGTTTTCATTTGTTGTTTAGCGATGTCTTCCATGATGGGGATCGCCTTTTGTTCCTGGTCCAGTTGCAGAAACAGTTCGGTATGCGACAGGGCGAAGTGGTCGAAAGGGAACGCTTTGCCCGGGATAGCTTCATGGATATGGTTGAGCAGTTTTCTTGCCGAGTCTTTTTCATTTCTGCTCATAAGTACTGAGGCAATAAATCCGGTATGGGCGCGTGTTCGGCGGGCCATTTCTGCTGCAAAGCTGTTATTTTCAGCGGTATGTTCGCCCTGGTATTCAAAAGAAAAATGCTCCATATAATACTCATATGAGGCGGCGGGGTTGACAAACATATTATTAAAGGAGCGGTTTCTTTCGGGCATGGCAGCGGGCACCAGTTTATAAGAAAAGCCATGGATGGCCATATAGTTTTCCAGACCTACAAAATAGCGATGGTCCCCTGAGGTGGTAAAATGAATGGGGAAGCGCCAGTTGTTGTTGGCGAGGATATCCAGGATCATAAGCTCAGTGCGTATAAAGTAGCTCCTTGGCGTGCGCCATATCAGTTCTTTTTCCAGGAGCAGGCGATTTTCCTCGCTCAGGTCATAAGAAGCCAGCGCCCTTCCCCGTTCCACCGGTACGCGGAAGTGGTTGGAGGGAAGTACGGTAATAATCTGTTCCCGACCTACTTCCGAAAAGTGCTCCCCTGCCCTCAGGGCGGCAGTCATGCTGTCAACATCCATCATTGCTGTTGAGGAAACGTCAGTGAGATAATAAAGCACATCCATCCGGCCTTCTTCAAAGTCGGTTTCTTTAAAAGAAATAAGACCTGGTTTGCCTGAACCTTCCAGGTCTTCTTTCACCATGGCAATGTACCAGGCCGTATTAAGCAGTGAAAGGTTGATCACATGCACATCCGTCCGAAACCCTTCAGTTTGCTGGAGGTACCATAACGGGTAGCTATCGTTATCTCCGTATGAGAATAGCAGGCCATTGGGAGACACAGATGCAAGGTGATTTCTTGCTATGCTAATGGTAAATGGATCATAATCGGCCATTTCCAGGTATTTTTTTGCCAGTTGTGGCTCTTTAATGCTATGGAGAACGTGCCAGACAAACATGATCTCATTATTGCGTTTTATGTGGATCGGTCCGACGATGGTATTAAATTCCGGAAACCGTATAGTAAGTTCTTCATAGCATTCCAGGGCTTTGTTCATGTTTTGCACAAAAAAGTTGAGTCGGTCTTCGCTCACTTTTTCATATCCTGCCGGTTTATGTTCGCTTTCCGAATATTGGTACTGATGGCGGATAATGCTGAGTCCGTAGTTTCCATAAGCCCGTGCCAGTCCGTAGAGCAAGGTATCCGGAAGGTTTTTTAGGTGTCCCAGGTTGTATATCACGTCCATATCCCATCCGGTGTAGCCATAAAACGGATGTATGCGGTACAACCGGGCTTGCTGCCTATCGGTAAACTTGTAAAAATTTTCCCGGGCTTCCTCCGTACTTTCCACCGGGCGGTAATTGGTCATGCGGTATGCCAGGCTGTCCAGGCTCCAGACCTGTTGTTTGTTATATATATGGTCCGGTTTTCCCGGGCGGATCTCATAGACATACCAGCCTCTTGGGTCTTTAGCAAATCGAACAAGGTTTTCATCCATGGTGGGGCCAAAGCGTTGAAAAAACCAGCGGGCTACCGACTCATAGGATGGAAACAGCTCCAGGGTGTTGATCAGAACCTCTTTATCTGCCGGTCTTTCATCCTGAGCACTAAGGGGTGTGAAGAAAGCACCTGTATTCAGGACCGCGAAAACGAACAATCCAACTAAAATCTTCATTATTAGATTTATTTTATAATAGTTTTCATTCTTTGTTAAGCATCCCTGGCGGCAGTCCCTGGGGGTGTAAATAGCATTGCAATCACTGCGGCCGGTTATATGGTGTTGTCATGTAATGACACCGTATGGGCCATAATGTTTAACCGGTGGGGGGTAAAAACTGCAGAAAGATGGTTAGTCATTTGGCTAGCTCACTATTGCGCCATTTAAGGCGTCCTCACCGGGGCTGACCAGTACCAGTTTTCCCTCGGGGTTATTGGCCATCAGTATCATTCCTTTTGATTCTATGCCTTTAATTTTCCGCGGGTTCAGGTTAGTCACCGCCACCACTTTTTTCCCGGTTAGTTCTTCCGGGGTATAAGATTGGGCCACACCTGCCACTACAGTACGTTGGTCGAGTCCGGTATCTATCTTAAGTTCAAGGAGCTTTCCTGTTTTTGGCACTTTTTTTGCCTCCAGGACGGTGGCCACCCGCAGGTCCAGCTTGGTAAAGTCCTGAAAGTCCACTGGTTCTTTTGCCGGCTCCAGTTGTTGTTCCGCGTCGCTATTGGTTTTTTTCACTCTGGCCAGTTTTTCATATTGATATTCAATAGCCTTATCATCTATAGGTTCAAACAGGTGAGTGGCTTTATTCACCTGGTCTCCTTCTTTCAGGGGTAGATTTTGGTTTAGTTGGCTCCAGGGTTTTTCGGTCAGGTTCATCATTTTTTGCAGTTTACCAGAGGTAAGCGGCAAAAAAGGAAGGGAAACATGTGCCAGTTGTGCAGCAATTTGCAGGGAGACGTACATAATAGTTTGCACGCGTTCCGGGCGGGTTTTTATTAGCTTCCACGGCTCATTGTCGGCAAGATATTTATTGCCGGTTCGGGCCAGTTTCATCATTTCCTGGAGTGCTTCGCGAAAGTGATATTTTTCGATGCGTTCACCGGTGGTGTTGGGGATATTTAAAACATTGTCCAGCACTTTTTTGTCATCTTCTGACAGGGCTCCGGCTGCCGGCACGGTTCCTTTATAATACTTGTTGGTGAGCACCAGGGTACGGTTTACGAAGTTTCCGTAGATGGCCACCAGTTCATTATTGTTTCTGGCCTGAAAGTCTTTCCAGCTAAAGTCATTGTCTTTAGTTTCCGGGGCATTGGCTGTAAGCACATACCGGAGCACATCTTGTTTTCCGGGGAAGTCTTCCAGGTATTCATGGAGCCAGACGGCCCAGTTGCGGGAGGTGGATATTTTTTCTCCTTCCAGGTTTAGAAACTCGTTGGCCGGCACATTTTCCGGCAGGATATAGCTTCCTTCCGCTTTCAGGATAGCGGGGAAGATTATACAATGGAACACGATATTATCTTTACCGATAAAGTGGACCAGTTTAGTATTTTCGTCTTTCCAGTACTTTTCCCAGTCGCGGGTAAGTTCCCGTGTAGCCGAGATATATCCGATGGGTGCTTCGAACCATACATAGAGCACTTTTCCCCGGGCATTTTCCAGTGGTACTTTCACGCCCCAGTCCAGGTCACGTGTAACGGCACGGGGGTTCAGGCCGTTATCCAGCCATGACTTACATTGTCCATATACATTGGTTTTCCAGTCTTTCTGGTGACCTTCAAGGATCCACTCCCTGAGCCAGGGTTCATATTCATTAAGGGGCAGGTACCAATGGGTAGAATTTCGTTTTTCCGGCTTTTCTCCGCTTAAGCGAGAGACCGGGTTGATCAGGTCGTGGGGGCTCAGGGAGGTGCCACAGCTTTCGCATTGGTCTCCAAAAGCTTTTTCATGGCCGCAGTGGGGGCAAGTGCCTGTGATATAGCGATCGGCCAGGAATTGACCGGCTTTGTTGTCATAGAACTGCTCCCCCGACTTCTCCATTAGCTTCCCTTTCTCATGGAGCGATTTAAATATGGAGGAGGAGGTCTCATGGTGGATATCCGCAGAGGTTCGCGAATACACATCAAAGGAAATGTCCAGCTCCTGGAAGGATTTATGGATAAGCGTGTGGTAGCGGTCAACCACCTGCTGGGGGGAGATCCCTTCAACCCTCGCCTTTAGGGTGATGGGTACGCCATGTTCATCCGATCCGCAAATAAAGGCAACCTCTTTGCCTTTTGAACGAAGGTATCGTACATATATATCGGCAGGGACATAAACGCCGGCCAGGTGCCCTATGTGTAATGGGCCATTGGCGTAGGGCAGGGCGGCAGTAACGGTATAACGGCCGGGATCATTTTCTTTCTTCATTTGTAAAATAACAATTTAACGGTCAGTATCATTATATGCTCTCAGCGAAATACAGCGCTCTCCACCGCCGGCTTCATGATCAGATTAACAATCCGGGCTCATCAATAAATAGAGGGATTTATGATCCGGCGGCTGTGAAAAAACTATATTTTTGCAAAGATAAGGATAACATTAAAACAGCAGCGCAATGACACAAGCCTGTTTTACCCCGCCGGTAGTCAAGCCGGGTGATAAAGTGGGTATTATTTCTACCGCCAGAAAGATCACACCCCAGGAGGTGCATCCGGCCATGGAGGCCTTTAAACGATGGGGGCTGACACCGGTTAAAGGGAAAAACCTGCATGCCCGGCATCACCAGTTTGCCGGAACCGATCGTCAAAGGGCTAATGACCTGCAAGAGATGCTGGATGACCCCCAAATAAAGGCCGTTATTTGTGCCAGAGGGGGATACGGAACCGCCAGAATCATTGACCTTATAGACTTCTCCTCTTTTAAAAATAATCCCAAATGGATTGCCGGATATAGCGATGTGACAGCATTGCATTCCCATATACACACTCATCTGAAGGTGGAAACCCTTCACGCACCAATGCCCTTTAACTTTCCCCCTGACGGAAAGGAAACCCAGTCGATAAAGGCGTTAAAACAAGTCCTCTTTAATGGCTCCATTCAATATTCACTGCCCAACCTGGAAGTAGCCGGAAAGCCCTTAAATAAACCACTAACCGGAATCCTTACCGGAGGAAACCTTTCAGTGCTGTATAGCTTAATAGGCTCTCCGTCAGATATCCATACTGAAGGAAAGATACTTTTCCTGGAAGATCTGGACGAATACCTCTATCATGTGGACCGAATGATGCTAAACCTCAGGCGATCCGGAAAGATGCAGGGGATAAAAGCCTTGCTGGTGGGTTGGATGAATGATATGAATGATAACCCCGTTCCTTTCGGAAAAAATGCACGGGAGATTATCCTGGAAAACACTTGTCATTTGCCTTTTCCGGTAATCTTCGGAATCCCTGCCGGCCATTTGGAGCCAAACCTTACCCTTATTTTGGGACGAAAGATCCGCATTGAGAATAAAGAACTGGATTTTGGGCTATACTGCTAATGACTGGCATGTAAATCAATGAATAGCAGATGATTATGGTTTTTGTCCCCATCCGGGGCAAAAAAATAGCTCCCGTATTGATTTTTTTTTGTAATTTGGTGAAATGGTTTTGAAAGGCAATGCGTTTTTCGAAGTGTGATAATGCACTTTCAGAACAGGTTTGAATGTTTGAGTCCAGTATAAAAAGGGTACTTTTGGTTTTCAGCGGGTGTAAGATATTTGTGTTTTTAGACCGGCCTCAAGGTTAAAAAGATAAGGTTAAAAAGATAAGTTATTATGTCTGATATTCATGATTTGGGCAATCGGGGGGAGGATTTGGCGGTGAGTCATTTGGCCGGCAAGGGGTATAGAATTCTGGAGCGCAACTGGAAGTTTGGCAAAGAGGAGGTGGATATCATTGCAGAAACGGATAATGAAGTTATTTTCACGGAGGTAAAAACCCGAAAGAGCAGTTATTTTGGTGCTCCTGAGGCTTTTGTGAACAGGGCCAAGCAACGTATCATTATTCGGGCGGCCAATGCTTATATTCTCAGGCATAACATCCATAAGGAGGCCCGGTTTGATGTTATCGGTGTGATATTAAACTCAACGGAGCGAAGGGTGACCCACCTGGAGGGAGCGTTTGCTCCCGGATTATAGGCGGATGCGGCATGAAGGCGGGTTAAGTGGGGAGTTATCGCTTTCCACCGGGAAATACCAGCAAGGGTGTTTTGCTGTGAAAGACCATTTTTCTTGCAATCCCCGGATACAACAGCCTGCTGATAAGGTTCTGCTTATAGTTGACCAGGGAGAGGATATGAATTTGATTTTCTTCAATATAGTTATTGATATTTTTTACGCTGTCTTTGCTTTTGCATTGCAGGTTTTTTCCGGTAAAGGTCACTTTAGTGTATCGGGTAAAGAACTTGCGTAGTTGCTCCATTTGATATTCAGCTGCGGCAGGGTTTTCATCTTCATAGATATGCAGTACATGCACGGAGGCATTTTTCAGTGGAGCCAGTAGTCGCATAAGGTTTTTCACCGCCTTTAGCTCTCTCTGGTCGTAAGTAGTAATATACAATATGTTATCTATATTTTCCAGGGTTGGATTGGTGAAGTTCTCCGGGATTGCCAGAGTGGGGTAGTCGCTATTGTCGATCACGTTAGCAGTTACGGAGCTAATCAGGCTATTGTCGGTAGTTTCTGTATGTCCAATGGGCATAACGATCACATTGGGTTTATACTGTTTGCTTATGCGAATAATTTCAGAGGCGGGCTCGCCCATGGTCAGGTAGTAGTTCACATCCACCTGGTCCAGGTTTTTACTTTTTACTCTTTCTCTCACCTCTTTGGTCATTTCCAGCAGTCGTGTTTTGGCGTTCATATGTAAATCGCGCAGGTGAGATACGGCAACATCCTGATAGGTGAGGGTTTCATTAAAGGGAGTCATTCCCAGGGCGGGGTTAAAATAGGCATGAAACAGCTTTATATCTGCTCCTGTTCGCTGGGCCAGGGAGACAGAAAGCTCCGCTGCTTTGTCTGATGCGGGGGAGAAGTCCACCGGGACCAGGATACGGTCTGTGGTTTCCTGGTGCTCCTGCTCCACTTCATCGGGCCCGTATTCCTGCTCCATGGATCGCATGATTTTCATGGCCAAAGGGATATCCTTCTCATGGATCTTCACCCGGGCCGCCGGGGCAGAACCTTGTATGCGATGGATATTGGTGAGGAACGACTCCACTCCTTCACTGGCCAGCATGGCCTTCAGCAGCTGGGCACGAGAGTGGGACAAAGTGGCTAAGGTGATCATTTCCGTTGACATATATGCAGGATTTTATGATTAGCGTCATAGTGGTAAACGGGTAAATATCCAAACCATTTGTTAAACATCCGGCACCCCTGTTTTGTTTGCAGCAATTGCTCCAATAACCACATCCATGGGAGTTTATTTTTTCCTTAGTCCGTGGCGGGTTTATTATCTTTGCAGGCTTGGCGGCAGTAGAGATCCGGTCAGCATATTTGTGGCCAGCGAAGTATTTAAAAGACAGTAAAACAAGGGTATATACAAATTTACGCCAGAAAACCATACATAATGAAAAGTAAAGACCCCCGTGAGGAGAAAGATTCTATTCGGCTCAACAAGTATATTGCCAACTCAGGGGTATGTTCCCGCCGGGAGGCAGACAAGCTGATCACTTCGGGCAAGATCCGGGTGAATGGAAAAGTGGTGAAAGAGCTGGGCACAAAAGTAAAAGATGGAGATACGGTGGCCCTGGACTCACGTATCCTGAGGCAGGAGCAGGACCGCTATCTGCTGCTCAACAAACCACGGGATGTGATCACCACCATGGATGACCCCCAGGGAAGAAAGACCGTTGCCGGACTGGTGCACAAAGCCTGTCCTGAACGAGTGGTGCCCGTGGGAAGGCTGGACAGAAACACCTCCGGGCTTCTGCTGCTTACCAACGACGGAAAAATGGCAGATAAGCTCACCCACCCCTCCTCTAAGGTGAGAAAAATATATGAAGTACACCTGGATAAACCAGTATACCGGAAAGACCTGGTGACCATCTCCCAGGGAATAGAACTGGACGACGGGTTTATTCAGGCCGATGCCGTGGCATGGGTCAGCCCCGAATTGAATAAAAAAATCGTGGGAATTGAACTGCACTCCGGGAGAAACCGAATCGTGAGAAGAATCTTTGAACACCTGGGATACGAGGTGAAAAAACTGGACCGTACCCAGTTTGCCATGCTTACGAAAAAAGACCTCCCCAGAGGGAAATGGCGGTTCCTGACCCCAAAGGAGGTGAACTATCTTAAAATGATATAATATCATTACAAGGAATTAGTTATATATTATAATGGCCAAAAATAGAAAGAAGCTTATCTGGAAGGGGATACTCCTGACGGTGCTTATTACAGGCGCCCTTCTTATAGCATTGTCATTATATCTGAAGCATAATTACAAGGATATAATGGTCGCACTTATTAAGGATGAAGTGGAAAGACATGTTATCCCGGATGTATATACCGAGATTGACTTCACTCTCTGGCGTACGTTCCCCAATGCTTCTGTGGTTTTTAAAGATACGCGGGTTGTGGACCCCCTGGCAGCAGATGCCTATATCTTCCGGGCCAAAGGGATGTTCTTTAAATTTAATGTGCTGGACTTGTTACGCGGAAACTACCGCCTCACCAGCATGGAAGTAGCCGACGGCGATATTTCTCTGGTGGTCAATGAACATGGAGAAGCAAACTTTAACCATTTATTATCTCCGGCCCCCGATACTACTGCTGCTGAACTTCAAATGAGTCTGGATAATATTGTGTTTAAAAATATTTCTGTTTCCTGGCAGGATGATAAAAACCGGCAGGGAGCCCAGCTGACCATTAATAATATGCGTGCCCGGGGGCAGTTTTCTTCTCTGGCTTATACCATGAGTACAGAGGGGGAGATGGTCTTGCACAAGTTGACTGACAAGGACTTTACCTGGTCTAATCAGGATCGGATAACCATGGCGCTTCAGATGGATGTTTCCAATGAGGAGAAAAGGGTGCAGTTTACCCAGAGCCGGGTCACCTTCAACAGCCTCTCCATGGACCTGGAAGGGTTGGTGGGGTTTGGGCAGGAGCGTAAGGCAGACCTTCATATGCATGCTTCCCGGATAGATATCCATAAGCTCATCGGCGACCTTCCTGAACAGTATGGGGCTGTGGTGAGCCCATACAGGATTGACGGAGACGGGACTGCCCACATTTACATCAAGGGAAGCTATGCTGTTATGCCCCATATTCGCTCCCGCTTCTCTCTGGCCAACGGGAAGATGGAGCATATTAACTCGGGAGTAGCCCTGGAAGGGCTGGCCTTTAAGGGCACCTTTTCCAACGGAGAGAAGAATAGTGCAGCCACTTCGGTATTAAATGTGGAGCAATTTCAGGGCAATTTTTCGGGGCAGCCTTTTTCTGGCCGGTTCCGCGCCAGAGAGCTGGACAGACCCGCCATCGAACTATATACAAAGGCATCCCTGGACATTGGGAAAGTGAGAGACTTTGCCGGGCTGGATACCGTGGAAACGGCACAAGGCCAGGTGGAAGCAGACCTGGACTTTGCTTTTAAGCCTGAAAATATCTTTGCATTGCAACCGGAAGACTTTAGGGACAGCCGGGCCAATGGTACCGTATCCGTTCGTGGCGCCAGAATCAAAGTGAAAGGAAGCCAGCTGGAAGCCAGAAGTCTTTCCGGAAACCTTTCCTTTACAAACCGGGATGTGACCGTCCGGGAGCTTCGCGGATACATCAACGGTGAGAATGACTTTTATATCAAGGGAAGCTTGTATAATCTTCTGCCATTCATGCTCTTCAAGAATGAAAACCTGCATATTGCTGCCGACTTCCGCTCCAAAAACCTGCGCATTGATGACCTGCTCAGACCTGAAGGCCTCCAACAGTCCCAGGCAGATGAATATTATCTGGACTTGCCACGGAATATTTCTTTTAACTTTGCTATGGAAGCCCATAATATTGCCTTCAGAAAATTCCGGGGACAGAATGTGCAGGGCAACGCCCGCATGAAGAACCAGGTGCTCTATTTCAGCCAGATGAAAATGAATAGCATGGAAGGAGAAGTGGTGGGGAAGGGAACCGTATCAGCCAAAGCGGGCCAGGATGTATATGTGAACGGAGAGGCCTTCCTCCACAAGGTGCAAATGGAGCAGGCCCTGTATCAATTGGAAAACCTGAACCAGGAGGCCATCACACATGAAAACATCTCCGGAGAGCTTACCAGCAACTTTCAGTTTTCCGCCCGCTTTACCAGGTCTCTGAAGCCAATACAAAATAGCTTTATTGCTCAGGCTGACCTAAAAATAGACAATGGGCAACTGCAAAACTTTGAGCCTTTGGAAAGGATGGCCCGGTTTCTCAATATCTCTCAACTGGCTCAGGTGGAATTTAAAACCCTGGAGAACAGCATCTCTTTAAAAGACATGGTGATCACAATTCCTCAAATGGAAGTACGCTCCAATGCAGGAAACATGAAGCTGAGGGGAAGCCATACCCTTGATAATGAAGTGGAGTACTATGTGGAAATGCTGCTGTCCCAGTTGCTGTCCGGAATAGCTCAGAGGAGTAAACCGGAACATTCAGAGTTTGGGGAGATCAGGGATGAAGGAGGGTTTTCCGGGATCAAGCTATTTATAAAAGTTCACGGACCCCTGGAGGATCCGCGCTTTTCCTATGATGCCAAGTCGCTGGCCACTGAGGTCCAGGATGGAATGAGGGCACAGCGGCAGTCGGTCAGGCAGTCGCTGCACGACGAACTGGGACTGTTCAGGGGGGATACCACTTTGGACCACAGGGAAAAATCCGAGCGAAGAAAAGAAAGAGAACAGCGAAGAGCACAACAGGAAGAGGAGAAAGCCAGGCTGGAAAAAAGAGAACAAGGCGAGTTTATCATAGAATGGGAGGAAGAATAATTGAAAGTTAGCATCTATTCACAAAAACGACGATGGAAGATCATTCTGCTGCTGGCAGGGATGGTGATCATTGCCCTGTCTTTGTGGTTTACCGATATGATGATAGCCCGCATTGCCCAGGAAGAGCGGAACCGGGTGCGCATCTGGGCCAATGCTATCCAGCGTAAGGCCGAGTTGGTGAACTATACAGAAGATTTTTTCCAGGAAATACGTAAAGAAGAGCGCAAAAGAGTGGAGATATGGGCGGAAGCCAGCCGAAGGCTTATTGAGGCAAATGAAAATGAAGACCTTACCTTTTATCTGGATATTATTTCCGGAAATGAAAATGTGCCCGTTATCCTTACAGACATGAATGACAGCATTCAAACCGCTGCTAATGTAGACTTCAACCCGGATACCGTGGCGGTGCTTCGTGGCACACTGAAAGAAGAGTTTACCCAATACCCCCCGCTGGAAGATACTTATGGACAGCTTATATACTATAAAGAGTCTTTGCTTTACACCCGTCTGAGAGGAGTGTTGGATGACCTCATTCAATCCTTTTTTGACGATGTGGTTAACAATTACTCGTCCACGGCACCGGTGATCATTATGGACTCATCACTGACAGAGCTTAAAGCCTGGGGGAACCTGGACCCTGAAAATGCCCGGGACACAGCACAAATAAAGGAACTGGTGGAGTGTATGGCATCTTCTAACACGCCCATCACAATCCAACTGGCCGATAAAGGAACACAATATATCTTTTACCGCGACTCTGCCCTGCTGGTGCAGCTGCGATATTACCCGTATGTGCAGTTTGCCATCATCGTGCTGTTTTTCTTAGTGGCATACCTGCTCTTCAGCGTGGCACGACGATCGGAACAGAATCAGGTATGGGTAGGACTGGCTAAAGAAACGGCACACCAGCTGGGAACTCCCCTCACATCCCTGCTGGCATGGCTGGAACTGCTTAAAGTGAAAGAGGTAGAAACGGAAATCGTGGAAGAGATCGAAAAAGACGTGCAACGACTGGATATGGTCACAGACCGATTCTCCAAAATCGGAAGCCAGGCCACTCTGGTTAATCAAGACGTGGTGCCCATCATCACTCAGTCCATCGAGTATATGAGAAAGAGAACCTCCCCAAAAATCGAATATACCATTAACCGCCCATTGGACAAGCCTATTAAGGCGCCCATTAACAAACACTTGTTCACATGGGTTATTGAAAACCTGTCCAAAAATGCCGTGGATGCCATCGATCATTCCGGCCAGATCACTATTAATATCTATGAAAATAGCAGCCACGTATTTATTGACTTTACCGATACCGGAAAAGGAATCCCGAAAAATAAACACCAAACCGTATTCGACCCGGGATATACCAGTAAGGACAGAGGCTGGGGGCTGGGACTGTCCCTTTCCAAGAGGATAATCAGAGAATATCACAGAGGGAAAATATATGTGAAAAGCTCCGTCCTGGGAAAGGGAACCACATTTCGCATTATGCTGAAAAAGGCAAAGCCATGACAGAATCCCCGGAGCTATATATTAATGAGGAGGTTGTCCGCAGGAACATTGAGAAGATGAGCCGCAAGGCCCTTCACTACGGGATGCAGTTGCGGCCACATTTTAAAACCCATCAGTGTGCGGAGGTGGCATCCTGGTTTGGCGACCATCATATATCCCGCTGCGCTGTATCTTCATTAAAAATGGCCTGGTATTTCGCCCGCCATGGGTGGAAGGATATATTGATCGCTTTTCCCCTGATCCCTGCACAAGCAGAAGAATACAACCGTTTGGCCCAACAGGTGTCCCTCACCCTGTTCCTGTCCGACCCAAACAGCCTCCGGTTTTTCTCCATGATCCGCCAGCCGGTAAAGGTAATGGTAGAAATAGATACAGGTCATCATCGCACCGGGATAGGGGTATGGGAGGAAGAAAAGATCTGGCAGGTGGTTCAGCACCTGCAGCAAAACCAGTTCATTGAGTTTGGCGGATTTGCAGTGCATGCAGGGGAAACCTACCACTGCTCCGGAGAGTCAGCGGTGGGGGAAGCCCTTGCAAGGAATCTGCAGCATATCAAAAAGCTTAAAGCCCGGTATCCCGGGGCCTGTGTTTCGTATGGAGACACCCCTTCATTGTCTTTGGGTGCTGATTTTGAAGGAATTGATGAAGCCCGGCCGGGAAATTTTGTTTTCTATGACCTTATGCAGCTCAACCTGGGAGCATGTGATCCTGAAGAAATCGCCTTACACTTGCTATGCCCTGTAGTGGCTTCCTATCCTCAAAGGAAGCAGGTGGTGATCCACGGAGGGGCCGTTCATCTTTCCAAAGAATATTTATCCATAAACGGAGGAGAGCCTGTTTATGGCCATGTAGTGGCGGCCAATCATGCTTATGCAGAGAATATGCCTGCCGGGATAAAGGAAACAATGGAGGTGATTGCGCTATCTCAGGAGCATGGGATTATCCGGGCCACTCATGGCCAGGCCCAACAGATCCTCCCCGGGCAATCCCTTCCTGTTATTCCGGTGCACTCCTGCCTTGCTGCCAGCCAGTTTAACTATTACCGGGAAATGAAAACCCGGCGCATAATCCCCAAAATGTCTCTGTAGCATGGCCGGAATATACATACATGTGCCTTTTTGTAAACGGAAATGTCCCTATTGCAACTTTTTTTCCACTGATTCATTCCAGTATGGGGAAGGCTATGCAGAGGCTGTAAATAGGGAGTTGGAACAACGAAAGGGCTACTTTTCCGGAGCCGTTCATACCATTTACTTTGGAGGCGGGTCGCCGTCATTGCTGGCGGCAAAAGATATTGAGAAGATAATGGACCAGATTTACAAGCACTACCGGGTTCAGCAGGAAGGGCTTGAGGTCACTATGGAAGCTAATCCTGACGATATTACCCCGTCCCTTCTTAAAGGGTTTAGGGCTGCCGGGATAAACCGGCTGAGCCTGGGCGTTCAGTCGTTTTTTTCTCAAGACCTTTCGTATCTTGAGCGTCAACACAAAGTGGAGAACGTGTGCCAGGCATTGCAATGGGCAGAGGCTACGGGGTTTAATAACATCAGTGCGGACTTGATCTATGGCATTCCCGGCCAGACTACCCGCATGCTAACGGAGAATGTGAACCGGCTGCTTCAGTATCCGGTAACCCATATCTCGGCATATGCGCTCACGGTTGAAGAGGGAACCCCGTTAAAGGCATATATCGGGGCCAGACAGAAGGAAGGCGTCTCCCCCCATTTGGCGGCCCGGCACTTTTTGTATCTGTCCGGCTATCTTAAAGGCAAAGGGATGGAGCATTATGAGGTGTCCAATTATGCTTTCCCCGGCATGCATTCCCGCCATAACAGCAATTATTGGCTGTTAAAACCCTACCTGGGGGCAGGGCCTTCGGCGCATTCCTATAATGGGACAGAGCGCTCGTGGAACGTTTCCTCCGTAGAAGAATATATGCGGGGGATCAGGGACAACCATGTGATGGCCGGGCGGGAGATGCTTACTGTCGGACAGATGTTTAATGAGTATGTTATGCTTCGCTTAAGGACCTGCCGGGGGATCAACCTGCAGGAGGTGGCCGGAAAGTTTGGCCGGGAGCTTCATAATAACTTGATCCGAAGGTATAGAAAGCTGCCTGGCCATGGATTGTCGGTGCTGGAAAACAACCATATCAGGCTCACCGCTCCGGGACTGCTGCATGCAGACGGATTGGCCGCCAGATTGTTCGAGGATGAAAGCTAAAAAGATGCTAATCAGGAACGTTAAAGGGTGGCATGGTTCCATGCAAAATAATTATGCCTATCCCTGAAAATAGTTTTAATTTTGAAGCCGTTAATAAAGGGAGTTGTTAATAAATCATGCATCCGTTTTTACAAGGAGCCATATTTGGGTTGATGATCACAATAACGTTGGGGCCCGCCTTCTTCTCGTTGCTGCAAACCAGTGTCAGCAAAGGGTTCAGGGCAGGAGCCTTTATGGCTGTGGGAATATCCCTCAGTGATATATTGATCATTTTCCTTAGCTATCTGGGCATTTCCCGCCTTATTAGCACACCGGAAAACCAACTTATGGTGGGCATTTTAGGAGCTGCCATCCTGTTGATATTTGGCGTGGTTACCTTTACAAAAAAACCAGTCTCTGCACTGGAGAGGCAAAGAAAGGGAGAACAGTATATCCCTGAAGCCCCGGGAAAGTACAGCCATGTGGTTAAAGGCTTTTTCCTAAATATCGCCAATCCTTTCCTGATTATCTTCTGGATGGGGATAATGAGCTATGTGACAACTAACTATGGGGTTGGAAACAAAAATGTGTTCATGTTTTTTACCGGAACCATGCTGATGGTGTTCTCAGCCGATTTGTTTAAAAGTTACGTGGGTAATAAGATTAAAATGTATATGAAACCATGGCTGATGGGTTGGTTTAACAAGGCGGTGGGTGTAGTGCTGATGGTTTCAGGCGTAGTGCTTATCAGCCGGGTGTTGTATCAGGTGTATCCATGGTAGCATCCCGGGATAACCCAGTTTGTATATGCGAAAGCCGAAAAAAGAAAAGGATTTTTTGGACCTTCCCACCCTCACCGGTGGCACGGAAGCATTTCGCAGCATCATAGAAAAAAATATGCGCTATCCTTCCCTGGCGAAAAAGCACGGCGTGGAAGGGTTAGTATATGTACGGTTTACCGTGGATGATAACGGAAAGGTACAGGAGGCGGAAGTGCAAAAAGGACTGGGTTATGGATGCGATGAAGAGGCTTTGCGCCTGATCCGGCTGGTCCGGTTTGATAAAACACGGAAACAGGGCGTGAGGGTCAGGGCCGGATATAAAACACGAATCCGGTTCAAACTCCCTGAAGAACCCAAATACTCCTATGAATATGCCAAAGAACAAGACAAAAACCATTCGACTCCACACGAAAAAAAGAAAAATAATATTACCATTACCTATAACCTGGACTGACGGCGCGATGGTGCTTCAGAGTGCCGGATGGTGCAGGGATTGGGTGCAAAGGGAACCCATGTGTGGAAGTACAATTTAGTAAATAAAAGGCTATTATGAATAAAGCAAATATGAAATATTGGATTGCCGGAATTATTTTAATGATGGGGTTCTTTTTTTCCTGCGACTATGACTTGAAAGGGCCCGCAGGGTACGCCAATTATTTTTTTGACAACCGCACCAGCGATGAAGTCTACCTCCAATACAAGGTTAGTGAGGATTTGGACGGTGACACCCGGCTAACCAGCATCCTTTTTCCCGATAGCATGGTTCGTTTTCATGGGCATAAGCTTACCGAAGAGAACCCCACGCCGGAAAAAAGCTTTCAGTGGATCAGAGTGTATAAGATGTATGGCGATACGGCAGATCAACTGCTGCTGGAGATGATGCCCGTTTCAGATTCCTTGTGGCACATGGAATATGTCACCGATTTTTCTGTGGGGGAACGGGACTGGACATTTGTGCTGGAATGATATTTGGGGTGGAATAACCTGTGAGGCCGTTATAAATGGGCACTTTTGATCTCCAGCGGGGGTGGTGTTTTTCAGAGGGTTATTACAGGTTAGGTATTAAAGCGTTGACAAATGATAAACCATTACCCATGAAGTATAAAAAATGGAGATTAAAAGGGCGTAAGGCATTGATCACAGGGGGTACCAGGGGGATCGGCCTGGCTATTGCCAGGGAGTTTCTCAACCTTGGCGCCCATGTTTTTGTAGTAGCCCGGACACCCCAGGATCTGGAAGTGTTTAAAAAGGAACAGTGGGATAACGGGTTTCATGACCAGGTACACACCATGGTTTGTGATGTGTCCAAGGAGAATTCCCGCCGGAAGCTAATGACAGAAGTGGATAAGCGCTGGGGGGCTTTGGATATATTGATCAACAATGCAGGGTCAAATATCCGTAAAGACTTTCCCCAGTATTGTGGTCAGGAGTATGATATTATCGTTAAGAACAATGTGCGCTCCACGTATCATTTAAGTCAGTTAATGATTCCCATGCTTTTGGAGGGCTGTTCTCCTTGTATTGTGAACACTTCTTCCATCGCCGGGATGATGCATATTAAGACGGGATTGGTGTATGCCATCAGCAAGGCAGCGATCAATCAGTTTACCCGTAGTCTTGCGGGTGAGTTGGCGCCACATGTGCGTGTGAACGCAGTGGCTCCCTGGTTTACGGAGACGGATTTGGTAAAGCCATTACTGGATGACCCGGAATATCGCCGCAAGGTAGAAGAAAGAACTCCCCTGGGACGGGTAGCTCAACCCCGGGAGGTGGCTTCCCTGGTGGCTTTTTTGTGTATGCCCGCCGCCAGCTATATCACCGGGCAGGTGATCCCCGTGGATGGCGGCTACTCTATCGGAAGCTTTGATCCTTAAGCCCCGGATAAAAAAAGCCGGAGCTAAAAACTCCGGCTTTGGTATAAAAATAATTAAGAAGAATACTATTCTCCTCCTGTTTTATCTTCTTTTGTGGAATCTCCGCTTCCTTCGCCTTCACCTTCAGCGTCTTCTTCCTCATCCTCCCCTTCCCCTTCCTCATCATCATCCAGAACAGTGTCGCGCGCTGCCACGATGGCAATAACGGTGGAGTTTTGTGAAGCCAGATATTCCACGTTTTCTGAGGGCAGGTCTTTGATGTGAACCGCCATGTTTATGGACAGCTCAGAAATATCAATCTCCACCACTTCGGGCATGTCCTTTGGCAGGGCTTTGATAAGCACATTACGCATCTTGGAGAACAGGCTTCCTCCCGCCTGAACACCGGGAGATACCCCTTTGGTACGCACAGGGATATTCATCACTATGGGCTCGTTACCGGAGAACTCCAGAAAATCAATATGGATTAACTTGTCGGTAACCGGATGAAATTGCAATTCCTGAATGATGGTGCTATATTTGTTGCCGTCCAGGTCGATAATGATAAAGTGCCGGTCCGGGTTAAAAACTATTTTCTCCATTGCTTTATAGTCCACAGAGATGGACAGTTCTTTTTCCCCGCCATAGACTATGGCCGGGATTCCGCCGTTGGTACGGATCCTTTTGGCCTCGGATTTACCCACAGTTTCTCTCTGGGATGCTTTCAGTTCTACTGTTTTCATGTGCTCAAAAATTTTATTCCTCTTACATATGTGTGTTTTCCCGGTGTGCATCTGCACTTTCTGTAAGGGCAAACGGACCGCAGAAAAGGGTGGCTTTATTTATTTTGCCATCTGAAAAATCAGAGCGCAAAAGTAATAAAAAATCCGGGAATCAATATAAAGTGCCAATTATTTTCTGTTTTTTCCGGCTTTGCACGCTGGCGGCCCTTTTTACAGGCACCATGTGGTTTTTTGGGATAATTACAGGATGGTTTTAAATTCAAAATGGGTGCTGATGGATTGGTTGTTATGCACTCTTTTGATCACATCAGCAAACAAGTGGGCTGTACTGAGCACGGTGATATTTTCCAGTGGTTTGCTGGGCAAGGTATCGCTGACGATAAGCTCATTGATAACCGAATGGCCAATATTTTCGTATGCTTTTCCGGATAGTACGGGGTGGGTACAAACGGCTCTTACGCTTTTAGCGCCCTGGTCCATCATGATTTGTGCGGCTTTACAGACGGTTCCCGCCGTATCGATAATGTCATCCACGATGATCACGTTTTTATCTTTTACCTGGCCGATGATAGTGATCTTGTCCACCTGATTATGTCTTGATCGTTGTTTAAAGCTGATCACCAACGGGGCATTCAAAAAGTTGGCGTAGGCTGCCGCCCGCTTTGTTCCTCCGGTATCGGGAGTGGCGATTACCATATCGGGGAGGTTCATCTTTTTTAAATGGGGAACGAAGATGGAAGAAGCGTACATGTGGTCTACCGGGGTATCTACAAATCCCTGTATCTGGTCGGAGTGCAGGTCCATGGTGATAATACGGTCCACTCCGGAGGCCACCAGCAAATTGGTGATCAGCTTGGCTCCAATGGATACCCGGGGCTTGTCCTTACGGTCCTGACGGGCATATCCAAAATAGGGGATAAGTGCTACTATACGGCGTGCCGATGCACGGCGTGCAGCATCAACCATTAACAACAGCTCCAGTAGATTATCCGCCGGAGAATGGGTGGACTGAACGATAAATACATCATTTCCACGGATAGTCTCTTCATAAGAAGGCTGAAATTCACCGTCACTGAAGGTGCTAATAACAACTTCCCCCAGCGATGTGCCATAGCTTTCGGCTATTTCTTCCGCAAGATAGCGGGTAGCACGGCCTGAAAAAATATTTACATGTGACATAAATGGTACGGATGTGTGATTAGGCGGTTGCAAAAGTAAGCAATTTGCAGGGAATTTTGTGGGAACAAAAAAAATATAAAAAACTCATGGAAGGTATTGGGGATTGCATTATTTTTGCATTCCATTACAAGGGATGCCCAGGTGGCGGAACTGGTAGACGCGCTGGTCTCAAACACCAGTGGGGTAACCCGTGCCGGTTCGACCCCGGCCCTGGGTACAACGCCCCGAAAGCCTTGCCTTTCGGGGCGTTTTTTACTGCAATATGCCCATGTTGAAGGGGAGATGCGTGCTCATTTTATTATCTTTGCAAAAATTTTTTTAGGATGGAAAGAACCTACAGCGAACAGGAAAAAGTGCGCCGACAGGCATTAAGCCAGCTGGAAGCCCTGGGAATTGACCCCTATCCCGCGGATGAATACTCTGTTAATACCACCACCAAGTCCATTAAAGAAGGATATACTCCGGAAACCCAACGCCAATATCAGGAAGTATCGCTGGCAGGGCGGATCATGAGCCGAAGGGTTATGGGTAAAGCTTCTTTTGTGGAACTTCAGGATAAAGATGGACGGATCCAACTGTATTTTAAACGGGATGATATTTGTCCCGGAGAAGATAAAACCATGTATAACGTGGTGTTTAAGAAATTGCTGGATATTGGTGATATCATTGGCGTTAAAGGATATGTGTTTAAAACACAGATGGGGGAAACCACTGTTTATGTACAATCTTTCCGGGTATTGGCCAAATCCTTAAGGCCCCTGCCTGTGATCAAAGAGAAGGACGGGAAGGTCTATGATGCCTTTACCGATAGCCAGCAGCGCTACCGGCAGCGCTATTTGGATCTTATTGTAAACCCACAGATCAGAGATACCTTTGCCAGGCGCACCATAATGGTGAACACCATGCGCTCGTTCTTAAGCAATAAAGGCTATCTGGAAGTGGAAACGCCTGTCTTGCAGCCTATCTACGGAGGCGCTGCCGCCAGGCCCTTTAAGACCCATCACAATACCCTAAACATGACTCTTTACCTGCGTATTGCCAATGAGCTTTACCTAAAAAGACTTATCGTGGGCGGATATGAAGGAGTATTTGAGTTTGCTAAAGACTTTCGTAATGAAGGGATGAGCCGGTTTCATAACCCCGAATTTACACAGGTAGAGCTTTATGTGGCCTATAAAGATTATCAATGGATGATGGAGCTGGTGGAGGAAATGCTGGAGAAAGTGGCTGTAGAGCTGCACGGAACCACTAAGGTGAAAGTGGGGGAAAATATCATAGACTTTAAAAGGCCATGGAAAAGATATACCATGTTTGAAAGCATCCGGGAGTATACGGGAGTGGATATATCAAATATGGGAGAGAAGGAATTGCGCAAGACAGCTGAAAAGCTAAATGTGGAGGTGGATGCATCTATGGGTAAAGGAAAGCTCATCGATGAGCTTTTTGGTGAAACGGTGGAGTCTCATCTTATTCAGCCCACCTTTATCACCGATTATCCCGTAGAGATGTCTCCACTGGCAAAGAAACACCGGGATAATGAAGAGCTGACCGAGCGCTTTGAAGCCATATGCAACGGAAAAGAGATATGTAATGCCTTTTCTGAATTAAATGACCCTGTGGATCAGCGAAACCGTTTGGAAAAGCAATTGGAGCTGGGCCAGCGGGGTGACGATGAAGCCATGGTGCTGGATGAAGACTTCCTCCGGGCACTGGAGTATGGGATGCCCCCCACCGCAGGGCTGGGCATCGGCATCGACCGCCTGGCCATGATCATGACCAATGCCAAATCTATCCAGGATGTGATCTTCTTTCCCCAAATGAAAGCTGAAGAAAAGCCCCAGACCGATAGCGACAAAGAATTTGAAGATGCAGGCGTGCCCACCCAATGGGTGCCCCTGGTGAGAGAAGCGGGCATAAATACCCTGGAACAACTGAAAATGCAAAACTCCAATAAGCTGCATAACACCCTCTGTGGGCTAAAGAAGAAGAAAAAACTGGATCTGAAGAACCCCACACCTCAGGAAGTTTCTCAATGGATGGAATAATTTGGAATGATTATTGTAAAAAATATATACGAACCCAATAATTCGCTATTATGCAAACGACAAAAGTTCTGAAATTAAGCTTGGTTTTGCTTCTGGTAATAACGGCAAATCCTTTTCTGCAGGCGCAAGACCCGCAACGAGCAGCCAATGCGTACAACTGGGCTGTGCAAAATTTTAGGGATGACGTGGATAAATCCATAGATTCTCTGGAATATTTTTTAACCGCTGCCGACTCCCTATTGGAAGCCGATGTCCTGGAGGGGCAGATCAAAGAACAGATAGAAGAGCTTAAGGGAAGGGCCAGCAACCACCTCCCCACATTTTACTTTCTGTCTGCACAGCGGCTATATCAGCAAAAGCGTACCGATATGGCCATCGACCGGTTCAAAGAAACCATAGAGGTGGCTGAAGCCTACGAAAGTGAAGAGATTAAAGACCGGGCCCAGCAATTGTTGCCCAGGGCATACTTCCGGTCGGCCTCTGATGCAATGGATATGATGGACTATCAAAAGGCGGTAGACCACTTTGGCGAAGCACTGAAGCTGGACCCACAATGGTCAAGGGCACACCTGGAGATGGCACTGGCTTATCGCAGCATGGATAATAACAGCCGCATGATCGCGGCCCTGGAAGATGCCATTGAAGTGGCCAGGGAAAATCAAGACCATGCCGTGGAAGAAAGGGCGGTACGAATGGCCCAAAGCTACTACTGGCGCATCGGAGCTAACGCCCTGTCTAATCAGGAAAATGAACAGGCCCTGGAATTATTCAAAAAAGCCAGAGACCTTAACCCCTCCGAATCTTACTCGTATTATTATATCTCCTTGACAAAGAATAGGCTGTATCAATACTCCCAAGCCATTGAACAAGCCCGAAAAGGCCTTGAACTGCTGGAAGAATCGGAAGAAGATGACCGGGAGCAAGAAGCCATGTTTTACCTCCAGCTGGGTAGTGCCCACGCCACACTGGGCCAAATGGAGGAGGGATGTGAATACCTGCACAAAGCGAAATATGGAAATACCAGACAAAGGGCAGAAAGAGAAATAAGTACATTCCAATGCCCACCACAGGAAGAGTAATATCCGCGCTTTAGTTCACCAACGTTCTTTAACGGGGGTGATTATTCTTCTTTGCCCAGATATGTAGTGGCTTCATCGATGCCTGGCGTATCCATATCCTCGTCATCATCTATGTCAATATACCCCTGGCCGCTACTCCATTTATAATTGTACAGTCCCTTTTGCAGGCGCTCTAACTTCTCTCTGTCGCTCAATGTGTTATATTTGTCTTTTTCTTTTTGAAGCCAGGCTTGCTCTTTTTCTCTTTTTTCTCTCACTTTTTCCTGGTGTTCATTGATTTTCCGTTCTTTCAGAAACGGTTTGGCTACGGCAGGGAACAGCTCCAGCAGTAGTTCTTCTTTTTCATTTTCTGCCAGTTTCCGGTCGCCTGCTTCCGGGAGAACAGGGTTTTCCTGTTTTTTATAGGCGGAGGCATCGTAGGGTTTTTCTTCCCGTATGCCTGCAATTTTCTCCCGGAAGTCGGGGTCGATGGGGATTGGTGTTTTACCATAGGTTCCTTTGACCAGCTCCCGGAACTGAGTAGACACATTGGTATAGTATGGTTTTCCTGCGCTTTCATCGATGACACAGTTGACAGCTTGCACTCCTACAATCTGACTGGTGGGGGTTACCAGCGGGGGGCATCCGGCTTTTACCCGGACCACAGGCACCAGCTCCAGAACGCGGTTTACTTTATGGTCCAGCTTCAGTTGTTTTAGCTGGGACAGCATATTGGTATACATTCCCCCGGGGATTTCCGCATTTTTTACGTTTTCATTGGGTGGCGGGAATCCAAAATATGCTTCAATGGCCTGGGTAGCCTGGATCATTTTTTCCTCTTCGACTTCTTTATCCATATACTCCAAAGCCTGATCGAATAGTCCTTCAATTTCCGGAGGCAGGGTATCGGTGGCCGGGTTGAAGCTTTTTGGCGCCACGTCATAGTTATCGTATTCAGAAAGGTCCTGGCGGATTATTTTCAGCTTTTCATCGATACGCTTTACGGCTTTCATGTCCACGTCCATTTCTATGCCCAGCTTATCGGCAAACACTTTCACCAGTTCAAATGCCGGTGCTGCGGGTCCGCCACCAAAGCTCATAATGGCGGTATCCACGATGTCGGCTCCGTTCTTTATGGCCATCACTGCAGCGGGAAGGCCATACCCCGGGGTGCAATGTGTGTGGAAGTCTACCGGAATGCTCAGCTCGTTCTTAAACCGCCGGAACAGTTCAGCCGTTTTATACGGGGGTATCAGACCGGCCATATCCTTCAAAGTGATCATGTCCGCACCTAAAGCTTCCATCTGTTTGGCCTTATCCACAAAGTAATCCAGGGTGAAAACATGGGAAGGAAGGGTTTTGCCACGCAAAAGGGCCTTGAGCTTCTCCCTGGTAGTGAAGCGTGGGTCAACCGTATAACAAACCGCACAATCGGCAAGCCCGCCATTTTCCTTAACATACTTAATGGTGCTCTTCATGTTATCCACATCATTGAGCGCATCAAAAATACGCATGATTCCAATGCCTGACTCAATGGCTTGACGGTTAAATCCTTCAATGACTTTCTCCGGATATGGATTGTATCCAAAAAGGTTCCTTCCACGAGATAAGGCCGTGAGCAATGAGGTATCGCCCACGCCGGCTTTGATCTTTTCAAGACGCTCCCATGGGTCTTCTTTTAAATAGCGCATTACCGAATCAGGAACGGCCCCACCCCATACCTCCAGGGCGTAAAAACCGGCACCTTTGTACTCCTCCAGCACCTGATCCACCTGGCTTTGATTCATCCGTGTGGCAAACAGCGACTGCTGTCCGTCACGTAAGGTTATATCTCTTATCTTTAATTTTTTACTCATTGGTATCTTTAATTTTTCAACACGGTTTCTAACTCCAAAGAAAGGGCAAAAATAAATATTATTATGGTTATCTGAATATATAACGTTAAAAAACTGGTTTATGATATTTGTTATATCTTCGTCCATTCAAAACCAACTAAATTCTGCGTTATGATTATCAAGAAAATAACCATTTTTATGCTGGGATTAGCCCTTGCAGGCTGGGTCGCCTGTGGATCACC